>DASSZN010000020.1:0-6335 GCA_035702805.1 Thermomicrobiaceae bacterium | reverse complement strand
ATCGCCGATCATCTCCACGCGACAGGCCAAGTCAGAGCGCACCCGGAGAACGTTGCCACGCGACTCCCCCGGTCGCGAGGACCCGCGTCACCGCGGTCAGCGCGTCTCCTGGAAGTCCCGCCGGACCCCCTCCAGCACGCCCTCCCCGTTGAGCACGTCGACCGCGCTCATGGCCATGACCGAGGCTGCCTGGCGGAGCCAGGCGCGGCCGTGCTCGGACCCGGCGGCGCGGGCGAACTCCACCGTGTGCGGCGGGCGGTCCGTGCCGTCGAGGCGGAGCATCAGGTGCATGCCGGGGATCTCCTGGCTCAGGTTGGCGAAGTCGGTCGAACCCTGGCCCATATCCGGCGAGTAGGGCTGGTGCGGGATGCCGGTCGCGTCGAGGTTAGCACGGAAGACCTGCTGGAGGGAGGAGTTCTGCTTCTCCTCGGTGTAAAACGGGAACTGGGCCAGGTCACTCTTGCGGCTGATCGCCTCGACGGTGGCGCCGACGGCGGCGGCCGCGCCCTCGGCGACGCGGACGACCTGCTCCATCACCTGCCGGGCGCGCTGCCACTGGCCGGCGCGGACGACGTAGACCATCTCGGCGAAGTCGGGGATGACGTTGGCCGCGGCGCCGCCGTGGGTGATGATGCCGGCGATGTTGATGTCCTTCGGCACTCGCTGGCGCAGCCCGTTGACGCCCACGTAGGTCATCACCAGGGCGTCGAGCGCGTTGATCCCCTCGGTCGGGGCGGCGGCCGCGTGCGACGGGCGGCCGTGGAACTGGAGCGTCAGCATGCCGGAGGCGAGGAAGGGCGTGTCGACGGCGGTGGCCAGATGGAACGGGTGGGTCATCATGGCGACGTCGAGGCCGTCGAAGACGTCGTGCTCCAGCATGACGACCTTGCCGGCGCCCCCCTCTTCGGCCGGCGTGCCGTAGAGCACGACCGAGCCGTCCAGGTCGTCGGCGACGGCGGCCAGGGCCAGGAACGCGCCGACGGCGGAGGTCCCGATCAGGTTGTGGCCGCAGGCATGGCCCAGCTCGGGCAGCGCGTCGTACTCCGCCAGGATGCCCACCCGTGCCCCGCTGCGATGCCCGGGCAGGGTGGCGACGAACGCCGTCGGCAGGCCGGCGACGCCGACCTCGACCTCGACGCCGTGCGCCCGGAGCGACCGGGTGATCGCCTCGACCGCGTGGTGCTCCTGGAAGCGGAGCTCCGGGTGGGCGAAAATATCGTCGCTGAGGGCGGCGAGCTCCGGCATGAGCTCGTCGACCCGCGTTCGAACGCGCGCTTTCAGGTCATCGGTCGACATCAGCACTCCTCCCACGCCAGGCCGGCCCCGACCGGGCCGCGCGGCAGTATACGTCCTGCGGCCTGTCGACCGTGCCGAGTTGCCGGCGGCTGTGGTACACGTCTGGCGTGGACCACGGGGAGTCCAACGAGGGGTGTGGAGGACGCGTCGATGGTAGTCACTCGCCGCCGTGGCGAGCGTGCCGGTAGCGACCGGGCACGCGCGATCCGATGAGCGACCGGGACCAGTTCCTCGTGCTGATGGCGGCGCTGCTCGCCATGGTCGTCGTCTTCTTCCGCTATACCGGCCGGCGACGGGCGCCGGCCCCAAGAACGCGACCGACGGTTCCGGACGACCGCCGGCCAACCGTGCTGGTCCTGTCGGCGGCGGTCGGCGGGGGCCACAACGCGGCGGCGAGCGCCGTCGCGGCGGCACTCGAGGCGGCAGGCTGGCGCACGGCGACGCTGGACGCCCTGCAGCAGATGAGCCCGCAACTCGACGCGGCGCTGCGCTGGGGGTACGCGACGATGCTGCGGCGCGCGCCGTGGCTGTACGAGATCGCGTTCCGCTGCTTCGCCCTGCCGGGAATGCGCGACCTGATCCGGCTCGGCTCGGGCCTGCTCTACGGTGGCCGCCTGCTGCGGATCGTGGAGGAGACGCGGCCGGCGCTGGTCGTCTCGACCTACCCGGTGCTGACGGCGACGCTGGGCTACCTGCGCCGGCGTGGCCGGCTCAGCGTGCCCGCGGTCGGGGTCGTCTCGGACTACGGCGTCCATCCGATGTGGGTCGCCCCCGGCATCGACCAGCACCTGTTCGTCTCCTCGATCTCGACCCCAGCGGCGCGGGTCATCGGCAGCCGCGTCGCGGTCGTCGAGCCGCTCGTCGGCCCGGAGTTCCGGGAGGCGCCGTCGCGAGCGGACGCGCGCGCGGCGCTCGGCCTGCCGCCGGACGAGTTCCTGGCGCTGATCGTCGGCGGCGCGTGGGGCATCGGCGACCTCGAGGGCGCGGCGGAGCGGGCCGTGCGCGCCGGCGTCGCGGCGGTGATCGTCACCGGCCACAACGACGCGCTGCGACGGCGGCTCACGCGCCGCTTTGCCGGCGCGCCGCGGGTGCGGGTCCAGGGCTGGACGTCCGAGATGCCGCGGCTGCTGGCGGCCGCCGACTGCCTCATCCAGAACGCGGGCGGGGTGACCTGCCTGGAGGCGATCCACTGCCGGGTGCCCATCCTGATCTACGAGGCCGTCCCGGGCCACGGCCGACTGAACGCGGAGATGATGGAGCGCGCCGGCGCCGCGACGTGGATCCGGCGGCCGGAGGACCTCGAGGCGACCCTGCGCGCGGCCGCGGACGGACGGGCGCCGCTGCCGCCGCCGCGCCCCGAACCGGCCCGGCCGGTCGCCGCTGCCGTGCTCGAGACGCTGCGGCCGGCACCGGCCGCGACCACCAGTGCTGGCGGGGCTCCGCGCTGGTCCAGCCCGGTCCGGCGCACGCTGGCCGGGGTCGCGACCGTGGTGCTGCTCGTGCTGCTCTCCCTGTCCTCCTGGAGCGTGGCCCTGGCCGCGCGCGGGCTGCGCATGGACGTGCCGGGGGCCAACCCGGCGCCCGGGCTCGTCTCGGTCGGCGTGCTGGCCACCGACCCGGCGACGGCGCGGGCGGTGGAGCAGGTCGTGGTCCAGCAGCACCTGCCGGTGACGGTCTTCGTCGACCGGGCGGCGGTCGCCGGACTGACCCCCGCCAGCGGCGTGGTCTTCGGGGTCGCCGAGGACCCGCACGCGAGCGTGATCAGCGCCCCCTGGCAGGTGCGCGGGCAGGTCCGGGACGCGGCGAGGGCCCTGCGGGCCGCGACCGGGTCGACGGCGCACTACTTCCTGCCGGCGCGCCAGGACGTGAACCTGACGGCGCTGGCGGTGATGCCGCAGCCGGCGCACCTGGTCTTCGCCGAGCCGCGCGGCACCGCCGGCATCCAGCCCGGCGTCTACGTGATCGACCTGTCGGGCATGCCGCCCGACGTCGCCGTCCAGACCATCCGGCAACGGCTCGACGTCATCCAGGGAAAGGGGCTGCGGTGCGTCTCGCTCGCACAGCTGGCGTCGTGAGCCTGGGGCTGGCCGTCGGGCACGCGCTGCCGGCCGTGGCGATCACGCCGCCGGGGAGCCTGCTCTTCCCGACAGTCAAGCGCGTCGCCGTGCCCGACGCGGTGGGGCTGACCTTCGACGACGGCCCGGACCGCTCCCTCGACGCCTTCCTCGCGGCGCTCGACCGGGCCGGCGCGCGGGCCACGTTCTTCGTCGTCGGCGAGCAGGTCTCCGCCGCGCCCTCCCGCGCGGCGGAGATCGTCGCGGCCGGGCATGAGGTCGGCGTCCACGGCTACCGCCACCGGAACCACCTGCGGCTGACGGCCTGGCAGGTGGCCGACGACCTGGCCCGCGCCCGGGCGACGATCGAGGACGCGTCGGGGCGGCTGACCCGCCTCTACCGCCCGCCCTACGGCGTGTTCAACCCCGGGTCGTGGGTCGAGGCGGCCCGCCAGGGCTGGATGCGCGTCCTCTGGGCGCGCTGGGGCCGGGACTGGGAGGCGCGGGCAACGCCGGCCTCGATCGCGGGGAGAATTGGCCGGCCGCGACCCGGAGACGTCCTCCTCCTGCACGACTCCGACCGCTACGCCGCGCCCGGGTCGTGGCGCAACACGCTGGAGGCGCTACCGCTGATCCTCGAGCAGCTCGCGGCGGACGGGCTCGCCGCCCGGCCGGTCGGTGAGCTGCTGGACCGCGCGGCCACGTCCTGAGACCCCCTCGCCGCCCGCGAAGGTCGAGCCGCGTCTCTCCGAGCGCGCGCACCCCGGACAGGATCGTGCATCTGGTCTCGCGTCGGCCTCCCGGCAACTACCCGGGACGGCCGGCCGGGATGAGGTGGCATGGTCCTCGGGATCATCTTCGCGCTGCTGGCGGCGGCGGCACAGAACGGATCGATCGTCTTCCTGGCCCGAAGCGCACGCGCGCACCGGGACGAGGACGCGCCGCGGTTGCTCCTCCACGTCTCGGAGAACCTGGCCGGGTTCGCCGGGATGGCGATGAACACCGGCGGCTGGGTGCTCGAGCTGCTGGCGCTGCGGCGCATCTCGCTGACCCTCGACCGGATCCTGATGACCGCCGGCTTTGCCCTGCTCCTCTGGCTGGCGCACCGCGAGCTGCACGAGCGCCTGAACGGGAAGGAACTGGTCGGCGCCGGGCTAATCGGGCTCGGGATCGCCGCGGTGGCGCTCGTCCCGGTCGGGCACGGCCAGGCGTCGGTCAAGGTGTCCCACTGGGTGGTGTTCAGCGCGGTGGTGGCCCCGGTCATCCTGGCGCCCTACGCGATGCAGCGGCTGCATCGCCGGCCTCCCTCGATGCTGGGGTCGGCGGCGTCGGGGCTCGGCTACGCGCTCACCGGGATCGTCACCAAGGTCATGGCCGGCCTCATCGGCCACGGCAGCTGGCTCATCTTCGTGGCGCTGCTGGCGGGGGTGGGGCTGATGGACACCGTGTCCTTCACCGACGAGCTGACCGCGCTCCAGCAGGGCGCCGCGACCCTGGTGGTGCCGGTAATCGCGGCGCTGCGCATCATGGTGCCGATCGCGCCGGCACCCTTCTTCTTCGCCGAGACCTGGCCGTCAGACCCGCTCCAATTGGGCATTCTGGTCAGCGGCCTGGTCGCCAACCTGGTCGGCGTGGTCGTCCTGACGACGGCCTCGGCCGGCTTCGTCGCCGAGACGCGCAACAAGAAGTGACCTGACCGCGCGACCGGGGACGGCGCGATCAGGTCGCGGCGGCGGGCAGCCGCAGCGGGGGCAGCGACTGCTCGAGGGCGGCACGCCGCGGCTCCAGCCAGGGCGGCAGCCGCAGCCCGGTGCCCAGCGCCTCCGGCGGCTCGTCGACGCCGAAGCCGGGTGGGTCGGTGGCGATCTCGAACAGGACGCCGCCCGGCTCCCGGAAGTAGATGGAGCGGAAGTACTCCCGGTCGCGCACCGGCGTGACGTCGAGGCCGCGGTCCGCGACCCGCGCCTGCCAGGCGAGCTGCGAGGCGTCGTCGCGGGTGCGCCAGGCGATGTGGTGCACGGTGCCCACGCCCTCGGCGCCACGCGGGGCGCTGGCGAGCACCACGACGTCGACCAGGGCGCGCGCCGGGCCGTCCCCGACCTGGAAGCGCACGCGCCCCTCCTCCTCGCCCAGCGCCCGGAAGCCGAGCAGGTCGCCGAGGACCGCCGCCGTGCGCTCGAGCGCCGCCTCCCAGATGGTGACCCCGTGGAACCCGCGCACCGCGTGCTCGGGCGGGACCGGGCCGTCTTGCCAGGCGGTGACCTCCGGCGGCCGCTCCACCGCCACCAGCTCGTAGCGCAGCCCGTCCGGGTCGGCGAACTGGATGACCCGGTCGTCGAAGCGGCGGAACGGGCCGGTGACCGCCACGCCGTGCCGGACCAGGCGGTCGCGCCAGTAGCCGAGGGAGCGCGCGGGGACGGTGAAGGCGGTGACGGCGATCTGGCCGGTGCCGGGTGGGCGCCGGGACACGCGCGGCCAGGGGAAGATCGTCAGGATCGTGCCGGGGGTCCCGACCGCGTCGCCGAAGTAGAGGTGGTAGGTATCCGGCA
Source organism: Thermomicrobiaceae bacterium (assembly GCA_035702805.1). GTDB lineage: Bacteria > Chloroflexota > Chloroflexia > Thermomicrobiales > Thermomicrobiaceae > DASSZN01. Next base: position 436 of record DASSZN010000020.1, on the reverse strand, counting down.
GGTCGAAGTTGACGGTGCGCTTGACCAGCCGGAGCCCGAGCACGCCCACGCAGAAGTCGAGGTTACGCTGCGGGTCACCGGCGATGCTGGTGACGTGGTGGATACCGGCGAGGGGCATGGGCGCGGCGGGGTCGCTCACGTGGCTGGACATGGGCAACGCCTTCCCTGACGACGAAACGCCCGCGCGGTCGAGACGGCACGAGGATAGCGGCGCGTCCCCCACCCGGCAAGCCGCGACGGGAGAGGCGCGGGACCGCCGGGGTGGCGAGCCCGCGCCGGCTTCCGGTCGCCGGCCGTCAGGCGGCCCGGCGCTCGACGTCGCCTCCGGGGATCGCGGGCGGGACGAGCGCCACGGCGAGGTCGAGCGGCACGCCGCCGCGCAGCACGGTCAGGCCGAGGACGCCGCCGGCCCCGGCGAGTGCGGCCGCGTCGACGA
>DASSZN010000013.1:0-53081 GCA_035702805.1 Thermomicrobiaceae bacterium | reverse complement strand
AGCCCCCGCGCGATCGCGAGTCCACCCGAGTGGTCACTGATGCTCAGGTACTCGTACCCGCGTGCCCGGGCCGCCTCCGCGAGCTGAGCGATCGTCGCGCGGCCGTCGCTCCACTGCGAGTGCAGATGGAGGTCCCCCTTGAGATCGCCGACTGTCACGAGCGGAGGGAGCGCATGGTGCTCGGCCGCGACGATTTCGCCGCGTGCCTCGCGCAGCGCCGGCGGAACCCAGGATAGCCCCAGCGACCGGTAGACCTCTTCCTCGGTGGCCATCGAAGGCAAGTCGCCGCCGGCCAGCTCGGCGAGTCGTGCGACGTGGTCGCGGTTGCCGGTCCAGCGAACCAGCTCGGTCCCGAAATGGGCGGGGTCGCCCGCCACGACGCGAAGCGTGGCGCCAACCTGGAGTGCCGCTACGACAAAGGCCGGGTCGGCAAGCTCGACGTCGGTGACGAACGGGGCGTCGCCCAGCGCGGAGGCGATCGCTCCAGTGTCGGGCACGGCTGCCAGCAGGTCGACGTTGCCCACCGTCTCGCAGCACCGCCGGACGCTACCAACGACCTCGACACGTGCACCAAGTCGCTCCGCGAGCGCGGCGGCGATACGCTCGGCTACGGGGAGCGCGGTCCCGATCGAGAGGCGGTTCGTGCGCCGGTTGAGGAAGGCGATCCCCTCGAGGATACGCGCCTCCTGCTTGGGGCCGAATCCCTTGAGGGTCCGGAGCTGACCGGCCCGCGCGGCGACCTCGAGCTGGGGGAGATTGGTGATGCCCATCTCACGGTAGAAGCGGCCGACGGACTTCGGACCCACGCCGGGGATGCCGAGCAACGTCAGGAGGGTGGAGGGCACCTCACCGAGGACCTCCTCCATGGCCGAGTAGCGGCCCGTCTCTACCAGCTCACGAACCGCCGCGGCGAGCCCGCTCCCAATCCCCTCGACATCGGTCAGCCGCCCCTCGGCGACCAGTTCCGCGACCGGCTCCGGCAGGTGACCGATGATCTCGGCACCGCGCCGGTAGGCCGTGACGCGAAAGTTGCTCTCCCCTTTGATCTCCAGGAGATCGGCGAACTGGCGCAGTTGCTCGGCGACGTCGTAGTTGTTCACCGCGTCAGTTCTCGCGGCGGGCGAGGACGCGGCGCAGCAGCTCTTCCGGCCAGTCCTGGAGCACGCTCGTGAGCAGCGTCGAGTCGATCCCGGCACCGAGCGCGACCGAGCGCTGGAACTCGTCGCTCAACAGGTCGGAGGGCGCGTGGGCGTCGCTGTCCACGATCAACCGAGCGCCGAACTGCTGGCCGAGCCGAGCGACGTGGCCGTTGGTCAGACAGTGCCCTTGCCGCGCGCTAATCTCCAGGTACACGCCGCGCCGGGCGGCCTCGCGCACGTCCTCGTCCGTGATGTGGCCCGGGTGTCCAATCACGTCAATGGCGCCGCTGACGATGGCGGCGTGGTCGGAGCCGGGTGGGACGGGCTCGACCGGGGTCTCGCCGTGGAGGACGACGATCTCTGCCCCGGCCGACCGAGCGAAGGCAGCGGCGTCGGCGATGCCCTCCGCGGGGACGTGTGTCAGTTCCACGCCGACCACGACCTTGATCGGCCAGTAGCGCTCAGCGACGTCCCGATCGGCCTTGAGGGCGGCGATCAGCTCTGCGACGCCGCCGACGCCGACGTGGTCGGTCAGCCCAAGCGCCTGGTAGCCGCGCTGCGCGGCCCGGCGGATCTGCTCCATCGGCGACAGCTCGCCGTCGCTCCAAAACGTGTGGGTGTGAAAGTCGAAGACCACGTGCGCTCCCTCCCGCGTCACGGCGCCTGGCCGCGCGCGTCGTGCCGATCACCCGCAGGCTGTGGTCCCAAAACTGGCTCGTCTCATCGGGCGCGGCCCGAGCCGGCCAATCATGCCATAGCCCCGGGTGGCGTCCGGACACCGGGAACCGCCCGCGACGGAGCGAATGCCGGATAGCCGCGTTGACCCAAGCAGGGGGGCGTGAGCGCGAACCGACCGCGCTGCCGTTACCCACGCGTTGAGGGCCCCTCAGGCAACGGCGGCGGCAGTCTCCCGCACGTGGTCGGTGATCATCAGGCAGAGGTCGCCGTGCTCGAGCATGCGCAGTGCGTGCCGAATGGCCTTGGACTCGGTCGGCAGTGTGATGACGAGCGGCGGGATGTTGTTCTGCGCGATGCCTTCCTTGAGCAGGTCGATTCGATCGGGCGGAGCCTCGTGGTGCAGGATGACGACGCCGCCGAGCCGACCGAGCAGTCGTCCGGCCTCCAGAAGCTGGTCGTCGGGCAGGTGGGCGAAGGTGCTGGCCATGATGACGGCACGCCGGTGGGGCTGGTGCCGGATGCCCCGGATGAGGGACTTGAGCGTCCAGACCTGGCGCGCGGAGTCGAGCAGAATGGTCGCGCCGTTCTCGTGGAAGATGTTGCAGCTACCCGGCAGGACGTCCGGCTGGGGCGAGAACGCGCGCACGCCGGCACGAATCGCGTCGTCCGGCACATTCAACCCGGCGGCCAGCGCGATCGCGCAGAGAAGGTTCTGGACCTGGAAGATGAGGGCGCCGTCGAGCGTGAAGTGGACGTCGTCGACCGCGACCAGCGCGCGATGGTCCAGCGCGTTGCCGACGACGACGTGCCCGTCCGCCACCCAGACGGCCGACCCGCCGTCATCGAGGTGCCGGCGCAGCGCCGGGTTCTCGGGGTGCAAGGCAAAGAGGACGACCTCGGCCGACGTCTCAGACGCGGCGTCGAGTACCGCGAGGTCGTCGGCGTTCAGGATCAGCAGTCCGTCGGGCCGCACGGCCCGCGCCACGATGCGCTGGGCAGCCATCCCCTGGGTGAACTCCGGGCTGATGAGGCATTCCTCGTTGTTACCACAGAGGGTGGTGATCGCGGCCAGCGGGTAGATGCTCTCGGGCAGACCCACTCCGGTGACGAGCGGCGTCTCGAGTTCCTGGAGCGCCACGTCGAGCCGCCCGTTGCTGACCGCTCCGAGGACGCGGGACCAGGGCCCGAGCTCTCCCGCCTGTCGTTCACCCTCGATGTAGACGCCGGTGCTACACCAGAGTCCGGTCGACCGACCCGCCGCATGGAGAATCGACTCGAGCAACCAGACGGTCGTGGACTTTCCGCGCGTCCCCGCGATGCCTACCAGCGGCAGCACCGGGCGGCGTCCACCGAGGTCCGAGCCCCCGGTCCCCGCGACCGTCTTGACGTCACTCATGTTGATCACCGATCTCATTGTTAGCCCTGCCGTCGCGTACCCCGGCCGACCGGTCGTCGCGCTCGATCTCCTCCAGAATCGGGAGGAGCCAACGAGACGCGGCCAGTAACGCCTTACCCCGGTGGCTGATCCGGTTCTTCTCATCGATGCTCAGCTCCGCCATCGAGCGGGAGTACCCCACGGGCTGGAAGAGCGGGTCGTAGCCGAACCCTCCGGTACCGCGCGGCGTCTCGAGAATGGTCCCCTCCACCACACCCTCGGAGACGTGCTCGCGGCCGTCCGGCAAGACGACGGCGACGGCCGAGCGGAAGCGGGCCGTACGCTCGTCGACCGGTACGGCGGCCAGGCACTGCCGTACCAACTCGTTGTTGGCCGCATCGTCGCTGGGCTCACCCGCGTAGCGAGCCGAGCGTACCCCGGGCGCGCCGCCGAGCGCGTCGATCTCGAGGCCCGAGTCGTCGGCAAGCGCGATCAGTCGGGTTTGGTCGACGGCTGCCCGGGCCTTGAGCAGGGCGTTGCCGGCGAAGGTGGTCTCCGTCTCGTCCGGCAGCACCACGCCGGCCTCGCGCGCCGACTCCACGAACACGTCCGCGGGGAGCAGGCGTCGCAGCTCGGCAAGCTTGCCCTCATTGTTGGAGGCCAGCACGATCCGAACCGCCGACGGCAGCACCGCGTGGCGATCGCTCATGGCGTCACCGCTGCCCGGTCAAACTGGAACAACGCCTCGGCATTCCTGCTCGTGGCCTCGGCCAGTTCGTCCACGTCGATGCCGCGCAGTTCGGCGACCCGGCGTGCCACTACCTCGACATAAGCCGGCTCGTTGCGCTGGCCACGGTACGGCGACGGCGTCATGAATGGCGCGTCGGTCTCCAGGACGATGCGGTCGAGCGGCACGCCGCGAACCGCCTCGTGCAGCGCTCGGGCGTTCCGGTAGGTGACGGCGCCGCCCAACCCAAGGTGCAACCCGAGCGCGAGGCACTCGCCGGCGAACTCCGGCCCGCCGGTGAAGCAGTGCATGACGCCGCGGTGCGGCGGGTTCGTGCCGCGGAGCACCGCGAGCGCGTCCGCCTCGGCATCACGCTGGTGCACCACGAAGGGCAGACCAAGCGCGCGGGCAAGTGCGATTTGAGCCTCGAAGGCTGACCGCTGGGTCGCGGGCGACGCGCCCTCCCAGTGGTAGTCGAGACCCGTCTCACCGATGGCGCGCACACGCGGCTCGTGGGCGACCCGCGCCAGATCGACTTCCAGTTCCGGGGAGAACTGGGTCGCCTCGGTGGGGTGGACGCCGACCGCCGCGAAGACATCGGGATGGATCGATGTCAGGTCGAGCGTCGAGCCCCACCGCGCGGGCTCGAAACCGATCACCAGGAAGCGGCCGACACCCACCGCTCGGGCGTGGTCGATGACGGCGCCGCGGTCGGCGTCGAACGTCTCGAGGTCGAGGTGGCAGTGGGTATCGACCAGCCGCATGCCTACTTCACCGTGACGCTCTTGGCGAGGTTGCGCGGCTTGTCGGGGTCGAGCCCGCGCAGGAGCGCCAGGTGGTACCCGAGCAACTGGGCCGGTACGACGCCGACCAGCGGCGACGCGTCACCGACGTCGGCGACGGGCACGTGCTCGTCGAACACGGCGTCGTTCTCAGGCGAGATTCCGATGATCCAGCCGCCCCGGCTCTTCATCTCCATCGCTCCAGAGAGGATATCATCGCGGGTCTCATCGAGGGGTGAGAACACGATGCAGGGGGTACCGGGTTCGACCAGGGCGATGACGCCGTGCTTGAGTTCCCCGCCGGCGAACCCCTCGGCATGGATGTAGCTGACCTCTTTGATCTTGAGCGCCGCCTCGAGAGCGGTCGGGTAGGACAGCCCCCGTCCGATGATAAAGGCGTGCTCGCGCTGGACGACGCGTGCCGCGATACCCCGGATCTGCCCGATCGACTCCTCGGACAGGGCACGCTCGACCCCGTCCACGGCCCGCCACAGGTGCTCCCGGCCGACATGCTCGCTGCCATTCAGCACGTGCGCCGCAAGCATCAGGATGGCGACCTTGGCGGAGAACGCCTTGGTCGACAGGACCGACTGCTCGGGGCCGGCCCCGAGGTGAATGCTGACGTCGGCCAGGCGGTCCAGCGTCGAACCGGCGACGTTGACGAGCGCCGCAACCCGTGCCCCGACGCGCTTGGCGGACATGACCGCCTCGATGATGTCGGCCGTCTCGCCACTCTGCGACAGCGCGATCACCAGGCTGCGGTCGGTCAGGAAGTGCTCCTGGTACTTGAACTCCGAGCCGACCGCGAAGTTGACGTGCCGTCGAGCGATCCGTGAGAAGAGGTACTGCCCGGTCAGCGCGGCGTAGCTCGCGGTGCCACAGCCCAGCAAGAACGTGCCGAAGGAGTCCTGGATCTCCGCCGCGAGTTGCCGGACCGGCTCGGTGTAATTCTCACTGATGTTACGAAGGACTCGCGGTTGCTCGTGGATCTCCTTGTCGAGGTAGTGGGCGAAGCCGTGGAGGGCGGTGTCGGCGGCGCCGATCTGGAGGGGGACGAACGCGGCCGAGCGCGGCGCCCCGGTCGCGGCGTCCAGGAAGGCGACTCCGCCCGCGCCCAGGATGGCGACCTCGCCGTCCCCGAGGTAGTGCACGCGGTCGGCGTGGCCGACCAGCGCGATCGCGTCGGACGCGATGAACGACGCGCCGTCGCCGGTGCCGACGACGAGCGGCGAGACGTTCTTGACCGCCACGAGCTGCTTCGTGAGGTTGTCCATTACGATGATCGCGTTCAGCCCGCGCAGTTGAGCGAACGCCGCGCGAACCCCCTCGACGAACGCGGCTGGGTCGGTGCGCTCGCCGACGGCGTCCTCGATGAGGTGAGGCACGACTTCGGTGTCGGTCTCGCTGGTGAGGGCGTGGCCGGGGCCGAGCCGCGTCCGGAGCGCGCGGAAGTTCTCGATGATCCCGTTGTGGATGACGGCAAAGCGGCCCGTGCAGTCGAGGTGGGGGTGAGCGTTCTGGTCGGTCACGCCGCCGTGGGTCGCCCAGCGAGTGTGCCCGAAGCCGATGGTCGCGTCCGGAAGTCTGACGGTGGCGTCGGCGATCCGCCCGGCCTGTTTGCGGACGTCGATGTGCCCGTTGGCACCGACGGCGACACCCCAGGAGTCGTAGCCCCGGTACTCGAGTGTGCGCAGCGCGCCGAGGACCATCGGGCCGGTCGGGCACGACGGGCCCACGTAGCCGAAGATTCCGCACATCGCGGGATCCCTTTCCGACTCGAAGCGTCCGGGCAACACCACGCGGTGACGAAGCACGTCACTGCGCCGGGCGCACAGCCCGAACGTCGATCGCGAGTTGTCGGAACGGGAGAGTGGGGGAGCGTGTATACGCACCGAGCCAGGCTTCAGTCCCGCCGATCACTCCACGGGTTTTTCCTGACTCTGACGACCGTGCCGGCCGGGAGGCCACCCGCCGAAACCTTCGCTGAGCCTCCACCGCGTCGACTCGCCACCTCCAGAGGCGAGCCCGGGCGCTGTAGGAGCGAGTCACCGTGCCCCGTTCCCGTTCGGCGTGGACTGCGAGCGTATGGCGCTCGACGCCCCGCTCCCTCGACTCTAGCACCGGGCGCCCGCTGCCGCAACCGGACGGTCGTACCGGACTGTCAGCAGCTCCGACAACGTCGGCCGAGCGATTGCTGGAAACCCACCGTGTCAGCGAGCGAAAAGCCGCGAACGGACATGTGTACGGACACCCATCTCGCCGGCCGAGGATCGGGTCGAGACGTTGGTCGGGTAACGCGCATTCATGTATACTTTCGAGGCTGTGCGGTCACCGCCGTGTCGAAGGGAACGATGGACTCGCCGAACCAGCCACGGCCGCTACCACACGATCCACCGCGCCGACCGCGCTTCGCTGTCTGTACCCTCGGCTGCAAGCTCAACCAGAGCGACGAAGAGGACCTCCGCCAGGGCCTGCGCTCGGCAGGGCTGCTGGAAGTCGACTTCTCCGACGCGGCCGACGTGTACGTCGTGAACACCTGCACCGTCACCCACCTGGCCGACCGTCGCTCGCGCCAGATGCTGCGGCGCGCCCGCCGGCAGAGCCCCGCGGCGCTGGTCGCCGCGATCGGCTGCTACCCGGCGGTTAACCCGGCCGAGCTCGAGGCGATGCCCGAGGTCGACCTGGTGGCGGGATCGATCGAGAAGCTCACCGTCGTGGACGATATCTTGGGCCGCCTCGGCTGGGAGAACGCCGCGTTCGACGGCGACGAGGCGCTCGACCAGCTCGCGACCCACACGCGCCGCATGGTCAAGATCCAGGAGGGCTGTCGCGCGCACTGCACCTACTGCATCATCCCCCAGGCACGCGGGGCACCGCGCAACGTCGCGCCGGACGAGGTGGTGCGGCGGGTCGCGGATGCCATGGATGCCGGCCACCGAGAGGTCGTGCTGACCGGCACGCACGTCGGGACGTACAAGTGGCCGGACGTCGACCGCGTCTGGCGGCTGGCGGACCTGCTCGAGCACGTCCTGCGAAGCACGGCGATCGAGCGGCTGCGGGTCACCTCGGTCGGGCCACACGAGATCGACGCGCGCTTCGTCGAGATCATCGCGCAGCCGCGGATGGCGCCGCACCTGCACCTGGCGCTCCAGAGCGGAAGCGAGACCGTGCTGCGCCGGATGAAGCGCTGGTACAACCCGCGCCAGTTCCGGCGCGCGGTGCGCCAGCTCCGCGAGGCCGTGCCAGACATCGGGTTGACCACCGACGTGATCGTGGGCTTTCCGGGCGAGACCGACGCGGAGTTCGCCGAAACGTGTGCGTTCGTCGTGGAGATGGCGTTCGCGAAAGTCCACGTCTTCCCGTTCTCGGCGCGCCGGAACACCCCGGCGGCGGAGATGGCGGAGCAGGTGAGCCCGCGGGTCAAGGAGCGCCGCGCCGCGGAGCTTCGCGCCATCGGCGATCGGCTGCACCGGGCGTTCGTCGAACGGCATCTCGACGCCGATCTGTCGGTGCTGGTCGAGCAGCCGGCCGGCGGCGGCTCGGACGGCATACCGCTCTGGAGCGGACTGACGCCGAACTACCTGCGCGTCTACGTGCCGTCCAATGAGAAGCTCGACAACCGGATCGTTACCGTTCGCGGCCTGGCGCCGCACGCGGACGGCGTGCTGGCCAGCGCGCCCGTCGACGTCAACTAGGAGCGGCTGCGTGATCGAGCGATACACCCGTCCCGAGATGGGACACATCTGGAGCGAGCGCCGCAAGATCGACCTCTGGGTGCAGGTGGAGATCGCGGTGGCCGAGGCCTGGTCCCGGCGCGGCGTGGTGCCGGCCGAGGCGATGCCGGCCATCCGTCAGGCGACCTGCGACCTGGACCGGATGAAGGAGATCGAGCGTGAGACCGACCACGACGTGATCGCGTTCCTCCGCGCCACGGGCGAGACGGTCGGCGAGGCGTCGCGGTTTATCCACCTCGGGCTGACCAGCTCCGACGTGATCGACACGGCGCTCGCGCTGCAGACGGTCGAGGGGATCGACCAGCTGCTCGGCGAGCTAGACCGGCTGATCGAGGCGGTCGGTCACCAGGCGCTGGCGCACCAGGACACACTGATGATCGGCCGCACGCACGGCGTACATGCCGAGCCAATCACCTTCGGCTTCAAGCTCGCCGTCTGGTACGACGAGCTGCGGCGCAGCCGCATCCGGCTGGAGGCGGCACGGGAGGACATCCGGGTCGGCAAGATCTCCGGGGCGGTGGGCACACACGCCAACGTTCCGCCCGACGTCGAGGACGACGTCTGCGCGATGCTGGGGCTCAAGGCGGACCCCGTCTCGACCCAGATCGTGCAGCGCGACCGGCACGCCCACGTCATCACGACCCTCGCCATCCTGGCGAGCTCGCTCGACAAGTTCGCGACCGAGGTGCGGCACCTGCAGCGGACCGAGGTGCGCGAGGTCGAGGAGCCCTTCGACCCGGGCAACCAGGGATCGTCGGCGATGCCGCACAAGCGCAATCCGCACGAGAGCGAGCGGATCAGCGGCCTGGCGCGGCTCGTCCGCGGCTACGTGACCCCGGCGCTCGAGAACGTCGTCCTCTGGCACGAGCGCGACATCAGCAACAGCTCGGCCGAGCGGGTCACGTTCCCGGACGCGTTCATCCTGGTCGACTACATGCTGGCGCTGATGACCGAGATCGTCGAGGGCTGGGTCGTCTATCCCCAGCGGATGCTGGCGAATCTCGACGCGACGTATGGGGCGATCTACTCGCAGCGCGCGCTGCTCGACCTCGTCGAGGCGGGCATGGACCGCCAGGCGGCGTACAAGATTGTCCAGCGAGACGCCCGCCGCGCCTGGGACAGCGGCGTCCACCTGCGGGAGTTGCTCATGGAGGACCCGGAGGTGCGCGCGAGGCTGTCGCCCGAGCAGATCGAGGCGGTCTTCGACCCGCGCTACCACACCGAGCACATCGAGGCGGCATTTCGCCGGTTGGGTCTGACGGCGCCGGCCACGGCGCAACGCTAGGGGGAGGTACGGGTGCGTCCAGTCGTTGACGAGGTGGAGATTCCCGGGCTGCCGCTCTTTCGACGCGGCAAGGTGCGCGAGACGTTCGATCTCGGCGACCGGCTGCTGATGGTCGCGACCGATCGCATCTCGGCCTACGACTCGGTGCTGCCAACGGGCATCCCCGACAAGGGGATCGTGCTGACCCAGCTGTCGCGTTTCTGGTTCGAGCGCACCGCCGGTCTGGTGCCCAACCACCTGATCACGACCGACCTCAGCGCTCTGCCGGCGCCGGTCCAGGCGGCACGCGAGCAGCTCGAGGGCCGAACGATGGTGGTGCGCAAGGCGGAGCGCATCGACATTGAGTGCGTGGCGCGCGGCTACCTGGCGGGCTCCGCCTGGGCCGAGTACAAGCGTGACGGCACGGCTTGCGGCATCCGGCTCCCGGAGGGGATGCAGGACAGCAGCAAGCTCTCCGAGCCGATCTTCACGCCGGCCACGAAGTCGGACGAGGGCCACGACGAGAACATCACCTTCGCGCGTCTGGTCGACATCGTCGGTCGCGACCTGGCCGAGGAGCTCCGCTCGGCGACGCTGAAGGTTTACTCGGCGGCCGAGGAATACGCACGGACTCGCGGCATCATCATCGCCGACACCAAGCTGGAGTTCGGCTGGGTGGACGGCAAGGTGACGATCATCGACGAGCTGCTCACGCCCGACAGTTCCCGCTTCTGGGACGCGTCGCAGTACCAGCCGGGCAAGTCCCAGCCGTCCTTCGACAAGCAGTTCGTACGCGACTGGCTGACGAGCGCGGGCTGGGACCGCGAGCCGCCGGCACCGCCGCTGCCCGACGAGGTCGCCGAGGCGACAGCGGCTAAATACCGCGAGGGGTACGAGCGGCTCACCGGGCGTCCGCTCTTCCCGCTGGCCTGACCATGGAGGGACCGGGCGTGGCGACGGACCCGACGATGACGCAGAGCGAGCAGCGCTGGTGGGCCGAGGTGTTCGTCTCGCTCAAGCCCGTGGTCAACGACCCGCAGGGGCTGGCGGTGCGCGACGGGCTGCACATGCTCGGCTACGACGAGGTCGAGGCGGTGCGGGTGGGTAAGTACATCCAGCTCTGGGTGAGCGGGGTCGACCGCGGGCAGGCGGAGTCGCGCGTGGCCGAGATGTGCCAGCGGCTGCTCGCCAACCCGGTCATCGAGCAGTTCGAGTTCCGGGTCAGCCCGGCACCGGCTGAGAGCCGGCCCGAAGACGGGGAAGGCTGAGGCAGATGCGCTTCGCGGTCATCACCTTTCCGGGCAGCAACGGCGACCACGACGCGTTGACGGCGGTCGAGGCGGGACTCGGACAGCCGGTCGAGCCGGTCTGGTACCGGGAGACTGACTTGGGACGCTTCGACGCCCTGCTGATCCCGGGTGGGTTCTCCTACGGCGATTACCTGCGCGCCGGGGCGATCGCCCGCTTCGCGCCGGTCATGACGTCGGTGGCCCGCTTTGCGGCCGAGGGCGGCCCGGTGCTCGGAATCTGCAACGGATTCCAGGTCCTCACCGAGGCCGGGCTGCTGCCGGGGGCGCTGCTCCGCAACGCGTCGCTCGAGTTCAACTCGTCCTGGGTGCGCCTGCGCGTCGAGAACAGCGACACCGCCTGGACGGAGGGGCTGAGCCGCGGTGAGACCCTGCGGCTGCCAATTGCCCACGGCGAGGGGCGGTACTTCGCGGATCCCGAGACGCTCCGCCGCCTCGAGGCTCGCGGCCAGGTGGTCTTCCGCTATGTGGATGACCGGGGTGAGGCGACGCCTGACGGCAACCCCAACGGCTCGGTGGACAACATCGCGGGCGTCTCGAACGAGCGCGGCAACGTGGTCGGGCTGATGCCCCATCCGGAGCGGGCGTTCGACCGGCTCATCGGCGGAGACGACGGGCTCAAGATCCTGTCGACGGTGCTGCGGTCGGGGCTGGCCGCGGCGGCGAGCGGTTCGTAGATCAAACCAGGGAGACGGGGGATCCAGCTTCAATGAGCATCACCGCGGAGGTCCTGGCTGAGGTCGCGCTCAGCCGCGGTGAGTACGACCAGATTGTCGAGTTGCTCGGCCGGGAGCCGACGCCGGTCGAGCTCGGCATGTTCGGCGCGATGTGGAGCGAGCACTGTGGCTACAAGAACTCGCGGCCGCTGCTCGGGCGCTTCCCGACGAGCGGACCATTCGTGGCGCAAGGGCCCGGCGAGAACGCCGGCGCGGTCGACATCGGTGACGGCCTGGTGGCCGTGCTCAAGATCGAGTCCCACAACCACCCGAGCGCTGTCGAGCCGTACCAGGGCGCGGCGACGGGGGTCGGCGGGATCGTGCGCGACATTTTCACGATGGGGGCGCGGCCGATCGCCATCCTGGACTCGCTGCGCTTCGGACCGTTGATCGAGCCGCGCAACCGGTACCTCTTCTCCGGTGTCGTCGGCGGCATCGGTGGCTACGGCAACTGCCTGGGCATCCCGACCGTGGCCGGCGACGTCTTCTTCGACGCGGCATACACCGGTAACCCGCTGGTCAACGCGATGTGCGTCGGCGTGGCGCGCCGCGACGAGCTGATGCATGCGCGCGCCTCTGGCGTCGGAAACCTCGTGCTGGTCGTCGGCGCGGACACGGGCCGGGATGGCATCCACGGCGCGACCTTCGCCTCGGTCGAGGACCCGGAGAAATCCCACCGCGGGGTGGTCCAGGTCGGGAACCCCTTCCTGGAGAAGCTGCTCCTGGAGGCCTGCCTCGAGGTCCTCAAGACGCCGCACGTCGTCGCCATGCAGGACCTCGGCGCGGCCGGACTGACCAGCTCCGCCGTCGAGAGCGCGAGTCGCGGCGGAGTCGGCATCGATATCGACGTCGCGCGCGTGTCGCGCCGCGAGGCGGGCATGACGCCGTACGAGGTAATGCTGTCCGAGAGCCAGGAGCGCATGCTCGTCATCGTCACCCCGGAGGGGTTGGACGAGGTGCGCGCGATCTTCGCCCACTTCGACCTGCACTCCGACGTGATCGGGACCGTGACCGGCGACGGGATCGTTCGCGTGCGCGACGGCGACGAGGTCGTCGCCGAGATTCCCGCGCGCCTGCTCACGGACGAGTGCCCGGTCTACGTGCGCGAGGGGCGCGAAGCCGCCGAGGTCGCGGCGCTCCGCACGACCGACCTGTTCGGGCTGCCCGACCTCAGCCTTGAGATCGAGGGGTGGCTCGGGCCGGACGAGGCGCTCCTGGCACTGTTGCGGTCCCCCAACATCGGCAGCCGGGAGCCGGTCACGCGGACGTACGACTCGACCATCCTCACCAACACCGTGCTGCCACCGCTCGTAGGGGACGCGGCTGTCCTGCGCGTCAAGGGAACGATGACGGGGCTCGCCGTCAAGACCGACTGCAACCCGCGCTACTGCTACCTCGAGCCGTACCTGGGCGGCATGCACGCGGTGGCCGAGGCGGCGCGCAACGTCAGCTGCGTCGGGGCCGAGCCGATGGCGATCACCGACTGCCTGAACTTCGGCAACCCCGAGCGACCGGAGATCTACTACCAGCTATCGCGCGCGATCGACGGCATGGCCGCCGCCTGCCGGTCGCTCCAGACTCCGGTCGTGAGCGGCAACGTCAGCCTCTACAACGAGTCGGGCGACGAGGCGATCCTGCCCACGCCGACCGTCGGCATGGTCGGGCGGCTGCCAAACGTGCGGGCCGCGGTCGGCATGGGGTTCGTGCCGGGCGGCGTGGTGTACCTGGTCGGCCCGCTGGAGGCGACGGTCGGGGCCAGCGAATACCTGGCCCGGATCCATGGGATGGTCGCGGGCTCGCCGCCGGACCTCGACCTCGACCTCGAAGCGCGGGTGCAGCGCGCGACGCGCGAGGCGGTCTGGCAGGGCCTGGTCGCAGCGGCGCACGACTGCTCGGAGGGTGGCATCGCGGTGGCGCTCGCCGAGTCGTGCATCACCGGCGGCGTCGGCGGACGGTTCGAGGTCGCGCAGATTTTCGAGTCGAACCTCGGGCGGCTCGATGTAACCCTCTTCGGTGAGGCGGGCTCGCGCGTGCTGCTGCAGGCCGTGCCGGGCAGCGAAGTCGCGCTCGAGGCTGCCCTCGCGCGGTCCGGGGTGCCCGTCACGCGACTGGGGGTCGCCGGGGGTGCGGACCTGGCGATCGACGGGATGATCGAGACCACGCTGGCGGAGGTGACCTCGGCCTGGCGCTCGGCGCTGGAGCGCTGATGGTGGTCGTCGGCGGCTGTGAACCGAGTGCTAGACTCAACGCGATGACCGGCGCGGTAGCGGAAGGCAGGGCAAGCGATGCCATTTGACGAGCCCAAAGAGGAGTGCGGAGTCATTGGGATCTACGCACCGGGCGAGGACGTGGCGCGGCTGACCTTCTTCGGACTGTACGCGCTGCAGCACCGCGGACAGGAGAGCGCGGGCATCGCCGCGGCCGACGGCACCGGCATCCGCGTCCACACCCGAATGGGCCTGGTCAACACGGCCTTCTCCGAGAACGACCTGCGCACGCTCGTCGGCCATATCGCCATCGGCCACACGCGCTACTCCACTACGGGTAGCAGCCGCGAGATCAACGCCGGACCGTTCGTGGCCACCAGCGAGTTCGGCACGGTCGCGGTCGCGCACAACGGGAACCTGGTCAACAGCGAGGAATTGCGCGACGAACTCATGGAGCGCGGCGTGTCCCTGGTCAGCAGCACCGACACGGAGGCGCTGGCATGGATGCTGGCGCTCAGCCAGGGGCCGGACCTCGCGGCGCGTGTGCGTGCCGCCATGGGCCGCTTCTCCGGCGCCTACAGTCTGGCAATCCTGACCCGGGATGCGCTGGTGGGCGTGCGCGACCCCCTTGGGATCCGGCCACTCTGCCTGGGCAAGCTCGGCAACGGTTGGGTGCTGGCCTCCGAGACCTGCGCGCTGGCGACGATCGGCGCGACGTTCGAGCGCGAGCTCGACCCCGGCGAGATCGTGGTGATCGATGAGGACGGCATCCGCAGTTTTGCGTCGCCCGAGCGGACCGGGCAACAGGCCACCTGCATCTTCGAGATGATCTACTTCGCGCGTCCCGACAGCGAGATGATGGGGCGGCGGCTGCACCTGGCGCGGCAGCGGATGGGGGCCGAGCTATGGCGCGAGCACCCCGCCGACGCCGACCTGGTGATCCCGCTCCCGGACTCGGGCGTGCCCGCGGCGATCGGCTACGCACGCGCCTCCGGCATCCCCTACGCGGAGGGGCTGATCAAGAATCGCTACATCGGGCGCACGTTCATCCAGCCCGACCAACGCCTGCGCGAGCAAGGGGTCAAGCTGAAGTTCAACGCGCTGCCGGAGGTCCTCGAGGGCAAGCGGGTGGTGCTGGTCGACGACACGATCGTGCGCGGCACGACGAGCCGACCGATCGTCGATCTCCTCAAGCAGTGCGGCGCGACCGAAGTCCACGTGCGCGTCCACGCGCCTCCGATCAAGTGGCCGTGCTTCTACGGGGTCGACATGGCCCGGCGCCAGGAGCTGATCGCGGCGAACCTGTCGGTCGAGGAGATCGGCCGGAAGATCGGTGCGGACTCCCTGGGCTACCTGAGCCTCGAGGGGCTCATCCGGGCGATCGACCTTCCCGCCGACCGGTTCTGCACCGCCTGCCTGACCGGGCGCTACCCGATCCCGGCCAGGGGCGAGGTTGCCAAGCTCTCCTTCGAGCCGGCGGCGAACGGACGGGAGTCCGCGCTGTTGACGCCGGCCCGGGGCCGTCACTAGAATCTCCCGGGCTGTCGGGCGTACGGAGGAGGGTCCGCGTGCCAGAGGTCAAGAAGACGCCGCTCGCGGCGCGCCACGAGGCGCTGGGGGCGCGCATGGTGGATTTCGCGGGCTGGTACATGCCGGTCCAGTACCGTGGGATTATGGAGGAGCACCGGACGGTGCGGACGCAGGCCGGGCTGTTCGACCTCGGCCACATGGGCCAGGTCGACGTCACCGGCCCCGACGCGCTCGCGTACCTCCAGTATGTGACGACGAACGACCTGTCGAAGCTCGAGCCGGGCGACGCGCAGTACGGCATGATGCTGTACCCGGACGGCGGGGTGGTGGACGACATCTTCGTCTACCGGCGCCCCGTCGGCCCCGGCTACTTCGTGGTCATCAACGCCGCCAACATCGACAAGGACATCGCCTGGCTGCACGAGCAGCGCCAGAAGCGCGCGGATCTCGACGTCGCCGTAACCAACCTGTCGGACCGGATCGGCATGATCGCCATTCAGGGGCCGAAAGCCGTCGCGATCCTGCAGAAGCTCACCGAGACCCCGCTCGAGTCGGTCAAGTACCTGACGGCCGTCGACGGAGAGATCGACGGCGTGCCCTGCCTGATCGCGCGGACGGGGTACACCGGCGAGGACGGCTTCGAGCTCTACTGCCCGATCGAGCGGACCGGCCAGCTCTGGGACCGGTTGCTCGAGGTAGGAACGCCGATGGGGCTGCAGCCGATTGGCCTGGGCGCCCGCGACACGCTACGCCTCGAGTCGCGCATGTCCCTCTACGGGAACGAGATCTCCGCGGAGATCGACCCGCTCCAGGCGGGCCTGAGCTGGGCGGTGAAGCTCGACAAGGGCGACTTCATCGGTCGTGACGCCCTCATCGAGGAGAAGGAGGCGGGCGTCAAGCGCCGGCTGGTGGGCTTCAAGATGGTCGAGCGCGGTGGCGTGCCGCGGTCCCACTACGAGGTCCAGGTCGATGGCAAGTCGGTGGGCTTCGTGACGAGCGGGACGTCCTCGCCGACGCTCGGCGAGAACATCGGCCTGGCGATCGTCGATCGCACGGCGGCCGGCGTCGGCAAGCCGCTCGACATTGTGATCCGCGGCAAGCCGGTGCGGGCGGTCCAGGTGAAGACGCCGTTCTACAAGCGGCCGGACGCGTAGGTGCTCCGGGCCAGGGAAGTGGGAGGAACACACGGATGACCGAGGTTCCGCAGGATCTCCGCTACACCCGGACCCACGAGTGGGCCAGGATCGACGGCGACGTGGCGACGGTGGGCGTGGACGACTACGCCCAGAACGAGCTGGGTGACCTGACCTACCTGGAACTGCCGGAGCCCGGCACCAGCGTGACGCAGAGCGAGCCCATGGGCGTGATCGAGTCGGTGAAGGCGGCCTCGGACCTGTACGCTCCGGTGTCGGGCGAGGTGATCGAGGCGAATCCCGACGCGGCGAACGCGCCCGATCTGGTGAACTCGTCGCCGTACCAGCAGGGGTGGCTGCTGCGCGTCCGGATGAGCGACCCGGGCGAGGCGAACAACCTGATGGATGCCTCGAGCTATGAGAAGTTCCTCGAGGAGCAGGGCGGCGGCCACTAGCCGCGGCCGGACTGGGGAGAGCTAAAGCCATGTCCTTCGTGCCGCACACGGCGGCTGATCGTCGCGCGATGCTGGACCTGATCGGCGTCCAGGAGGTCGAAGACCTGTTCGGGGCCCTTCCGTCGGCGGTGCGTTTTCCGGAGCTGAAGCTCCCGAAACAGCTGACCGAGGTCGAGGCGGCGACCGATCTCGGCCGCCTGGCGGCCCGGAACCTGAACGCCTCGTCGGCGTCGACCTTTCTCGGCGCGGGTAACTACAACCACTACGTGCCGGCCACCGTGGCCCAGATCACCTTCCGTGGCGAGTTCTACACCGCGTATACGCCCTACCAGCCGGAGGTGGCCCAGGGCACGCTGCAGGTGATCTACGAGTTCCAGTCGATGATCGCCGCGCTCACCGGCATGGAGGTTGCCAACGCCTCGATGTACGACGGCGCGACAGCACTGGCCGAGGGGGCGCTGCTGGCGGTCTCGCTGCCCAAGAAGCGCACCAAAGTCGTCGTCCTCGGGACGGTTCACCCGAACTACCGTTCGGTGCTCCAGACCTACACCCGCGGGCTGCCGGTGGAGGTCGTTGAGATCCCGCTACCGACCGACACGCTCCTGGCGACCCCGGACATGATCGACGGCGTGGTCGACGCGTCGACGGCCGCGGTCATCGTCCAGTACCCGAACTTTTTTGGCCGCATCGAGGACGTGGCAGGCTTCGCGGAGCGGGCGCACGCGGCCGGCGCGCGGCTGGTCGTGGCGGCCTACCCAATCGCGCTGGGGTTGCTGAAGTCCCCGGGCGAACTCGGCGCCGACATCGTGGCCGGCGAGGGTCAGAGCCTGGGCAACGCGCAGAGCTACGGCGGGCCGGTGGTCGGGCTGCTGGCGTGTAAGCAGGAGCTCGTGCGGCAGATGCCGGGCCGGCTCGTCGGGATGACCGAGGATGCCGAGGGAAAGCGCGGCTTCGTCCTGGCGCTGCAGACCCGCGAGCAGCACATCCGGCGCGAGAAGGCGACCAGCAACATCTGCACCAACCAGGGGCTCAACGCGCTGGCCGCGACCGTCTACATGGCATCACTCGGGCCCGGAGGGCTGCGGCAGGTCGCCGAGACCTGCTACCAGAGCGCGCACTACCTCGCGGCTCAGCTGGACGCGCTGCCCGGATACACCGTGGTAGGCTCGGGGCCGTTCTTCAATGAGTTTGCGGTTCGCTGCCCGGTGGCGCCGGCCGAGCTCAACCGCCGGCTGGTCGACGAGGGCATCATCGGTGGACACGCGCTGGAGAACGTGGACGGCACGCTGTCCGATCTGATGCTGGTCGCGACGACCGAGATGAACACGCGCGAGTCGATCGACCACTTCGTCGATGCGCTTCGCCGCCTGAGCTAACACCTCGTTCGACACAGGCAGCGGGGGCGGGCCGACCGGCCCGCCCCCGCCATTCCCAGCCGCATCGGCGGCGTCCGGAGATCCCGGACATGCGTGCCGCGCGGCACAGAGAGGTGAAACCGTGGCCAGACCCCTCGTTGCCATCGTCGGCCGACCGAACGTCGGCAAGTCCACCCTCTTCAACCGGCTGGTCGGCGAGCGACGGGCCATCGTCGAGGACCTGCCGGGCACCACGCGCGACCGCCTCTACGGGGAGACCGACTGGAACGGCCTGGCGTTCGACGTCGTCGACACCGGCGGCCTCCAGGCCGAGGCGGAGATCGAGCGCGCCTCGTCCGTCGAGATCTCGCGCGCCACCCAGGCGCAGGCGCGGTTCGCGCTCGAGGAGGCGGAACTTGTCGTGCTCCTCGTCGACGGCGTGACCGGCCTGACAGCGGGCGACCTCGAGGTCGCCGACCTGGTGCGTCGTGCCCAAAAGCCGGTTCTGCTCGCGGTCAACAAGGCCGAGTCGCGCACGCGGCAGGACAACGCGGTGGAGTTCTACGAGCTGGGTCTGGGCGATCCGTACCCGATCTCGGCTATCCACGGGACGGGCGTGGGCGACCTGCTCGACGCGATCACCGCGGAGCTGCCTATCTCGGAGGAGGCCGAACGCCCGGACGTGCCCAGCATCGCCATCGTCGGCCGGCCCAACGTGGGCAAGTCGGCGCTCTTGAACGCCATCATTGGCCAGGGGCGGCAGATCGTCTCGGCCGTGCCGGGGACCACGCGCGACGCGGTGGACACCGAGATCGTCTGGAACGGCGCCCCGGTCGTGCTGATCGACACCGCCGGCATCCGGCGTCGCGGCCGGGTCGAGCAGGGCATCGAGCGCTACAGCGTGCTGCGGTCGACGCGCGCGGTCGCCCGCGCCGATGTCGCCATCCTGGTGCTGGACGCCTCCGAGCCATTCACGATGCAGGACCAGCACATCGCGGGCTACATCGCCGACGACCACAAGGGCATCGTCATCGTCGTCAACAAGTGGGACCTGGTCGAGAAGACCTCCGGCACGATGAAGGAGTTCACGGCGAAGGCCCGCGAGATCTTCGACTTCGTGCCCTACGCGCCGCTGATCTTCACCTCAGCCCTGACCGGACAGCGCGTGCAGCAGGTGATGGAGCTCGCGCTGGCGGTAGTGGCCGAACGCACGCGCCGGGTCACGACCGCCGAGATGAACCGGCTGTTGCGCGACGCGGTCGCGCGCCACCCGCCGGCGTCCAAGCCGAGCAAATGGCTGAAGTTCTACTACGCGACGCAGGCGACGATCGAGCCGCCGACGTTCGTCTTCTTCTGCAACGACCCAGAGAACGTCCATTTCTCATATCGGCGGTATCTCGAGAACGAGATCCGCGAGCAGTTCGGCTTCACGGGCACCCCGATCGTGCTCCGCTTCCGTGCCCGCCGCCCGGACCGGGAGTGAACGGCCACTGTGCTACACTGGGGCGGATTCACGGGTGGAGAGCAGACCTCTCCATGGAGGGGAGACCCGGATGGACGTGCTGCAGTCCAGTGACCCCGAGGTGTCCGCCGCGATCAGCTGCGAGGAACGACGCCAGGCCGAGACGATCGAGCTGATCGCTTCGGAGAACTTCACCAGCCCCGCGGTCCTCGAGGCCGTCGGCTCCGTGCTGACCAACAAGTACGCCGAAGGGCTGCCGGGCAAGCGCTACTACGGCGGCTGCGACTGCGTCGACGTCGTGGAGAACCTGGCGCGGGACCGCGCGCGGTCGCTGTTCGGGGCGGCACACGTGAACGTCCAGCCGCACTCCGGTGCGCAGGCGAATCTCGCGGCCATGTTCGCGGTGCTCGACCCGGGAGACCGCATCCTGGGCATGAGCCTCCAGCAGGGTGGGCACCTGACGCACGGCTCGAAGGCAAACTTCTCGGGCCGCTTCTTCGACGTCCACGCCTACGGGGTCGACCCCAAGACCGAGCGGATCGACTACGATGAGGTGCGCCGGATCGCGCGCGAGGTGCGGCCGAAGCTGATCATCGCCGGTGCCAGTGCGTACGCGCGCGTCATCGACTTTGCGCGCTTCCGCGAGATCGCCGACGAAGTTGGGGCAACGCTGATGGCGGACATCGCGCACATCGCCGGCATCGTCGCGGCGGGGCTGCATCCCACCTCGATCGGCAACGCGCAGATCACGACCACCACGACCCATAAGACGCTGCGCGGACCGCGCGGCGGCATGATCATGTGCGACGCGGACCTGGGTGCGGCCATCGACAAGACGGTCTTCCCCGGGATGCAGGGCGGGCCGCTGATGCACGTGATCGCCGGCAAGGCGGTCGCGCTCGGCGAGGCACTCAAGCCGGCCTATCGCCAGTACATCGAGCGCGTGCTCGGGAACGCCCGCGTGCTGGCGGAGGCGCTGCAGTCCGAGGGGATGCGCATCGTCTCGGGCGGCACCGACAACCACCTGATGCTGGTGGACCTCACCTCGGTGGGGATGAGCGGGCGCAAGGCCGAGCGACTGCTGGACGAGATCGGCATCACGGTCAACAAGAACACGATCCCGGGCGAGACTCGGTCGCCGATGCAGACGAGCGGCATTCGCCTGGGCTCGCCCGCGATGACCACCCGCGGCTTCGGTCCGGACGAGATGCGCGCGACGGCGGCGATGATCGTGCGCCGGCTGCGCGAGCCCGACGACGCCGCGCAGGCGGAACGACTGCGAGCCGAGGTCCGCGAGCTGGTGAGCCAGTTCCCGCTGCCGGGGGTGACATCGGCTGCCGCGAGC
Organism: Thermomicrobiaceae bacterium; assembly: GCA_035702805.1. GTDB lineage: Bacteria > Chloroflexota > Chloroflexia > Thermomicrobiales > Thermomicrobiaceae > DASSZN01. The sequence goes on along the minus strand of DASSZN010000013.1, from coordinate 31,872 downwards.
CCGGCCGGCGCGTGAGGCCGTCCCGGCTGCAGGAATCGCCATGACCCATGCCTTGATCACCATCGCGGTGGCCCTGGTAGCCGGCCTGGTGTCGGCCGGACTCGTCCGGACGCTCGAGCGCCTCGCGGTACGGCTCGGCCTGGTCCAGGCACCGCGTGAGGAGCGCGACGTCCACGACCGCCCGTTGCCGCGGATCGGCGGGCTCGGTCCGTTCGTCGGCTTCCTCACCGCGGTCGGCGTGAGCTTCTGGTTTCCGGTGGAGCGCTACCCGGTCGAGGTCGAGCGGATCCTGCTGCTGGCGATCGGGTCGGTCCTGGTCGTCGCGGTGATGCTCTACGACGATCTCGTCGGCGCGTCCCCGCTGCACAAGCTCGGCTGGCAGGCCGCGGCCGCGGCGATGGTGACGTTCCCGCGCCTGCGCGGGCCGGGCCACGGGCTGGTGATCGGGCAGTTCAACAACCCGTTCGGCGGGGTGATCCACCTGCCGGCCGCGGTGGCGATCGGCGTCACCTTCTTCTGGATCCTCGGCATGATGAACACGGTGAACTGGATCGACGGCCTGGACGGGCTCGCCGGCAGCGTCACGCTGATCGCGGCCCTCGTCCTCTTCATCCATACCTACTTCCAGCCGCCGGGCGACCCGCAGTTCACCATCTCCCTGCTGCCGGCGGCGCTCGGCGCGGCGGTGATCGGGTTCCTCCCGTTTAACTGGCACCCCGCGCGGATCCTGATGGGGGATACGGGCGCGATGTTCCTCGGCTTCGCGCTGGCCGTCATCTCGATCATCGGCGGCGCCAAGATCGCGACGGCGCTCTTGACGCTCTGGGTGCCGATCCTCGACGTCGCCTGGGTCATCCTGTACCGACTGCTGAACGGGCACTCGCCGCTGCAGGCCGACGCCGGCCACCTGCACCACCGGCTGCTCGAGCTGGGCTGGACACAGCGCCAGATCGTGCTGGTGATGGCGGGGATCTCCGCCTTGCTCGGCGCGGTATCGCTGCTCGCGCCCGGGCCCGAGCTCAAGCTGTTCGCGCTGGTCGTGGTGGGAGTCGTGGGGTTGGCGGTGCTCGGGGCGCTGGCCCGGCACAGTGGGAGGCTCGCCGAGCGAGCCATGTCGGAGTCGACGAGGAGACCCTGACGGTGCCGATCTATGAGTACCGGTGCGGCGACTGCCGGCGCAAGGTCAGCATCTACTTTCGCTCCATGAGCGCGGCCGGCGATCCGCGCTGTCCGCGGTGCGGCGGGCCCAACCTGGAGCGCCTCTTCTCGCGGGTGGTCGTGCGGCGCGGCGGCGCGCGAGACGACACGCCGGGTCCGGCCGAGATGCCGGAGGGGGGCGAAGGGTTCGACGAAGGAGTGGCCGGCGGGGGGTACTACGACGACGACCCCTACGGCATGGGAATGGGGCCGCTCGCCGGGATGCCCGACGAGGACGCCGACCCGATGGAGCTCGTGCGCTGGACGCGCCAGATGAGCGCGCAGATGGGCGAGCCGCTCGATGCCGACCTCGACCGGGCCCTCACCGACATCGAGCGCGGCGCCGACCCGGACGAGGTCCTCGAGCGGCTCGAGGAGTCTCCGCCGCCGGAGCCGTCCGACTTTCCCGACGAGGGATGAGGCGGCGCTCGCCTACTGCGCCAGCAGATCGAAGCGCAGTTCGTCGCCGTCGTGGTGGCTGAGCAGCGAGACCAGGTGGACGACCACCGTCAGGAGCCGGTCGCCCAGGAGGGCGCCGACTGTCGCGCCGCCCAGCGCTCCGAAGAGCGTGCCCAGCACGAATGGGACGACGAACCGGGTTCCCGAGCCAGAGTGCATGGAGCGCCTCCGCGCCGTGCTTACGGACCGCCACGTGCTCACTGGATCACCAGCAGGCGCTGCGCGTCCGACCACAGATCCTCCAGACGGTAGAACTCGCGCTGCTCGGCCGTGAAGAGGTGCACGATCACGGCGCCATAGTCCAGGACCACCCAGCCCGTCTCCGGGATGCCCTCCCGGCGCTCTGGCCGGGTGCCCTCGTCGCGGAGCTGCTCCTGGATCTGGTCGGCCACCGCCCGCAGCTGGCGCGGGTTGTCGGTCGAGCAGATGACGAAGTAGTCCGCGATCGGGGACAAGCGCTGGATGTCCAGCACCAGGATGTCGCTGGCCAGCGTATCCGACGCGATCGCCGCGATTTGCCGCGCCAGGGTTGCCTCCTCGATCACGCCCTCCTGTCCGATCATATTGTACGTACACTAGCACGGTGTCTGTCCGGACGCAAGCGCGACACCGGTGGGCCTGGTAGGATTCGAACCTACGACCTTGAGGTTATGAGCCCCTTGCTCTGCCGCTGAGCTACAGGCCCGTCGCGCAGGCGTCAATTCTAGACGAACTCGTACGCGGCCCACAACGCGGCGACCCCATCGATCTCCGTTGCCGGGTCACGCGCAAGCGTGACCGCGAGCGCCCGCCGTGCCATCATGGGCCGGACGGCCGCCGTCGTGCCGGCGCGCCGCCGCGGCGAGGGGTAGCGGACGGAGGCGAGGCGTGACCGGAACGAACGGACGAGCCCTGGTCATCGCGGACATCGAGGGCATCGCCGGGGTCGACGACTACTGGCAGGACCTGGCCGGCGGCGCGCCGGGCTATGACCGGGCCTGCGACCTGATGACGGCCGAGGTGGCGGCGGCCACGCGAGGGCTCGCGCGGGCCGGCGCGACCGACGTGCTGGTAATCGACGCTCACTCGAGCGGACGGAACATCCGGCGCGAGGCTCTGCCGGCGCCGGCCCGCTTCCTCGACACACCGGGGATGCTCAATCAGCTGCGAGAGGCGCTCGCGCTCGGAGTCGACGCGGTCGTGCTGCTCGGGTTCCACGCGGCCGCCGGGACGCCCGACGCGTTCATGCCCCACTCGTTCCACGTCGACACCCGCTCGTGGATCGATGGCGTCGAGGTCGGTGAGCCCTCCTTCCTGGCGCTCCACTGCGCGCGGCACCGCATCCCGGTGGTGCTCAACGCCGGGGACCAGCACACCCTCGCGCAGACGGCCATGGTGGCACCGCAGATCCCACGGATCCAGACCAAGCGCTCGACGTCGAACTGGACCGCGGAGTCCCGCGATCCGGCCGAAGTCCAGCACGAGATCGAGGCGGCCGCGGCCGACGGCTGGGCGCGGCGAGCGGAGATCGGGAGCGGCGCGGCGCCGGGGACGGTCGAGCTGGAACTGCAATCGCGCAACCGGGTCGGCTACGAACTGGTCGCCTGTATCCCCGGCACCAGAGCAGCGGAGCGGGAGAACGCCGTCCGCTTCACCGGAGAGTGGGACACGGTGTTCGACCTCTTCGTGGTCGCCAACACCGTCGTGTCGTTCCTGTCGTACATCGGATCGAGCTACTACTTCGGGCCGATCGAGGACGGACTGATCCCGCGGCTGGGCCAGCTGCCGGGCGCGAGTGAAGCGCGACGCGACTGGTTCGGCTGGTGGTTCCAGCCCGACTGGCACGGCACCCAGGGCGGGCGCTGAGGCGGACGGGGTGGCCTGTACAGCGCTGTCGCCGCCGGGCTATCCTGCGCGGTGGCCGGACGACACGGCGGACAACAGAGGAGGGAGCGAGGCGTGACCAGCAGTATCGACGTGCTGATTCGGGGCGGCAGGGTGGTCGACGGGACGGGCAACCCCTGGACCTACGCCGACGTGGCGATCTCGGGCGATCGCATCGCCGCGATCGAGCCACCGGGTCGCATCCCGGCCGAGGCCGCGCGCGAGGTGGTCGACGCGGCCGGCCTGGTCGTCGCCCCCGGCTTCATCGACATCCAGAGCCACTCGATCATCCCGCTGATGGTCGACGGCCGCTGCCTGTCCAAGATCATGCAGGGGGTCACCACCGAGATCATGGGCGAGGCCTGGACGCCCGCGCCGGTTGGCGGAAAGCTCGAGGGCGGGCTGCGCCACACGCCCTACGGCGACGCGATCGCGCCCTGGCGCGAAAAGGCGAAGGGCTGGACGCGCTTCGGGAACTGGCTGGATGCGCAGGCGGCGGCCGGCGTCTCGCCCAACATCGGGTCGTTCCTCGGCGGCGGAGCCCTGCGCCAGTATGGGCGCGGCATGGCCATGGGCCGCGCCACGGCCGACGAGCTGGCGACGATGAAGCGGGTGCTGGCCGAGAGCATGGAGGACGGCGCTTTCGGCGTCTCCTACGCCCTGATCTATCCCCCCGACGCCTACGTTGACACGGACGAACTGGTCGAGGTGTGCTCGGTCCTGCCGCGCTACGGCGGCGTCTACATCACGCACATCCGCAGCGAGGCCAACGGGTTGCTCGAGGGGATCGACGAGGCCATCGAGATCGGTCGCCGCGCCGGGGCGCCGGTAGAGGTCTACCACCTCAAGGCGGCCGGTCGGAGCAACTGGCACAAGATGCCGGAGTTGATCGCGCGGATCGAGCGGGCGCGGGCGCAGGGGATCGACGTCACCGCCGACATGTACCCCTACACGGCGAGCGGTACCGGGCTGACCTCCGTCCTGCCGCCGTGGATCTCCGCGGACGGCAAGCTGTTCGACAACCTCCGCGACCCGGCGATGCGGGCACGCGTCACCGAGGAGGTCCTCCACCCGAGCGGCGAGTGGGAGGCGATGGGTCGCGAGTCGAGCCCGGAGGGGATCATGCCGGTCGGCTTCGAGCAGCCCGAGAACAAGCAGTACGCGGGCAAGCGCCTCTCCGAGATCGCCGAGATGCGGGGCCAGAGCTGGATCGACGCGGCGATCGACCTGCTGATCTCCGAGAACCAGCGCATCTCGACTATCTACTTCATGATGAGCGAGGAAAACGTCAAGCTCGGGCTCCAGCAGACCTGGAACAAGGTCTCGACCGACGCCGGCGGGCTCGACCCCGCCTGGGCCACCCCGGTCGGCCCGGTCCATCCGCGCGCCTACGGTACGTACCCGCGCGTGCTCGGCAAGTACGTGCGCGACGAGGGGGTGCTGACGCTCGAGGACGCGGTGCGGAAGATGACCTCGGCGGTGGCGGACCGGCTGGGGCTGCGGGAGCGGGGCCGGCTGGCGGCGGGAAGCTACGCCGACGTGGTGGCGTTCGACCCGGCGACGATCGGGGACCGCGCCACGTTCGAGTCGCCGCACCAGCTGGCGGAGGGGGTCCGCGAGGTCTGGGTCAACGGGACGCGAGTGGTCCAGGGCGGCGCGCATACCGGTGCACTGCCCGGCCGGGTCGTGCGCGGCCCCGGCGCCCGCTAGGCGGCTCGGCACTGCGGGATCTGTCCTGCAATTCAGGACGGGTCCCGGAGACGGCCGTAGCGTCGCATGACATCCCGGAGTCGGTCGTGGGGCAGGGCATGGGCGACGTTCCCGTCCCTGCCCACCATCGTCTCGGCCGCCACCATCGCGTTGAGCACCGCCTCGGAGGTCGCCTCGATGGTCCCCTGGAACAGGTCGTCCATCAGCGGGTCGACCACGCGGCGCTGGGTCAGCACGGGGGCGTCGCTGAAGCGGTCGACCCGGTTCTCCGGCGCGTTCGAGAACGCGATGAGCAGGTCGCCGGAGGAGTTGCGCGCGGTCGAGCCGATTCGCCCCAGGCCGAGCATGCCGCGTCGGCAGAGCCGTCCCAGCTGGCGGTCGCTGAGTGGCGCGTCGGTCCCGATGACCACGATGATCGACCCGTCGCGCTCGTCCAGGTCCGGCCGAACGCCGCGAAGCTCCGGCATCAGGTCGGTGATCTCCAGGCCGACCGGCACGCCGTCGACCAGGAGATCGGGCCGGCGCCCGAAGTTCCCCTGGACCAGCACACCCACGGTGTAGAGCGTCCCGCCAACCGCCATCCGACGCGACGACGTGCCGATCCCACCCTTGAACTGAAACAGGGTCATGCCGGTCCCGCCGCCGACGTTCCCCTCGGCGACCGGTCCGCTTGCGGCGGTATCGAGCGCCGCGAAGACGTGCTCGGCGGTCACATGGGCGCCGGCTGCGTCGTTGAGGAAGCCATCGAACGTCTCGGCGACGACCGGGATGACGAAGTGCCGCGTGCCGACCGTGGGCTCATGCCGGGTGAGCCAGTCGATGCCGGCCCGGTGGACGGTCCCGACCGCGTGCGTGCTCGTGATCAGGATCGGCGTCTCGAGCGTGCCGTACTCGTCGACCTGGGAGCGGCCGGTGATCTCGCCCGCGCCGTTGAGCACGGCGATAGCCGCCGGCACGAGCGACGCGAAAACCGAGCCCGCGTGCGGGTGGATCGCGGTGACGCCGGTGCGGGCCGGACCGCGCCCGACCTCGAGCGGCCCGTCGCCGTGGATCACGGTCGCGTGTCCGACGCGCACGCCGGGGACGTCGGTAATGGCGTTGAGGGGCCCCGGCTCGAGCGTGCCGACGACGATGCCGAGGTCGCGCAGGCGCGGCGTGCCAGCGGCGCCCGGGTCGTTCCCGTCCATCTCGCTTGCCTCCTTCTGACGGTCAGAGAAGCTGGGTGGCGCCCCGGTGCACCAGGCGCCCGGAGCCCTCGGTCGCGACGACCTCGTCGTCCTGAAAGACGACCTCGCCCCGGCGCAGCGTTAGCGCGGGCCAGCCCGTGACCTCCCATCCCTCGTACACCGAGTGCCCGGCACGCGACTGGATCATGCCGCGGTCGATCACGCGGGTGCGCTCGGGATCGAAGACCACAATGTCGGCATCCGCACCGACGGCGATCGTACCCTTGCGGGGGTAGAGGCCGAAGAGCTTCGCCGTATTGGTGGACAGCACCTCGACCATCCGGCTCAGCGAGATGCGTCCGGAGTGCACGCCCTCGGAGTAGAGCATCGGCAGCAGCGTCTGCAGGTTCTCCATGCCGGGACGCAGCGAATTGATGTCGTGGTCTGCGGCCAGCTTCTGCTCGAGCGTCCAGGGGGCGTGGTCGGTGCACACGGTGTGGATCGTCCCCTGGCGCAGGCCGTCCCAGAGGGCCGTGACGTCCTCGGAGTCGCGCAGGGGTGGCTGCCCGAGGTACTTCGGACCTTCCGGCTCGTCGAAACGCTCCCGCGTCAGGTAGAGGTAGAGCGGGCGCACCTCGACGTAGACCGGCACGCCCCGAGAGCGGGCCTCGACGCAGACCTCGAGCGCGCGCTTCGAGGAGAGGTGGACCACGTAGACCGGCGCGCCGGTCGCCTCGGCGATGGCCACCGCGCGCTGGGTGGCCACGACCTCGGACACGACGGGCCGGCTCTCCGGATAGTAGCGCAGGGAGGTGTTCCCCGCGGAAGTCAGACGAGCCGTTGCCTCGGCGATGATGGCGTGGTCCTCGCAGTGGATCATCGTGAGCAGGCCGCTCTCGCCGGCGACGCGGGTTGCCTCCAGGAACGCCAGCACCTGCGAGTCGAAGCGCGGAGTGGACATAAAATACTTGATGGTGTTGCAGCCGGCGACGAGGAGGGCAGGGATCTCGGCCATCGTCTCCGAGGTCACGTCGGCGATGATGGGATGGAGGAAGACATCGGCGATCGCCTGAGCGCGTACAACCTCGCCCTCGCGCCCCAGCGCGGCGAGTGGCGTCTCCCCGGGCATGAGCCGGGTCATGCTGCCGACGGTGGTCACGCCGCCGGCCAGCGCGGCGCGTGAGCCGCTCGCGTAATCGTCGACCCAGTTGCCGGAGAGGTGGACGTGAGCGTCGATCGCACCGGGCAGCAGGAGCCTACCGGTGGCGTCGATCTCCCGCCGTCCATGCATGTCGCCGCCGAGTGCGACGATGTGCTCGCCGGAGATCCCAACGTCGACGACCGCGCGGCTCCCCGCGTTGACCACCTCGCCGCCGCGAATGACCAGGTCGAGCTCCGGCATGGATCGCGCTCCCTTCGACCGCGTGGGGAGCCCGGCGCCCCGGCGCGCCCGGACCCGTTGCGGGGTGCTAGGGTACCGCAGGTCAAGCCGCGGGCGAAGCACCCGTGGCAGATCCGGAGAGACCCGTGGATCAGAACGGTTGGAGGGGTGAAGGTGGCGGGGAGGCTTGAGGGCAGGCGCGCGATCGTGACCGGGGCGGCGACCGGCATCGGACGCGCCATCGCGGAGCTATTCGTCGCTGAGGGCGCGAGCGTCTGCGCGGCCGACGTCAACGATACCGCGCTTGAGTCGCTCGTGGCCCCGCGCTCGTCGACCGGGGGCACGGTCATGGCGGTACACGTGGACATCTCGGTCGAACGTGAGATCGACGAGATGGTTGCGGCCGCCGAGCGGGCGTTCGGCGGGGTCGACGTGCTCGCGAACGTGGCGGGGATCATCGTACCGGGCCGCGTCGACGCGACGACCGACGAGGGCTGGCAGCGCAATCTGGACGTGAACCTGACCGGGATGTTCCGCTGCTGCCGGCGGGCGCTCCCGGTGATGGTCCGGGGCGGGGGCGGCGCGGTGGTGAACATGAGCTCTGTCGCGGGGCTCTTCGGACTGGTGGACCGCGCCGCCTACGCGGTGTCGAAGGCAGGCATCCTGTCGCTGACGCGCTCGATTGCCGTGGAGTTTGCCGGCTACGGCGTGCGCGCGAACGCCGTCTGTCCCGGCACGATCGAGACGCGGTTGACCGAGCGGCGTCTGGCGGACCCGGCGGAGCGCGCCGCGGTGCTCGCCGGCATCCCGCGTGGGCGGATTGGCACGCCGCTGGACGTCGCGCGGGCCGCGCTCTTCCTCGCCTCGGACGAGGCCGACTTCATCACCGGACAGGCGGTCGTCGTCGACGGTGGCTGGTCCATCCGCTGACGCGCGGCGGCCGCGAGAGAACCCGCGTCGATATGGTACAATTCAGCGTTTTGGGAGCACGATCCCCACGAACCGGTGGCCGGACCCGACCACCGGCGGGCGCCAGCAACACCGGAGAGACGGAGCTCGATGACCAGCGTGTCGACCGAGAAGACCAGCACCGCAACCCGCACCGCGCTGCGGAACGTCGCCATCATCGCGCACGTCGACCACGGCAAGACGACGCTGGTGGACGGACTGCTCAAGCAGTCCCACGTCTTCCGCGATCCGAACGCGGCCGGCGAGCTGATCATGGACAGCAATGAGCTCGAGCGGGAGCGCGGCATCACCATCCTGGCCAAGAACGCCAGCGTGACCTACCACGGCGTGAAGATCAACATTATCGACACCCCGGGGCACGCCGACTTCGGCGGAGAGGTCGAGCGCGTCCTCAACATGGCCGACGGCTGCCTGCTCCTGGTCGACGCCGTCGAGGGACCGATGCCGCAGACGCGGACCGTGCTGGCGCGCGCGCTCGAGCTCGGGTTGAAGCCAATTGTGGTGGTCAACAAGGTCGACCGTGCCAGCGCCCAGCCGGACGTGGTGCTCTCGCGCACTCAGGATCTCTTCCTGGAGCTCGCGACGGACGCCGAGCAGCTGGACTTCCCGGTCATCTACACGGTGGCCAAGGAGGGCCGCGCCGGGTTCGCCTCCGATGCGCTGGACGACGACCTGCGGCCGCTCTTCGAGACGATCCTGTCGCACGTCCCAGCGCCCGAGGCGGACCCGGATCAGCCGGTCCAGCTGCTGGTCGCCTCGCTCGACTACGATACCCATCGGGGGCGCATCGCGATCGGTCGCATCCATCGCGGGCGGCTCCGCGCCGGCGAGACGCTGGCCCAGCTCGACCCCGACGGGAGCGAGACGCGCCAGCGCGTCACCTACCTGCTGACCTTCGAGGGACTTTCGCGCCGGGAGGTCGAGTTGGCGGAGGCAGGCGACATCGTCGCCGTCACCGGCTTTGCCGACGCCAAGATCGGCTCGACGCTGGCATCGCTCGAGGCGGCGGAGGCCCTGCCGGCCATCGAGATCGAGCAGCCGACGCTGAAGCTCACCTTCGGCGTCAACACCTCGCCGTTTGCCGGGCGGGAGGGCCAGTTCTCGACCTCACGCCAGTTACGTGAGCGGCTGTTTCGCGAGCTGGAGACGAACCTCTCGCTGCGCGTCGAACCGACGGACCAAGCGGACGTCTTCTCCGTATCCGGGCGCGGTGAGCTGCACCTCTCCATCCTGATCGAGACGATGCGGCGCGAGGGGTACGAGTTCCAGGTCTCGCGGCCGGAGGTGATCACGCGCGAGGTCGATGGCGTGGTGTCGGAGCCGGTCGAGCACCTAGTGGTCGACACGACCGAGGAGTTCGTTGGTACGGTCAGCGACCTCGTCGGCGGGAGGCGCGCACGCATGCTCGACGTGGTCCACGACGGGCGCGGCGGGGTGCGGCTCGAATTCGCCATTCCGACCCGCGGCCTGATCGGGCTCCGCAATGCCTTCCTGACGGCTACCAAGGGCAACGGCTCGCTGTCGTCGCGCCTGATCGGCTACGAACCGTGGCAGGGAGCGATCAGCTCGAACCGAGGCGGTGCACTGGTGGCGTCGGAGACCGGCACCGTGCTGTCGCACGGGCTCGCCGGGGCGCAGGGGCGGGGCATGACCTTCGTCGAGCCGGGAACCGAGGTCTACGAGGGGATGATCGTGGGCCAGAGCCCCCGCCCGGACGACATCCCGGTGAACGTCTGCCGCGCCAAGAAGCTAACCAACATGCGCTCGAGCACCAAGGACATCGCGGTGCGGCTGACGCCGTCGGTTGTCCTCAGTCTGGAGCAGGCGCTCGACTTCCTGGCGGACGACGAGCTCCTCGAGGTCACGCCGAAGCACTTTCGGCTGCGGAAGCGCCTGCTGACCAACGATGAGCGGATGAAGGCCCGCAAGCACGCGGCGGCCCGCGCCGCGGCAAGCTGAGCCGGCCGGAACGGCCCGCGCGGGACCTCCCGGAGACCGCGCCAGCGACTGCGCGTCGCTCCTCCTCCCGGGAACCATCTCACTCCGCGACGATTCCTCCGGCCCGCGTCGGTGCCCCGCCCGGGTGCCGGCGCGTACGCGCGGCAAGCGCGGGCAACGCGTCGCCCGAGACCACTGGGTCCGGGAAAGCACCGGCCGCGGTCCATACGATCCATCACGCGAGACCGAGTTGATACGGTTGTGTCACGCCCCGGCGGGCGGCCGCGCCCCCGAGCGAACAGTGACGGCACGGAGTTTGACTGCTCAGGCTGGCGTGGATTCAACGGCTGCATCCGGCGACACGCCGGGCCGCCATTCGGAGAGGACGTGGCACGCATGGGTCCCGGTCTGGAAGCCCTGCTGGGGCAGCAGCTCCAACGCGCGGTGGCGCCATTGCGGCCGCTCGTTCACCGGCGGCATCGAGAGCGGCTTCGCGAGGGGCAGCCGGACCCCGATGCGGTCGAGCGGGCACGCGGCACCTGGTGGGGAGCGGATCCCCGCTGGTATCGCGGTGGGACGCCGCCGCGGCAGCACAATCGCGTGACTCCGCTGATCCACGGCGACGCGTACTTCCCGGCACTCGAGCGTGCGATGGCCGAGGCGACGGCCTACGTCTACATCGTCGGATGGTGCCTGACTCCGCACTTCCCCCTCCGCCGCGGCGGCAGGCAGGAGTTGGTCGACTCCCGGGTGCTCGCGCTGCTGCAGGAGACGGCGAAGCGGATCCCCGTGCGGCTCCTGCTCTGGTCCGGCGCGCCGGCCCTCATTCAGCCCACGACGCGGGTCGTGAACGACACGGTGCGCCGGATCGTCGCGGAGACGCACGGAGACCTTCAGGTGCGGGTCGACCCGACGGCCGGCGCCACCCACTGCCATCACCAGAAGGCGGTGGTGGTCGACGGTCAACTGGCGTTCCTCGGGGGCATGGATCTGACGACGTTCAGCGGCGACCGCTGGGACACCGCGCGGCACCCGCTGCGCGCCGGGGTGAACTGGCACGACGTGCAGGTGATGCTGGAGGGCGAAGCCGTCGCGGACGTCGAGGAGAACTTCCGGCAGCGCTGGGAGGCGGTCGATGAGGGCGCGGCGTTGCCGCACCGCGAGCCTCACGTCGAGCCCGAGTGGCGGACGCCCGTCCAGGTGGCTCGGACCATACCGGCTGGCGCCTACCCGTTTGCCCCGCGCGGGGAGTTCGGGATCCACCACGCGTACGTCGAGGCGATTCGGCGCGCCGAGCACCTGATCTACCTGGAGTCCCAGTACCTCTGGTCACCGGAGATTCTGGACGCACTCACGGACGCGATGGATGCCCCGCACCCGGGACCGTTCCGGATCGTGGTGGTGCTGCCGGCGCGGGCCACCAGCGGGAAGTGGGACAACGACCGCCACGTTGACATGCTGCGCCACGCGGATGCCGGCCGGGGAATCGTGTCGGTGTTCTGCCCCTATACGTCCGGCCCGACCACGGGGGTACGGGCGTTCACCTACCGGCCGATCTACGTGCACGCCAAAGTGGGGGTGATCGACGATAGCTGGTGCACCGTCGGCTCAGCTAACCTCAATGAACGGGGACTGGTCACGGACGGAGAGATCAATGCGGTTATCAGCGATCCCGACATCGCCCGTTCGCTGCGGATCGCGCTGTGGGCCGAGCATCTGGGCATGCCGGAGAAAGCGGTGGCGGCTGCGGACTCCACCCAGCTCGTAGACGAGGCGTGGGCCCGGCAGGCCGCGGAGAACGACGCGATCATCGGGCGGGGCGACGGGCCGCTGACCGGCACCGTCGTCACCTACCGGACCGGACACATGCCGGGGTCGTGGCTGCGGGAAGAAGTCGAGGTGATGACCTTCGAGCGGTAGTGAAGCGCCGAAGCGGAGGTGGCGCGGCTGATGGCGAATCGTGGGGAGTGCGCCCGGCAGAGTGCCGGGTTCTAAACCCTTGGTGGTGACGCCGCGGTACCTGTACCGCGGCTGTAGCGCACGCCGGGTTATCGCTCTGCTGTCTCGGGAGTCAGAGACCCGGCAGAGCCCGGCGAAAACCGCATCGAAATGAGGGTTTTGGGGAGCGGGAGACGGGACTCGAACCCGCGACAGCCTGCTTGGAAGGCAGGAACTCTACCAGCTGAGTTACTCCCGCATCAGTCGGGGTGAGAGGATTCGAACCTCCGACCTCAGCGTCCCAAACGCCGCGCGCTGCCAGCTGCGCCACACCCCGGCCCTTGCCTTCGCGGCACGCCTCAGTATAGCACAGCCCGGCGGCGACCTACGGCGTCGGGACGAGCCGGACGAAGCGCCGCCCGACCCGCAGCACCGCCGGCGCGGTGAGCCGGAGCAGCAGGTTGGGATCGGTGACCTTCTCGCCGTCGAGCGACACGGCATCGCCGCCCACCAGCGTTCGCGCCTGCCGGTTGCTCGACGCCAGACCCGCCTCGACCAGCAGCGGCAGGATACGCACCTCTCCGGTCACCGCCAGCTCTGGCATCTCCTCCGGGAGTTCGCGGTCCCGAAAGACGCGGTTGAACGCGTCGCACGCCGCCTCCCCGGAACCGGAGCCGTGCAGGTCCGAGACGACGAGCGTGGCCAGCCGCGCCTTCACGTCGCGCGGGTTGACCTCGCCGCCGGCAGCGGCGCCGAGCAGTTGATCGATCTCCGCGTCCGGCACGTCCGTCAGGAGCCGCAGGTAGTCGCTCATCGCGGCGTCCGGGATCGACATGATCTTGCCGAACATCTCCGACGGTGGGTCGGTGACCGCGATGTAGTTGCCCAGGCTCTTGCTCATCTTCTGGGCGCCATCGGTGCCGACCAGGATGGGAACGGTCAGGATGTTCTGTGGCTCCTGCCCCATCTCGCGCTGGATGTCGCGCCCGACCAGCAGGTTGAAGGTCTGGTCGGTGCCGCCGATCTCGACGTCGGCGTGGACCGCCACCGAATCGTAGGCCTGAAGCAGTGGGTACAGCAGCTCGGTGATGGCGATCGGCGAGCCGTCGGCGAAGCGGCGGGAAAAATCCTCGCGCGCCAGCATCTTGGCCACGGTGTACTTGCTGGTGAGCCCGATCACGTCGGCCAGGTCGAACGTGCCGAACCAGGCGCTCTGCCAGTTGATCTCGGCGCGCTCGACATCGACGACCTTGAAGAACTGGTCCAGGTACGTGCGGGCGTTCTCCCGGACTTCCTCCTCGGTGAGCATCTGGCGCTGGACCGAACGGCCGGAGGGATCACCGATGCGGGCCGTCCAGTCCCCGATGATCACCACGATCTGGTGACCGAGCTGCTGGAACTCTCGCAGCTTGCGGAAACACACGTAGTGGCCCAGGTGCAGGTCCGGCCGCGTCGGGTCCACACCGAACTTGACCCGCAGCGGGCGGGGCCCAACGAGCTTGCGCTCGAGGTCATCGCGAACGACCACGTCGACCGCCCCCCGCTCGACGAGCCGCCGTGCCGCAGCCTGCCGGTCCGCGGTCGAGCTCAAGTTCGCAGCACTCACGCCTCGTTCACTCCTTCTGGAGTCCGCACGGCCGGCTCTGCCTGCCGCCACAGCTCGTCTGCCGACGTCAAACCGAGGATACGGCGCGCCTTGATCTCGTCATCGGCCATCTGCCGGACCATTGCCTCGGCGCTCTCGAAGCGGCGATCCGCTCGCACCTGCTCGACAAAGAGCACGCCGAGGTCGCGATCGTAGAGATCACCGGAGAAGTCCAGCAGGTTGACCTCGATAACCCGAGACGTGCCGTCAAACGTCGGTCGAGATCCGACGTAGATTAGCGCCGGATGCAGATCGCCTCCGCAATCGACCGACGCGTACCCGGCGTAGATGCCGTCCGCCGGCACGACCAGATTCCCGGGGATTGCCAGGTTGGCGGTCGGAAACCCAAACGTCCGGCCCCGGTGCGCCCCGTCGACGACCCGGCCGCGCAGGGTGTAAGGGCGCTCGAGTAGCACCGCCGCGCCGGCCACGTCTCCGACGGTCACCAGTTCGCGCGTGACGGTGCTGCTGATCCCCTGGCCGCCAACGCGCTCGACGACCGTCACCGCGAACCCGTACTTTGACCCGAGTTCGCGGAGCAACGCGGGGGAGCCGGTGCGGTCGTGGCCAAAGGCGAAGTCGGCGCCCACCACCCATTCGACAATGTGGCCCGCCGTCGCTACACGCTCGACGAACTCGCGCGCGGACCACGCGGCGAATTCGAGGTCGAAGCGCTGCACGACAATCGTGTCGACGCCGCAGGCGGCAATCAGCGAGACGCGCTCTGTGGTGGTGGTCAGGCGTCGTGGCGCGCGTTCGGGTCGGAGCACTTCAACCGGCAAGGGATCGAACGTCACCACCAGGCTCGCGGCCCCTGCCTGCTCGGCGCGACCGGTGAGCGTGCGCAGGAGGTGCTGATGCCCACGGTGCACGCCGTCGAAGTTCCCCACCGTCACGACGTGCCGGCTCGGCGGTGTATCGCTCAACGACTGAACGATCCGGGCACCCATGCGCACGTCTCCGCGCCACTCAGCGACCGACCACCGCCCGCGGCTGCCAGAGGCCCCGGGCCTGATCGGTCGACGCCACCCCCAGCCAATCCCCATCCCACGTGTACCCGCGTACGCGCGGCGTGGTCTCTTCCGTCACCTCGGGTATCGGGACCGGCCGCCCATGATACCACGACTCCACCGCGGCCCCGCCGAGCGCCAGCGCGTCGTCGGGCTGGAGCGCCGCGTCGGGATGTAGCGCCATGAGCGGCCACGTGGGCGGCGTGAGGCCGCGTTCGAGGTCCTCCATGGGCCACGCTGCCTGGAGCGTGAAGGCGCCGACGCGCGTCCGCAGCAGCGCGTGCAGGTAGGCACCACAGCCGAGGTCGCGGCCGAGGTCGCGCGCGATGGCCCGGACGTAGACACCACTGCCACAGTCGACGCGCACGACGACGTCCGGTGGCCGATAGTCGAGGACCGCCAGCGTCGAGACGTGCACCGTCCGGGCCGGTACCTCGACTACCTCGCCGCGTCGCGCGCGACGGTAGAGCGCCTCGCCACCGACCTTGATCGCCGAGTGTGCCGGCGGCACCTGCCGGATCTCGCCGACCATCGTCTGGAGCGCCGCCTCGATGGCGGCTCGGTCTGGCGGCCGGGATGCAATTGCAGAGCCGAGTCCCTCGACGTCGCCGCTGTCCGACTCCACGCCCAGGACAACGTGGGCCACGTACTGCTTGGCGCCGGACTGAACCTGCTCGAGCAGGCGGGTCGCGGACCCGACACCGACCACGAGCACACCTTCGGCGGCGGGGTCGAGCGTGCCGGCGTGGCCGACGCGGCGCGTGCCGAGGAGACGTCGAACGCGGGCGACGACGTCGTGCGACGTCCAGCCGCGCGGCTTGTCCACGATCAGGAACCCGTGCGCGGTCACTCCCACGCCGGGCTATCCGCCGATCAGCGGCAGCACGTTGAGTCGCGCCGCGAGGTCGGCAAGGAAGTTGTCGCGCGCTTCATCACCCGGGGCGAGCCGGCAACCCGCCGCGCGAGGGTGTCCGCCGCCGCCGTAGCGTCGGGCAAGTTCGGCGACGTTGACGTCCTCCCGGACCGAGCGCAGGCTGACGCGCCAGCCGTCGGGCTGCTGGTAGAGGAGGGCGCCCACGCGCGAGCCCTTGCTGCCGGCGAGGAAGTTAACGATGCCTTCCCCCTCCGCGGCCGCCGCGCCCGACGTCGCCAGCATCTCCGGCGTGATCTCGGCCCAGACGACCGGTCCTAGTTGCTGCGCTCGACTGAGGACGAGACCCCAGAGCCGTACGGTCGAGAACGGTTTCACCCGGAACAGGTTGTCGACCACCGTGTCGAGGTCCGCCTGCCGCTCCAGGAGGACGGCCGCGAGCCGCAGCGTTCGCGCCCGGGTACTCGGCGTTCGCAGGCCGAGGGTGTCGCCCTGGACCCCCGCGAGGAGGCACGTCGCGACGTCGGCGTCGAAGTCGATCCCGAGTTCAAGGAACATCAACCCGAGCAGTTCCGCGGTGGCCGCGGAGTCCGGATCGATCAGGTTGATGCTGCCGAAGCGCGTGTTCGTGACGTGGTGGTCGATGTTGACGATCGGGATGCGTCCATCGAACCACTCTGGATGCCGCTTGAAGGTCGGTCCGACCCGCATCTCGTCGGCGCAGTCGAGCATGACCAGCAGGTCGACGCCGTCGAGGCTGAGATCCTCGGGAGGCACCAGCCTCGCCGCGCCGGGCAGAAACCGCAAGGTATCCGGCAGTTCGCCGTCGCCGACGGCCGGAACGACCTCGTGGCCCGCGCGGACGCAGAGGTCGGTGAGCGCGAGCAGCGACGCTACCGCGTCGGCGTCGGGGTTGGCGTGGGTGAGCGCAACCGTCCGCCGCGCCCCGCAGATCGTCTCCCAGGCGCTACTGATCGCCGCGCGGTCGAGGGACTCCCCCGCGAGGCCGGCATCAGGCTTGATCATCGGCGTCCTTCCCCTGCTCCGCCGCCGCGTCGGCCGGCGGATGCAGTTGTTCTCGAAGTTGATTGAGGGTGCGCGCGATCTGCTCCGCGTGCTCCATCGAGCGGTCGGAGCGAAAGGTCAACTCCGGCACGTGGCGCACGTGCATGCGCGGCAGCAGCACGCGCCGGATGTAGCCGCTGGCGCCGGTCAACGCCTTGAGCGTCGCCTCGAGCTCCTCGTCCGAACCGAGCACCGACACGAAGACCCTGGCGTAGCGCAGGTCAGGGCTGAGCTCGACACGGGTGATGCTGGCGAACCCGAGCCGTGGGTCCTTCATCTCCCGGTGGATGATCTCGCTGACCTCGTCGCGCAGGAAATCGGCGAGCTGCTCCCGTCGGCGGCTGGACATCCGCTGACTCCTCCCTCCGCGCCGCCTCGGCTCGACGGCCGCTCAGGCGCGGCATGAAGCGAGGCGAGGGACGGCCGAAAACGGCCGCCATATCCTCGCCTCGTCGTGGCCGGCTCGCGTAGCGGCGGACATACCCGAGGTCCTCAGGCCGTCCGAGCCACCTGCTCGGTGTGATAGAACTCGAGCTGGTCTCCGACCTGCACGTCCTGCAGCCCATCGATGGTAAGCCCGCACTCGTACCCCGCCTGGACCTCCCGGACATCGTCCTTGAAGCGCTTCAGTGACGAAACGCTGCCGTCGAACATCACGGTGCCGCTGCGCAGGACACGAACCCGCGAGTTGCGGGCCGCCTTGCCGTCGAGCACGTAGAGCCCGGCGGCCACTTCGCGATTGGGCAGACGGAACGTCTGCCGCACCTCGGCATAGCCGTCGGTGACCTCGCGCGTCTCCGGCGCCAGCAGGCCGACCATGGCCGACTTGATGTCGTCGACCAGGTGGTAGATCACGTCGTAGAAGCGCACGTCGATCCCGGACGCGTCCGCAGCCCGCTTGGCCGCCACGTCCGGCCGCACGTTGAAGCCGATGATGATCGCGCCCGACGCAACGGCGAGCATCACGTCGGACTCGGAGATTGCACCGGCACCGGTGTGCACGACGCTGATGCCGACGGAGGTCGACTCTTCGTTCAGCTTCATGAGGGTCGACTGGATCGCCTCGAGGGAGCCCTGCACGTCCGCCTTGAGAACGATGCGCAGCTCCCGGGTCTCCCCCTGCTGGATCTGTCCGTAGACCTCGTCGAGCTTGACGACGCGCGTCTCGGAGAACGCCTCGGCGCGCCGCTGGCGGCCGCGCTCCTCGGCGAGCGTGCGGGCGACCTTTTCGTCCGCGACGGCCTGCAGGATGTCCCCGGCCTCCGGCACGTCGAGCAGCCCCAGCACTTCGACCGGCGAGGCTGGGTCCGCGCGCCGCACGCGGCGGCCCCGATCATCGTTCATGGCCCGGACGCGCCCCCAGGTTGCGCCGACCACGACGACGTCGCGCAGTGCCAGGGTGCCGGTCTGGATCAGGGCGGTCGCAACCGGGCCACGGTTGCGGTCGACCTTGGCCTCGATGATGACGCCGATGGCCGGCTTGTTCGGATTGGCCTTCAGGTCCTGGAGGTCGGCGACCAGCACGATCATCTCGAGTAGATCGTCGATGCCTAGCTTCTCGCGCGCCGACACCTCGACGACCGGCACGTCGCCACCGTAGTCCTCCGGGATGACCCCAACGTCGGAGAGCTGCTGCTTGACGCGCTCTGGGTTGGCGCTCGGCAGGTCGATCTTGTTGAGCGCCACGATCAACGGCACGCCAGCCGCGCGGGCGTGGTTGATCGCCTCGCGCGTCTGCGGCATGACGCCGTCGTCGGCGGCCACCACCAGGATGGCGATATCGGTCACCTGGGCGCCACGCGCGCGCATGGCGGTGAACGCCTCGTGCCCGGGAGTGTCGAGGAACGTGATCCGACGGCCCTGGAGCTCGACCTGGTAGGCGCCGATGTGCTGGGTGATGCCGCCCGCCTCGCCCTCGGCGACGTGCGTCTGGCGGATCGCGTCGAGCAGCTTGGTCTTGCCGTGGTCGACATGGCCCATGATGGTTACTACGGGCGGACGGGTGACAGCGTCGGGGTCGGTCGCGCTCTCGCCGCGCCGGTGCTCGACGGCCTCGTCGGCCTGCTGGATGACCTCGGGGACGTGCTCCTCGGTCTCGAAGCCGAGATCCTGGGCGACGCTGGTGGCCGTGGTGAAGTCGATCTGCTGGTTGATGTTGGCCATGATGCCGCGCGCCATCAGGTTCTTGATGACCTCGACCGGATTGACTCCCAGCGCATCGGCCAGCTCACCGACCGACATCACGGAGCCGAGCGTGACCGGCCCCGTAATCATGGGCCGACGCGGCTCGAGCGTCTGGACGCCGCGAGCCGGCCCACCCCGGCCGCGCTGGTTGTTCCGTCCGCGTCCACCGCCGCGCGGCGGCCTACCTCGGCGCTGACTCATAGTCTCCTCCTTCGGTCACACGGGTCCGCTTGCAGGTGTCACTGTGCGCCGGGGCGGCTCACTCCTCGTCCGCGCCGTCCCGGCGAAAATGATGGTCCGCGTAGACGCGCAGCATCTGGCGGACCTCCTCGGGCACGTCCACGCGCAGCGCGCGGTCGAGCGCGCTGCCGGCGGCGGCCTTGTCCCAGCAGCTGAAGCGCGCGCACAGGTACGCGCCGCGACCGTTGCGCTTGCCGGTTCGGTCGATCTCGACCGTACCTTCCGGCGTGCGCACGATCCGCACGTAGGCGCGCTTGGCGTCGCTCTCGCGGCAGACCACGCAGGTACGGATGGGAACGTGCTTGGGGCGCGGTCCCTTGCGCTTGCGCGGGCTGGTCGGCGTTTCGTTCACGGCGGCCTCCGTTCCGTTGACGGTCACGGTGCGGGCCGCCTAGACCAGCGAGTCTTCCTCGTCGACGAGCGAGAGGACCTCCCCGGTCTCGAAGTTGTACCGCGCTCGCAACTCGCGGCTATAGAAAACTTCGAGCACGCCGTCGACGACCTCGACGTCCACGCTCATGCCGATCAGCTCTGATGGGAGCGGGCCAAACTCGCGCTCACGCAGGCTGATCGTGCCGTCGCCGCGGACGAGGCGTGGCTGCCGGCCCTGGGTCATCATATCGTCGGGCACGTCGGCCAGTGCCGCCCGTGCCTGGCGCAGGATGTCGTCGTCGGCGCCGCGAAGCGACTCGGGATCCTTGATGTCGATGCGCCAGCCGGTGAGCTTGTATGCCAGGCGGGCGTTCTGACCGTCCTTGCCGATAGCCAGCGACATCTGCTCGGTCGGCACGACGACGCGAGCCACCTTGTCGGTGTCGTTGAGCACCACGCTGATCGGCTTGGCCGGGCTGAGCGCGTTGGCGATGAAGGACGGGGTATCGGGCGACCACTCGATGACGTCGATCTTCTCGCCGTAGAGCTCGTTCACGATGTTCTGGATGCGGACGCCCCGCACCCCGACGCAGGAGCCGACCGGGTCGACCTTCTCCTGCCGCGCCGCGACCGCGACCTTGGAGCGCAGTCCCGGCTCACGGGCGACCGCCATGATCTCCACCGCGCCGCTGTAGATCTCCGGCACCTCGAGCTCGAAAAGGCGCCTGATCAGGTTGGCGTGTGTCCGCGACACGATCAGCTGCGGGCCGCGCGTCTCCTTGTTGACTTCGACCAGGTAGACCTTGAGGCGCTGGCCGACGCGGTAGCGCTCGTTCGGCACCTGCTCACGCGCCGGCATGACCGCCTCGGCCTTGCCGAGGTCGACGATGACGGCCTTGGGGTCGGCGCGCTGGACGATGCCGTTGAGCACCTCGCCGACGCGGTCGATGTACTCCGAGTAGACGCTGTCGCGCTCGTAGTCCCGGATGCGCTGCAGCACGACCTGCTTGGCCGTCTGGGCAGCGATGCGGCCGAAGTTCTGCGGCGTACGATCGAAACGCACCACGTCGCCGACCACGGCGTTGGGGTGGGTGCGCCGGGCCTCCTCGACCGTCATCTGGCTGTTGGGATCCTCGACCTCTTCGACCACCGTCTTGACCACGAAGATCCGGATGTTGCCGGTGGTCGAGTCGAGTTCGACCTCCACTTCGTCCTCGGTGTTGGCCATCTTCTTGTAGACCGTGCGCAGCGCGTGCTCGACCGACGAGAGAACCGCCTCGCGCGGGATGTTGCGCTCCGCCGCGATCTGGGCGATCGCGGTATAGAAATCGCTCTTCATGGGTGTGGATACCTCCTCGTGCGACCTTCCCCTCGGATGGCGTCGGGGCGAGGACGGGCGCAAGTGGACGAAGTGCGGGGCGGGCAAAAATTAAAGTGGGCGGAGCCCACTTTCGCTCGGGCACTGTCGATTCCAGAGCAAAGTATACCAGAGAAGCGACGTCACGAGCAACTGCAACCTGGCAGTCGAAGCGTGTGCGGACAGTGCCCATGCTATAATCCCGCCAGCCTGACGCGGGCTGCTCGGGAGCAACAGGGGGACGTATGAAGCTCCGAACTTGGCTCCGCCCAGGAATGTTCGTCAAGCGCTGGGTTGTCCTGTTCTTCTCCGGTCTGGTCTTGACGAGCCTTGCCATGGCGATGGCGCTGGCCTGGGTGTACCGCCACTACGCGTTTCCGCAGAGCCTCACCAACTTCGTGCAGACCGTGACCCTCCAGTTCATCCCCCATCCCTATCGTGAGCTGGTCATGATCCTCGGCGGCGCGGCCTTCGTCGGCGTCGGGTTCGTCCAGTTGAGTCGCTCGCTCCTGGCGCCGTTCTGGGACCAGCGACCGGCAGGCCAGGGGCTGGCCGAGTTGATCCACGCCCACCGCTTCGGCCCGACGGCGCCCGAACTGAACGTCGTCACCATCGGCGGCGGGACCGGGCTGTCGACGCTGTTGCGCGGCCTCAAGCAGCAGAACGTCGCGATCACGGCGATCGTCACGGTCGGTGACGACGGGGGAAGCTCCGGGCGACTGCGCACCGAGTTCAACATGCTGCCGCCCGGCGACATCCGCAACTGCCTGGTGGCGCTGGCGGACGCCGAGCCGTTGATGGGGGAGTTGTTCCAGTACCGCTTCGAGGCGGAAGGCTCGCCGCTCGACGGGCACAGCTTCGGCAACCTCTTCATCACGGCGATGACGCAGGTCGCCGGATCGTTCGAGCGCGCGGTCGTCGAGTCCTCGCGGGTGCTGGCGGTCCGCGGCCAGGTCTTCCCCTCGTCGCTCGAGAACATCACCGTCTGCGCCGAGTTGACCGACGGCCGGGTGGTCCGCGGCGAGTCGCAGATCCAGAAGGAGCGCGGGCGGATCAAGCGGGTCTTCCTCGACCCGGGACACCCCGACGCCTACGATCCGGCCATCGTGGCGATCCTGTCCGCCGATCTGATCGTGCTCGGTCCGGGGAGCCTCTACACGTCGGTGCTGCCCAACCTGCTGGTCCAGGGCATCACGCATGCCATCCGCTGCTCGCCGGCGACCAAGGTCTACGTCTGCAACGTCGCGACCCAGCGCGGCGAGACGGACGACTTCCGGGTGATCGACCACGTCCGGGCGCTCCACGAGCACGTCGGCGAGCCGATCGTCGACCACGTCCTGGTGAATTCGAACCTTGACCCGGGCACCGAAAAGATCAAGCCGGAGTGGAAGGTTCAGGCGGTCAGCCTGGACGGGCTGGACTCGCTGGACGGTTCGGTGGGCATCGTGTTGCGGGACGTCGTCAACGATGCCAACCCGCTTCGCCATGATCCAGACAAACTGGCCGAGGCGCTGGTGGCGCTGGCCAAGGAGCAGGCGACGCGGCCGGCGCTGGACACGCCGCTCCCGACCAACGGCCACAGTCGGGACGAGAACGTCGCGAAAACCCAGGTAACGGTTCGTGGAGTGTAGCCGCTAGCGAGGAGGAACGGTCTATGCCAGTTCGCGTCGGCATCAACGGGTTCGGGCGTATTGGACGCCAGGTGCTCAAGGCAATCGTCGGCGAGTACGACGACGACCTCGAGATCGTGGCGATCAACGACCTCGGGAGCCCGCACACCTTCGCGCACTTGCTGAAGTACGACTCAACCTACGGGGTCTATGACAGCGACGTCGAGGTGACGGACGACACGTTGACGGTCGACGGGCACGAGATCAAGTTCTTCTCCGAGCGCGATCCGGCGAACCTGCCCTGGGCGGAAAATAACGTCCAACTGGTGATCGAGTCGACCGGATTCTTCACGGACGCCGCCAAGGCACGCGCGCACCTGCAGGCCGGGGCGAAGAAGGTCATCATCACCGCGCCGGCCAAGGATGAGGACATCACGATCGTGCTGGGGGTCAACGAGGATCAGTACGACCCTGAGCGCCATCAGATCATCTCCAACGCGTCCTGCACGACCAACTGCCTCGCGCCGGTGGCCAAGGTCATCCAGGACAACTACGGCATCCGGCGCGGCTTCATGACCACGGTTCACTCGTACACCAACGACCAGGTGACGCTGGACGGGCCACACCGGGACCTGCGCCGGGCGCGGGCGGCCGCGCTCAACATCGTGCCGACGACTACCGGAGCGGCGCGAGCGGTTTCCCTCGTCATCCCCGAGTTGAAGGGGAAGTTCGACGGCTTCTCGCTGCGGGTGCCGACGCCGACCGTCTCGATCATCGACTTCGTGGCGGAACTGGAGAAGTCGACCAGCGCGGAGGAGATCAACCAGGTCTTCAAGCAGGCGGCCGAGGGCGATCTCGAGGGCATCCTCGACTACACGGAGGAGCCGCTGGTGTCGACCGATTTTCGCGGCGACTCCCATTCCGCGATCGTCGATGGGTTGTCGACCATGCTGATGGATGGGAATCTGGCGAAAATCGTGGCCTGGTACGACAACGAGTGGGGCTACTCCTGCCGGGTGGCAGACCTTGCGAGCATGATCGCCGACCAGGGCGTCTAGGCGGGGACGCCAACCGAGGGCTCAGCCGGCGGCCGGCGTCCTGCGACGGGGCGCCGGCCGATTGCTCGCCCCGGCCCCGGCGACTCGCCGGCGGTCAGGGCCGAAGGAGGCTGGTCGTGGACATCCGCACCCTGCGTGACCTCGACGTCGACGGGCGCCGCGTGCTCACGCGCGTCGACTACAACGTGCCCCTCGAGGACGGGCACATCACCGACGACACCCGCATTCGCGCCACGCTGCCGACGGTCGAGGCGCTCCGCGCGCGGCGCGCCCGCGTCGTACTGGTGTCGCACCTGGGCCGTCCCAAGGGCCAGTCGCGCGATGGGCTCCGGCTGGAACCCGTTGCACGGCGGCTGGAGGACCTGCTGGGGTCTCCGGTGCACTACGCGAGAGACGTCATCGGTCCCGAGGCGCATGCCATGGTGGCTAGCCTGCAGCCCGGCGACGTCGGGCTGCTCGAGAACGTCCGCTTCGATCCTCGCGAGGAGGAGAACGACCCCGGCTTCGCGCGGGAACTGGCGTCTCTCGCCGACTGCTACGTGGACGATGCGTTCGGGGCGGCCCACCGGGCTCACGCCTCAACCGTGGGCGTGACGGCGTTTGTCCCATCGGCGGCGGGACTACTGATGGAGCGCGAGATCCAGGCGTTGAGCCGGGTCGTCGACGAGCCCGAGCACCCCTACGCGCTGATCCTGGGCGGGGCGAAGGTCTCCGACAAGGTGGGGGTCATCGAGCACCTGCTGGATCGGGTGGACCTCGTGCTGGTGGGCGGGGGTATGGCCAACACCTTCCTGAAGGCGCGCGGCGTGGCAGTCGGGCGGTCGCTCGTCGAGGACGACAAGCTCGACGTGGCGCGTGAGACGCTGGAGCGCGCCGGGCAGAAGGGGGTGGACTTCTCACTGCCGGTGGACGTGGTGGTCGCGGCCGAGCTGACGCCGGACGCCGCGCGTCGCGTCGTGCCGGTCGACCAGGTCGGCGCGGACGAGGCGATCTACGACATCGGGCCGGAGACGGTCCGCGTGTTTTCCCGCGCGCTCGGCCCGGCGCGCATGATCGTCTGGAACGGCCCGATGGGCGTGTTCGAGGTGGCGCCCTTCGCGGCCGGGACACGCGGGGTCGCGGAGGCTGTTGCGCGCGCGAGCGCCTACACGCTGGTCGGTGGTGGCGACTCTGTGGCGGCGGTGGAGCAACTCGGGGTGGCCGACCAGATCACCCACATCTCGACCGGGGGCGGCGCGTCGCTCGAGTTTCTCGAGGGAAAGGAACTGCCCGGGGTCGCTGCCCTGGCCCGCACGAAGGGATCGGACGGCAATGCGTAAGCCGATCGTCGCGGGCAACTGGAAGATGAACACCTCCCTCGAGGAGGCGCGCGCGCTCACGCGTGAGCTCGTGAGCGCGCTGGGGCCGTTCGATATCGCGGAGCGGGTGCTGATTCCGCCCTTCCCCTGGCTAGTGCCGGTGGCTGAGCTGCTGGCCGGTAGCGAGATCGAACTCGGCGCGCAGGACTGCGCGGTGGAGGACTCCGGCGCCTTCACCGGCGAGGTCTCCGCCGCGATGCTGGCTCCCCTGTGCCGCTACGTGGTGGTCGGCCACAGCGAGCGCCGTCACATCCTCGGCGAGGACGACGCGCTCGTCGCGGCGAAGCTGCGGGCGGCACTCCGCAACGGGCTCCACCCGATCCTCTGCGTCGGGGAGTTGCTCGACGAGCGGGAGCAGGGACGTGCACGAGCCGTCGTGGGTCGTCAGCTCGACAGCGCCCTGGGCGTACTGGAGGTCTCCGAAATCGGCCGCGTCGTCGTCGCCTACGAGCCGGTCTGGGCAATCGGCACCGGGCGCGCCGCCACCCCGGACGATGCGCGTGAGATGGCGGTGTGGATCCGGGAGGTGGTCGCGCGTCACGCGGGAACGGACGTCGCCGACGAGGTTCGCGTCCAGTATGGGGGGAGCGTCAATGCCGACAACGCGCTAAGCTTCTTCGCGTTGCCGCAGATCGACGGCGCGCTGGTTGGCGGAGCGAGCCTGCGGGCCGATCAGTTCACCCGCATCGTCGAGAGTGCCGCATCCATCCGCCTGTGACCCCGGCGTCGCGAGTGCTATAGTTCGCCCTGGACACGAATGACCGCGCGGAGGAACGCTGAATGTCGACGGCACTCTACCTCGGTATGATTCTGGTCTCAGTGGTGCTCACCCTGGTCGTCCTGCTCCAGAGCAAAGGCTCGGGGTTCAGCGGCGCATTTGGTGGCGACACCGGATCGATCTACCACACGCGACGTGGCGTCGAGAAGACGCTCTACCAGTTCACAATCGGCATCGCCGCGGTGTTCGTGGTGCTGTCGCTGGTCGCGAGCTTCGTCCTGCACTAGGTCGCCGGGCCATCTCGCGAGGTAGCACAAAGCCGACAGGTTGAGCAGCACGCCGGGTCATTTGGCTCGGCGTGCCGCCATGTGGGCGCGAACGGGAGCCGCCTCGATGCTTACGCTGAGCTGGCCGCAGCTGGGCCTGGTGGTCGCGATCGTCCTGATCGTCTACGGGGTTGGGACGCTTCCCGGGCTCGCGGCCAGGCTGTCGCGTCGGGCCGGCGAGGGCGCCCGGTCGAGCCACGTAACCGACGACGCGGAGGACGCGGCAGGAATAGAGTGAACGCCGGGCGTGGGCGTCAGGTCGTTACGAACGTGCCCCGCGGCTCTCGTCGCGGAAGAAGCCGACGATGTTCTCGTGACCAGCCGCCCCGTCCATCACCTCGATGAACGACACCCGAGACCACGGGTAGATGAAGGCCGTCGCGCCGTTCGTCACGAAGCTCAGCGACTTGCCGTCCCGACGGCGCGGGTTCCGCAGCAGCACGAAGTTGTCCGTCGGTTCCGGCACGGCGTCGACCTCCGCGACGAACGGATCCTCGTTGTGGATGTGCACGATCACGCGCAGCGCCATGCTCGGAACCCTCCCGGTTGGCGTGCCCTGAGTCAGGGCCGCAGGCCGTAAATCTTGCCGTCAAGCGCGCCGACGATGAGTACCCCGCCCCCCAGCACCGGGCTCGAGGCGATGGGGCTGCCGATGCGATGGGACCAGATGGTCTCACCGTCCTCGAGGGCGACGCAGAGCACGTTGCCATCGACGGTCGCGACGTAGGCACGTCCGCCGTCGATCGCAGCAGTCGCGGTGATCTGGTTGGCAACCTGCTGCTTCCACTGCTGGCGCCCGTCGAGCGCGGACACGGCGTAGAGCGCGCCGTCGGTCGAGCCGATGATCACGAGATCCCCGACGAGCCGGGGCGAGGCGATCAGCGGCCCCTGGGTGTCGAGCGTCCATCGCCGGGCGCCGCTGCGAATATCCAGTCCATGGAGCCCTCCATCCGTCCCACCGACCACGAGGACCTGGCTCGCCATGGCCGGCGACGACATCACCGGGCGGCCGAGTGGTGCGCGCCAGCGCGGGCGCCCGTCCGTGGCCGTGAAGCAGTGGACCGAGCCGTCGTCGCTGCCGACAAAGACCAGGTCGTCATTGATCAGGGGCGACGAGCGGATCGGCCCCCATGCGCGCTGCCGCCAGAGGAGGTTGCCCTGGTGGGCGTCGAGGCAGTAGCAGTAGCCGTCGTCCGAGCCAACCACGAGCGCGTCGTTATAGCCGGCGGCCGACGACCGCACCGGCATCGCCGTGCGGAAGGTCCACGCGAGCCGGCCGGTGCCGGCGCGCAGCGCGTAGACCACGTGGTCCTCGGCACCGACGATCACCAGGTCGTCGCTGATGAGGGGTCGCGCGATCACGCCGCGGTTGGCGCGGAACCGCCAGAGAATGCCGCCGTCGGCGAGCGACAGGGCGTACAGGTGCTGATCGTAGGACCCGATGAAGGCGTGTTCGGCCGTGATCGCAGCGGTGCCGCGCACCTCGTCA
Organism: Thermomicrobiaceae bacterium; assembly: GCA_035702805.1. GTDB lineage: Bacteria > Chloroflexota > Chloroflexia > Thermomicrobiales > Thermomicrobiaceae > DASSZN01. The sequence continues at coordinate 3,948 of DASSZN010000013.1, read as the reverse complement.
CCGGTCTGCACCGACCACACAATTCGCTCGGTGACCGGCTCGATCGTCGTGGCGATAGCCGGGAGCGAGATTGGAGCGCGCGTGGGGGGCTGAGGCCGCGGCGGGGTGACGCCGACGCGAGGTACCTCGGTGTCGAACGGTCGAATCTCGCTGAGCGCCTGTGCCATGGCGGCGGCAGAGGGGAAGCGGTCGGCTGGCGCGTAGGCGGTGGCGCGACGCACGACCTGCTCGAAGCCCTCGGACAATGCCGGGTTGACCGCGCGGACCGGGTGCTGGTCGAACGTGAAGGGCGGCTCGGTGCGGGGATCCACCTGGGTTGACAGGTGGTGCAGCGTCGCCCCGAGTGCGTAGATGTCGCCGCGCGGCTCGGCCGTTCCGCGGTACTGCTCGGGCGGCGCGTAACCCTCGGTCCCGATCATGGTCCCCCGCTGCATGGGCTGGAAGGTCCGGGCGATACCGAAGTCGATCAACGTGATGGTGCCGTCGGTGCGAAGCATGACGTTGGACGGTTTGAGGTCGCGGAACACGATCGGGTCCGGCTGGTGCTCGTGCAGGTAGGAAAGGACGTCAAGGATCTGCAGCGCCCAGTCGATGAGCGTCTGCTCGGAGAGCGGTTCGTCCGAGCGCCCGAGGAGACGCTCGAGGTCGGTACCGTCGACGAACTCGAGCACCAGGTACACCAGGCCACCGCGGGAGAAGTAGTCGTAGATCTTGGGGATGGCCGGGTGGCTGAGCGTCGCGAGGAGCGCGGCTTCGCGCTCGAAGTTGGAGATCTGGGAGACGCGGTGATGGTCGTCCCGCTCCCGGATGAACATCTCTTTGACCGCGCAGAGGCGCTCGACGTGGCTGAATCGGAGATCGCGGGCGGCGTACACGGTGCTCATGCCACCCTGTCCGATGACGCGCTGCACCTCGTAGCGGTCCTCGAGCACGGTGCCGCGGACGAGCAGGTCCTGGTAGTGCCTTCCGGTTGTCGCTCCCGCCACAGTCGGCTGTACTCCCGGCGTGTCGATGGCCAGTTCGGTCCGCGTTCGCCTCGGGCGCCGATGCGATTGTAGTGTGGGGGGCCGAGGCTCGAGGCGTACCTGAGTCCCAAATCGGTCGCCCGGGAGAACCCGACATGTATAATCGGCCAGGAGGACCTCACCAGACCGGATCGGCTCGGACCTTCGGAGGACCAGTGGTCAGACCCTTCAGCACCCGCCCTGCACCCCCTTCCCCGGCGCCAATTGACGACACCACCGATGACCAGGTCGCGCAGAGCAGATCGCCCAAGCCGAAGAGCCGATCGGCGGTGTGGGAGCTGGTCGAGACGCTCCTGCTTGCGCTGATCATCTTCGTCGGTGTGCGAAGCATCATCCTGAACTACCGGGTGGATGGGATGAGCATGGAGCCGAACCTGCAGAACGGCGAGATGCTGATCGTCAACCGCCGGGAGTACTCCTACATCAACGTCGCCAACCTGGTGGACTGGATTCCCGGCACGCACGTCGCGGCCGGGACACGCTGGTATCCGTTTCGGCCGCCCCAGCGGGGGGACATCATCGTCTTCATGCCGCCGGGGGTGACGTCGGAGCCGTACATCAAGCGCATCATCGGGCTGCCCGGTGACCAGATCTCGATCCACAACGGCGGGGTGTACGTCAACGGGCAGCGCCTGAGCGAACCGTACCTGACGTCGACCACCAGCTGGCCCGGCGTCAATCCGAACAGCAGCTATACCGTGCAGCCCGGACACGTGTTCGTTCTGGGTGATAACCGCAACAACAGCAGCGATTCGCGAGTCTTCGGAGAGGTGCCGGAAACCAGCATCATCGGCAAGGCCTGGCTCGCGTACTGGCCGCCGAGCGTGATCGGGCCGATTCAGCGGCCCCACTACGGTATTCGCTAGCGCGGCCGCGGCTCGGATGACAGGCTCTGAACCCGATAGTAGAATCGGCGCAGGACGGCTCTCGCGGGGGAGATCGCGTGTGGCAGGCGGTTCGCGACCATGACGCGGACACGGCCGGCACGCGACAGGAAGGCACCTTGCATGATTGAGACAGTCGTCGAGAGCATCCGGGTGAGCCTCGTCACACAACATCGGGTCGTCATTCTCAAGGAAGTCACCGGCGAGCGCCACCTGCCGATCTGGATCGGCCCGTTCGAGGCCGAAGCCATCGCCATGGAGCTCCAGGGCGTCACGGCGGCGCGACCGCTGCCCTACGACCTCATCCGGACGATCATCGGCGACATGGGCGGCACGGTGCGGGAGATCCTGGTCACCGACCTGTCGCAGGACGTCTTCTATGCGCGGATCGTGATCGACCAAAACGGACGGACGCTGGAGATCGACAGCCGTCCGAGCGATGCGATCGCGCTGGCCGTGCGGACGAAGGTCCCCATCCTCGTCGACGAGTCGGTCATGGATCGGGCCGGCGTCCGGCTGGAAGCCGAGTCGGAGACCGAGGGCGAGGGCGGGGAGCCCGAGAAGTCGCTGCGCGAGGGAGAGGTCGGCCCGTCGGAGAATGACCTGTCAGTATTTCGGGAGTTCATCAACTCGCTTGATCTCGATGACTTCGACAAGAAACGTGACAACTGATGGCTCGAGACCCTGACGTCCCGCACGAACCCGACGAGGTGCGGCGGATCGTGCTGTCGGTGCTGGGTGACTGCGCGCAGTGCCACCGGCCGCACGACCTGGAAGATCTCCGCGTGGTCGGCCGTAACGGCAACCTGTGGGTCCTTGCCGTTCGGTGCGGTGGCTGCGGCACCCGCGCCTTCGTGGCCGCGGTGGTCGGCGACTACGGCATAGACATCGCCGAGGCTGAGGCGGGCGAGTGGGACGTGGTGGACGTCGACGAGATCCTCGAAGCCGAACCGGTCGGGGTAGATGACGTCCTCGACATGCACGAGTTCCTCGAGTCATTCGACGGCGACTTCCAATCGCTCTTCACGCGTCGTCGCCGCTGACGCGTCCGACGCGGTACGCCCACCGCGCGGCACCCCGAGGTCTCGCACGTGCCAAGCCGGTGTCCGGCGCCGCGCGACCATCGCCTGATGGCACCACGGAGGGTGGAGGGACGTGTCCAGAAACCCCGGCACGGCGAACGACGGCTCCGACGGGCTGCGGGATGAGGCGCTCATCCACATCGACGCGCTCTACCGCACTGCCGTGCGCATGACCGGGAATCCGATGGACGCGGAAGACCTCGTCCAGGAGACGTACCTCCGGGCGTTCCGCTCGCTGTCGCAGTTCCGGGCCGGAACGAATCTTCGCGCCTGGTTGTTCAAGATCCTGACGAACGCCTTCATCAACGACTACCGGAAGCGTTCGCGTCGGCCGCGGAGCACGTCGTTGGACAACGTCGAGGACTACTACCTGTACACACACCTGATCGACTCGGGTATTCAGCCGACAGCGTCGCGCCCGGAGGACGAGGTGCTGGCGAGCATTACCGACGAGTCGGTGGTCCAGGCGCTCGGCGCGCTGCCGGAGGAGTTCCTCCAGGTCGTCCTGCTCGCCGACGTCGAGGGGTTTGCGTACCGCGAGATCGCGGACATCATGGGCATCCCGATCGGGACCGTGATGTCCCGTCTTCACCGGGCGAGGCGGCGGCTGCAGCGCGCGCTGACCGAGCCGTGCGAGACCGCTGCCTGCGGCGACGGGGAGGCAGCCGGTGCTCAACTGTGACGAGACGATGGACCGTCTCTACGCCTTCCTGGATCGTGAGCTGACCGCCGACGAGCTTGCCGAGGTGCAGGGGCATCTCGACGCCTGCCCGCCGTGCCGCTACCGCTTTACGTTCGAGGAGAACGTGTTGCGACTGGTGGGCGAGTGCGCGCGTCACCTGTCGGCCCCACCGGACCTGGTCGAGCGCGTACGGCGTCTACGGCCATACTAGCGGCCTAGCTCCCGCTCCGTCGTGGCAGGCGTGCGGCGGCATCATCCTGGAACCGTACCAGCTC
>DASSZN010000003.1:0-38422 GCA_035702805.1 Thermomicrobiaceae bacterium | reverse complement strand
CCCAGGGCACGCCGGGCGGCACGCTCAACTTCGGGCTGTTGCGTGACCCGATCGCTTTCGACCCGCACATTGCCTACGGCGCGTCGTCGGCCTCGCTGCAGGGCAATATCTACGACACGCTGATCCAGTACGACCAGCAGGGACAGCTGGTGCCCTCGCTCGCGGCGTCCTGGGAGATCCAGAACTCTGCCAAGACCTATGTCTTCCAGCTGCAGAACGGGGTCACCTTCCACGACGGCACGCCGATGACGGCCGACGACGTCGTCTACACGTTCGACCGCATCCGGAACCCGGCCACCGCCGCCCAGCTGCGCCAGGAGATGCTGAACCTCGACAGCTACACCGCGACCGACAGCCACACCGTCACGGTGAACCTCAAGCAGCCCTACTCGGTGCTGCTGTCCGTCTTGGCCAGCGAGTGGGCCTACGTCGTGAGCAAGGCCTGGGGTCAGGCGGGCAACGATTTCAAGAAGAAGGAGAACGGGTCCGGTCCGTTCAAGCTCGGCAGCTTCGAGCCGCAGGTGAAGTACACCCTGACCAAGAACGACAAGTACTGGGTCCCCAACCGCCCCTACCTGGACCAGATCGTCCAGACGGTCATCGCCGACGACACGACTCGCATGAACGCGTTCAAGACCGGCCAGATCAACTTCGTCGAGTACGTCCCCTGGCAGAACATCCAGGAGCTGCAGTCCAACTCGGCCTACAAGACCTACATCGGCTACGACACCTTTAATCTGGTGCGGCTCAACCCGCAGCGGCCGCCGCTCGACAAGCCCGAGGTGCGCCAGGCGCTCAACTTCGCGATCGACCGCAAGGCCTGCATCGACGTGGCCTTTGGCGGCTTTGGCAAGCCCATCACCGTCGCGCTGATCCCACCCGGCAGCTACTGGTACAACCAGCAGCTCGACGGGCACTGGACGTTCGACACGGCAAAGGCCACCTCCTTGCTGGCCAAGGTCGGCCTGAAGCCCTCCGACCTCAAGCTGAGCTTCGACGTGGCGACGATCTCGGTCCACATGGACACCGCGCAGGCGGTCCAGTCGCAGCTGCAGAAGTGGGGCGCGAGCGTCACGATCGTGCAGCAGGACGTCCCCACGCTGACCAAGCGCCGCACGACCGGCGACTATCAGATCATGATGGATGGCCTGGGCGATCCCTGGCCCGATCCGGACTTCTACACCTCCTACTTCGGCAAGGGTGGGCCCGAGTACGCCGCCGGGGTGCACTTCGACGACCCGCAGCTCGATGCCCTGCTGGCGCAGGGACGCACCGAGACCGACCCGACCAAGCGCAAGGCGATCTACGCCCAGGTCGAGCAGCGGCTGTTCGTGGACGCGCCCTTCATCTTCATCCTCTGGCGGCCACAGGTCGAGGCCAGCGTCGCCAGCATGCAGGGGTACTCGCACATCCCGGGGGTGGGCCTCTCCTCCGAGCGGTATATGCAGAACGTCTGGTTCAAGAAGTAATCCGTAGCAACGGACGGCGCAGCCCACTCGAGGGCGGCGCCGTCCCCGGTGGCCGGGTCGTGTCGTCGTGAGATCGAGGAAGTCCAGCGCGTGATTGCCTACATCGTCCGCCGGTGCATCTCGACCGTGGTGCTGCTGCTGCTGATCGCCACGGTCGTGTTCCTCTTCCTGCACCTGCTGCCGGGTGACCCGGCCATCGCGATCCTGGGCGGGGTCAGCTCGACGCCGGATGCCGCCGCGATCGCGCGTGTCCATCAGGAACTGGGGCTGGACAAGCCGCTCTACGTCCAGTACGCCGACTGGATGGCCAACCTCGCCCGCTTCAACCTCGGCAACTCCTTCACCTCCGGCACCTCCGTCGGCGGGGAACTGATGCGACGCCTGCCGCGCACGCTGATGCTGATCGTGCCCGCGGAGATCCTGGCCATCGTCATCGGCATCCCACTCGGCATCGCCGCCGCCCGGCTCCGGCGCACCGCCTGGGACCCGACGATCTCGGCGTTCGCCCTGATCGGCTTCTCGACGCCGGTCTTCGTCAGCGGCCTGCTCATGGTCCTCCTCTTCTCGCTCAAACTGCACTGGCTCCCCGCCGGGGGCTTCGTCTCGCCGGCCACCGACTTCGGCGGCTTCGTCAAGTCCGCGATCCTGCCCGTGATCACACTGTCGCTCGGGCCGATGGCGACGACCATGCGGATGACGCGCTCCTCGATGCTCGAGCAGATGGGGCTGGACTACGTGCGGACGGCGCGCTCCAAGGGGGTGACCGAGCGGGTAGTCCTCTTCCGGCATGTGCTGCGCAACGCGCTCCTGCCGGTGGTGACGATCATCGGCCTGCACGTCGGCTTCATGTTCGCCGGCAGCGTGCTGGTCGAGGACATCTTCAACTGGCCGGGGATCAACTCCTACCTGCTGAACGCCATCGGTGCCCGCGACTACCCGGTCGTGCAGGGGATCGTGATCGTCGTGGCCACCATCTTCATCCTGATCAACTTCGTGACCGATCTGTCGTTCGCGGTGCTCGATCCGCGCATCCGCTACGAGTAGGGCTGGCAGCATGGCGAGAACCGCGATCAGTGAACCCGCGGCCATGGCCCCCAGCGGGCGCGCGGTGGGCTTCCAGGACTGGCTGCGCTGGTTCTACCGCAGTCCGCGCGTGCTCCTGAGCGGCGGCTTCGTGCTGCTGCTCCTCTTCGTCGCCGTCGCCGCGCCGGTACTGACCCACGCCGACCCCAACGCCATGAACCCCGTCCACCGCTTCGCCGCGCCCGGGTCGTTCGGCTGGCTCGGCACCGACCAGTTCGGGCGTGACGTCTTCGCCCGCATCCTCTTCGGCGCCCGCCTCAGCATGGCCGTCAGCGTCTCGGCAGTCGCGATCGCGGTGACGCTCGGCGTCCTGATGGGGATGACCGCCGCCTTCTTCGGCTTCCCGGTCGACGTCGTGCTGATGCGCATCGTCGACGCGATCCTGAGCTTTCCGCCGATTCTGCTGGCCATCTTCGTGGTGGCCTTCCTCGGCTCGTCGTTGACCAACATCATCATCGTCATCGGCGTGCTCTACGTGCCCCAGTTCGCCCGCGTGGCCTACAGCGCCTCCCTCACCGTGAAGGAGAACGACTACATCCTGTCTGCCCGGGCGGTCGGCGCGACCTCCGGGCGCATTCTCCTGCGCGGCGTGCTCCCGAACATCCTGGCCCCGCTGCTGGTACAGATGTCGCTGTCGGCCGGCACCGCGATCCTGCTCGAGGCCGGGCTCAGCTTCCTCGGTCTCGGCCCCCCGCCCAATATCCCGTCCTGGGGCCGGCTGATCGGTGAGGCCAGCCGCTTCATGCTCCAGGACCCCTGGGGCGTCGTCTTCCCCTCGGTCGTGATCTCGGTCGCCGTGCTGGCGTTCAACGTGCTGGGCGACGCCCTGCGCGACCGGCTCGATCCGCGCCTGCGCCAGTAACTGCCGGGCCGCCGTACAGCCGTACAATCGGGACGGTGGGCCGGGCTCCCGGCCCAGCAGCGCCCGAAAGGCACGGCCATGGCGACCATGCGCGCGATGGTGCTCGACACGCCCGGTCAACCACTCCGGCTCGCCGAACTGCCGATCCCGCGTCCGGCCGTGGGCCAGGTCCTCGTCCGGGTGCACGCCTGCGCGGTCTGCCGGACCGACCTGCACGTCGTCGACGGCGAACTGTCCGACCCGGTACTGCCGATCATCCCCGGCCACGAGATCGTCGGCGAGGTGGTCGCGAGCGGCCCGGGCGCGGCGCGCTTCGCACCGGGCACGCGGGTCGGCATCCCCTGGCTGGGCTGGACCTGCGGTCACTGCGGCTACTGCACCACCGGCCGCGAAAACCTCTGCCCGGAGGCTCGCTTCACCGGCTACCAGATCAACGGCGGATACGCCGACTACACCGCCGCCGACGAGCGCTTCTGCTTCCCGGTCCCGGAGGGGTACCCGGACGCGCAGGCGGCGCCGCTCCTCTGCGCCGGCCTGATCGGCTACCGGTCGCTGCGCATGGCCGGCGACGGCGGGAGGCTCGGGCTGTACGGCTTCGGCGCCGCCGCCCACATCGTGATCCAGGTCGCGCGCTATCAGGGGCGAGAGGTGTACGGCTTCACGCGGCCGGGGGACGAGGAGGGCCAGCAGTTCGCCCGCGGCCTCGGCGCTGTCTGGGCCGGCGGGTCGGACACCCTGCCACCGGTGCCGCTCGACGCGGCGATCATCTTCGCCCCGGCGGGCGAGCTGGTGCCGGCCGCGCTCGGCGCGATCGCCCCCGGCGGGGTGGTCGTCTGCGCCGGCATCCACATGAGCGATATCCCGAGCTTCCCCTACGCGCTCCTCTGGGAGGAGCGCATGGTCCGCTCGGTCGCCAATCTGACGCGGCGCGACGGCGACGAGTTTCTGGCCCTGGCGCCACGGGTGCCGGTCCACACCACGATCCAGCCGTACCCGTTGGAGCAGGCCAACCAGGCGCTCGACGACCTGCGCCGGGGCCGGATCGAGGGCGCGGCCGTCCTGGTGATGGTCGAGGGCGCGACGGGCACGGCCTGACGTTCGGGATCCCCTACGACTCCGCCGCCTGCCACTCCCGCCGCAGGATGCCGTAGAGGTACATGTCCCAGGTCCGGCCGTCGCGCTCGAGAAACTCGCGGAAGACCCCCTCGCGGCGGAAGCCGAGCCGCTCGTACACCGCGATGGCGCGCTCGTTGTAGGCGAAGACCGTTAGCTGCAGCCGGCGCAGGTTCAGCTCGTCGAAGGCAAAGCGCAGCGCCAGGCGCACGGCGTCGGTACCGTAGCCCCGTCCGCGAGCGGTCGGGTCGCCGATGCCAATCGTGAGCCAGCCGACCCGCTGGTTCCAGACGATCCCGTCGACGGACACAAAGCCGAGCAGGCCGTCGCCGTCGAGCGGGCGAATGGCGAAGAGGAAGTTACTGTCGCTGCGCTGCCCGTCGGCGAGCCACTGGCGGAGCTGTGCCGCGCTGCGGGGATGCGCCGGCTCCGCGTCGAGCAGGCGCAGGTACTCTCCGTCCTGCTGCCAGGACGCGAGGACCGGCAGGTCGTCCTCTCCCAGCGCGGTCAGGCGCACGCGCGCCCCGCGCAGCACGTCGGCGATCGGCACGGCGCCTCCCTCTCCAAACCGGCCCCGAGGTCGGGGGCCGCGGGCTCGCGGCGGCAGACTATCACAGCCGGGGCGTTCGTTACCGGGGCAGGGTCCTCTGGGGGTCGGTGGTCAGGCCCCCAGGACGTGGATGCCGACCGCTCCGAGGAGCTGCGTGCCGATCATGATGGCGATGGCCGTCGAGACGAGCGCCACCGTCCCCCAGCCGAGGATGTTGTAGAGGCGGGTGTTCCGCAGGTCGCCCATCAGGCGCCGGTCGTTGACCAGCAGCAGGATGAAGACCAGGATGACCGGCAGCAGGACCCCGTTGAGCACCTGGATCCAGACCAGCGCCTGGATGACCGGCAGGCCGGGGATCATGGCCAGCAGCGCCCCCACGACCACGAACACGGTGAAGAGGCTCACGAAGAACTTGCCGCGGCGGAAGTCGAGGTCGACGCCCTTCGGGAAGCCGAAGACCTCGCTGACCGAGAAGGCCGTCGCCAGCGGCAGGACCGCGCCGGCCAGGAGAGACGCCCCGAGCAGTCCGACCGCGAAGAGCAGGACGGCGAAGCGGCCGGCGACCGGACCCAGCGCCTGCGCCGCATCCGCCGCCGTGTTGATGTTCGTCTTGCCGGCCACGTGCAAGGTCGCGGCGGTGGCGATGATCATGAACGCCGATATCAGGTCTGACAGGAACATGCCGACGTAGGTGTCGATCCGCTCCTCGCCGTAGTGGCGCCGGGCCACTCCTTTGTCCACCACCGCGCTCTGCTGGAAGATCTGCTGGTAGGGTGTGATCGTGGTTCCGAGCAGGCCGACGAAGAGCATGATGTAGGTCGGGTTGGCGTGGAAGCTCGGCACGACGGCGCCGCGCGCCACCGCGCCCCACTGCGGGTGCGCCAGGATGGCGGCGACCGGATAGGCGAGGAACGCCAGCGCCATCAGCAGGAAGATCTTCTCGACCCGTCCGTAGCTGCCGCGCACCACCAGGTACCACAGGACCACCGCGGCGATCGGGATCACGAGGTCGCGGTTGATGCCGAGCAGCGTGACCGCCGCCCCGATACCGATGAACTCGCTAATGATCAGCACGCCGTTGGCGACCAGCACGATGCCCACGGCGAAGAGCGACCAGCCGATGCCGAAGCGCTCGCGGATGAGGTCGAGCAGCCCCCGCCCGGTCGCCGCTCCGAGCCGGGCCGACATCTCCTGGACCACCGCCAGCGACACGGTGATCAGCACAATGACCCAGAGCATCTGGTAGCCGAACTGCGCGCCGGCCTGGGAGTAGGTCGCGATGCCGCCGGCGTCGTTGCCGGCCGATCCGGCGATGATCCCCGGCCCCAGGATCGCCAGCCAGCGGAGCACACCCGCTGGCGGGCGACGCAGCCCGCGCAGCTTCACGCTCCGGCCGCGAATGGTGAGGCGGATGCCCGGGCTGATCGCCCGTCGCGTGCGCGGCCGTGACGGGGCATCCGCGGCGAGCGGGTCGATCCCGCGTGGGCGCGACTTCGTGGTCATGCGAACACCCGCGGAACCTGCTGGCGCCAACTCTCCGGCGCCACCTGGAGCACCGCGGCGTCGACGGTAACCGCGCCGACCAGCCGCCCGCCGGCACCGACGACCGGCAGGGCGAAGAGCTGGTTGTCCACCACGTGCTGGGCCGCCTCGCGGGCAGGGGCCAGCGGCTGGAGTGTAATGAGGTGGGAATTCATCACCTCGTCGACGCGCTGGTCGGGCTCGGCCAGCAACAGCGTGCGCAGGGTGATCATGCCGCGAAGCCGGCCGCGCTCGAGGTCGTCGACGACGTAGACGTAGTAGACGAGATCCGGCGTAACGGCCTGCCGCCGGATGATGTCGACTGCCTCGCGGATCGTCGCGTCCGCCGGGACGATGACCACGTCGTTGGTCATGATCCCGCCGACCGTGTCCTCCGGGTAGCGGAGCAGGTCGACCACCCGGTCGCGGTTCTCCGGCGGGAGCAGACCGAGGTAGCGCTCGGCCGTCGTCGGTTCCAGGTGACCGATCAGGTCGGCCGCCGCGTCGGGCGCCATCAGCGCCAGCACGCGCGCCGCCACCGTCTCGTCCAGCTCCTCGAAGACCTGTAGCTGGCGCTGCGAGGACATCACCTCCAGCGTGTCGGCAGCCAGCGGATCGGGCAGCAGAGTGACCAACTCCGCGGCTTCGAGGTATGGCAGCGCATCCATCAGCAGGGCGATCTCTCCGGGCGGCAGCCGGGCGATACGCCGGTTGTACGCCGCCCCGCTCGCGGGGGCGCGCGGGTCGCCGCGCAGGAACTCGATGCAGGTCCAATCGCGAAGGTCGTCGTCGTCTCGGTCCACCAGCCCGTGACTGAGACGGCGAAGCACGGCCCAGCCGCTGGCGTCGACGGCTCTCAGCCGCAGTTCGCCGTCGTCCACCTCGAGTGCCAGATCGTTGGCCCGCATCGCGCGCAGCTCGGTCAGATCGATCACCAGCGCGTCCAGGATGTCGCGCCGAAGCAATACCTGCTGCCCATCCGTCTCCGCGGCAGTCCGCTCGTCCTCCTCGTCCTCCGCGAGCGCGTCGACGACGAGACGCCGCCGCTCGGGGTCGACGGACACCACGTCACTCCAGGGGAGGTAGCGAACCGTTCCGCGCACATGACGCCAGAGCAGGCCGGTCACCGCGGGATGGTCCGCGTCCAGCTCTATCGGCAGGTCCACCAGCGACCGGTGCCGCGCACCGCGGTCCGTCAGGTCGTAGCGCAGCAACTCTGAGAGCATGAGCACCGTCCCGCCTCCTTCGCACGGCTCCCCGGGAGCGGCAGGGTCCGCGTGGCCCGGGGCGTCTCCGCGCGCAGCGCTTGGGAAAAAGCAACCCGTGTGCCACGTGCGCCATGAAGCGGCGAATCACCCGTAGACGCTCGACGCGGGAGGGCGTCCGGCCCTCCCGCGCATCGTCCGGGCACTGCGTTGGTCGCGGAGGCAATCAGTAGGCGCGGCTGCCCGTCGTACCGAGCTGCCGGAAGGTCGCGACGCCCTCGATGACCATGATGGCCGTGGTGAGGACGGCGGAGGTGACGCACCACTGGCAGATGGCGTGGATCACGTCGACCTCGAGGTACGATAGGTAGGCGGCGTAGACCGTGCCCGCCAGCGTGAGCGCGAACGCGCCCATCGTGGCCGTCTGGTACCAGTCGACACCCCGCCAGCGGGCCACACCCAGCCCGATCACCGCCAGGTACATGAGCAGCCCAAAGACGGCGATCGGCACCGGGCCGATCTTGGCGTAGGAACTGGTCTGTACCGCGTGGCAGTCTCCCACCGAGCAGACCAGTGCGCCCGCGTTGTAGTGGACGTAGGTGAGGTAGCCGGCCACGCCCGCGCCGGCCACCGCCAGCACCATCGACGCCCCGAGCCCGACGCTCAGCGTTTTCACTGGCCGAGCGCCTTGTCGATCGCCGGCTTCAGCGTGGCCCAACTGTCGCCGCCGGGGAGGATCGTGCCGTTGATCATGATCGTCGGCGTCGAGCTCACCCCGGCGTTCTGGCCGGCCGTGACGCTGTTCTGCACGTCCGTGGCGTGCTTGCCGCTGGTCAGGCACGAGTTGAAGGTGCTCGTGTTCAGGCCGATCATCTGCGCCATCTGCTCCAGCCGCGAGGTCGAGAACTCCCCGGTGTTCTCCTGGTGCTGGTTCGCGTACAGGATGTTGTGCATCTGCCAGAACTTGCCCTGGTCCATCGCGCAGTCGGTCGCCTCGGCCGCCGCAGTCGAGTCGGGACCGATGAACGCCATGTCGCGGAACTCGAACTTGACCTTGCCGGTCGCCACGTAGTTCTGAATCAACTGCGGCTCCACCAGACTGGTGAATTGCTCACAGTATGGTCACTGGTAGTCGCCCCACTCGACGACCGTCACCTTGGCGCTCGGGTTCCCCATCGTTCGTCCGTTGAGGGGAATCGATGAGGCGATCGCGGGGCCCGCGACGAGCGCCGGCTGGTTCGAGCCGGCCTGGCCCTGCGGTCGATTGACGAGGATCAACGCGATCGCGCCGGTCAACGCGACGACAACCAGGCCGCCAAGCAGGAACAGTTGCCGGCGGCGATGCGCACGCTCCTCAGCCAGCCGCCGCTCCGCGCGTCGGGAGCGGCGCTCTGGTCCGCTGCTCATGTTCTCCGCGTACCCCTTCCCACAGGTCGACAGCCGGCTTCACCCGTCGAATCGTACCATGCTGTCGGGGCCGAACCGCGGTCACGCAGGGACCCAAACGCCGGCCGGCCGCTCGCGCACGCGGTAGCCGTCCGTGGCACGAGCGTGGCATTCGGCAAGATGATTGAATCCCACCCCTCCTTGTGCTAAAGTCCCGCCTGCTCCAATCGGTGGAGTGGTTCACGCTGGCCGACGTCACCCTGGGCGAGCGACGTGCCCGCCCGTCGGTACTCATCGGTCCGGAGTCCGAGGAGGAGACGTTCCATATGGAAGACCCTCGCGTGCACGACCTGTATCAGCAGGCGGTGAGCGGAGTGCTCAACCGCCGCGAGGTTTTGAAGCGGGCAGCCGCGCTCGGTTTGGGCGCGCCCGTGGTCGCGGCGATCCTGGCCGCCTGCGGTGGCTCGTCGACGACGCCCACCACGTCGACGACCGGCAGCACCGCGACGACTGCCGCGTCAACCACCACGACCAGCACGGGCGGCGCCACGCCGTCGACCTCCGCCGGGGCCTCACCGGTCGCGGCGGCCACCTCCACCTCCGCCACCAGCGGCGGACCGACCAAGCGCGGTGGTGGCGGCCAACTGAAGCTCCTCTGGTGGGAGGCGCCGACGATCCTCAACCCCCACTTGGCCCAGGGGACCAAGGACTTCGACGCCTCGCGCGTCGTCCTCGAGCCGCTGGCCGACTTCGATTCGAACGGCAACCTGGTCCCCTTCCTTGCCGCGGAGATCCCGAGCACGACCAACGGCGGCGTCTCCTCGGACGGCAAGAGCGTGACCTGGAAGTTGAAGCAGGGCGTCAAGTGGGCCGATGGCCAGCCCTTCAGCTCCGCCGACGTCAAGTTCACGTTCGACTTCATTACGAACAAGGCGACCGGCGCCACCACCCTTGGCAACTACCTGACCATCGCCTCGGTCGACGCGCCCGACGACTACACGGTGACGGTCAACTTCAAGAACCCGACCCCGGGCTGGTTCGGCGTCTTCTGTGGCATCTACGGTATGATCCTGCCGCAGCACGTGATGGCGAACTACGTCGGCGCCAACGCTCGCAACGCCCCCTTCAACCTCAAGCCGATCGGCACTGGCGCGTACTCGGTGACCAGCTTCACGCCGGGCGACAACGCCCAGTACGCGATCAACGATAACTTCCGCGAGGCCAACGCCCCGTTCTTCGACACGATCAGCCTCAAGGGCGGCGGCGACGCCACCAGCGCGGCCCGCGCCTCGATCCAGACCGGCGAGGTCGACTACGGGTGGAACCTGCAGGTGCCCGCCAACGTTCTGAAGTCGCTCGAGACCCCGAGCTCGCCGGGAAAGCTGATCGTCTACCCCGGCAACAGCCTCGAGCGCATCCTCATCAACATGACCGACCCGAACACGTCGGTGAACGGGGAGAAGTCCCACCTCGGGACGCCGCACCCCTTCCAGTCCATCCTCGACGTGCGCAAGGCGTACAACCTGGCCGTTCAGCGCGACGTTATGGCGAACACTCTCTACGGCCCGGCCGGTACCGCCACCGCCAACGTCCTCGTCGCGCCGCCCGCGTTCGTCTCCAAGAACACCTCCTGGAAGTACGACCTGACGGCCGCCGGCCAGTTGCTCGACCAGGCCGGCTTCGCCAAGGGCTCCGACGGCATCCGGGCCAAGGGCAGTGTCAAGATGGCCATCGTGTTCCAGACGACGGTCAACACGCTGCGGCAGCAGGAGCAGGAGCTGGTCAAGAACAGCTTCGGCCAGCTCGGCATCAACGTGACGCTGAAGTCGGTCCAGGCGAGCGTCTTCTTTTCGTCCGACGCCGGCAACCCCGACACTGCGGCCCACTTCTACACCGACCTGGAGATGTTCACCAACGGCCCGGCCACGCCGTACCCGACCGACTACATGGTCGGCTGGTGGGGCGACCCGTCCAACATCGCCCAGAAGTCGAACCAGTGGGCGGGCAACAACTACGAGCGCTGGCAGAACAGCCAGTACGATTCCCTCTACCAGCAGTCTTTGACGGAGTTGGATCCGGCCAAGCAGGCGCAGCTCTTCATCCAGATGAACGACCTCGTGGTCAACAACGCGGTCGACATCCCGGAGGTCGCCCGCAACGGCGTCTCCGGCGCCAACAAGAAGCTGCAGAACCTGAACCTCGGACCGTGGACGTCGGAGCTCTGGAACGTGTCCCACTGGACGATGTCCAGCTAGCCACAGATCGACCATACGAGGCCCGGCACGCCGGGCCTCGCGACCCTCACTTCGCCCGTCGCCGGTCGTTGCGGTAGTGACCCACCCCTCCCGCAAGTCGTGCTACAATCGACGCAACCCGTCGAAATCAGTTGTGTGAGCGGACCAAGGTGGTTCGCCCGTATCACGTTATGGCTGTGAGTCAGCCAGGGGACCGAGGTCGCGGCCGGCACGCGGCGCCGCCCGGCGGTCGTCGCCTATCAGTTCGGCGGGCTCACGCGACCGGCGCTCGTCATGGACGGGCCGCATGATCGCGCACGGCCGGCTCGCATGACCTCCTCACGGTCCCGACGGCATGACCGGCCGTAGGGGAGGATGAGTCCATGCCCGAGTCGCGGTTCGACGTTCTCCTCCAGCAGGCCGCCGGTGGCAGCCTGACCCGGCGCGAGGTGCTCAAGCGGGCGGCGGCGCTCGGCCTGGGTGCCCCGGCCATCGCCGCGCTGCTCGCCGCCTGCGGCGGCGGCAGTCCCAGCAGCGCGGCGACCACCACCAGCTCGAGCTCAAGCAGCTCGGGCGCCTCGACCTCGACCACCACCACGACGACGAGTGCCGCCAGCCCCGCCGCCGGGGCCTCGCCAGCGGCAGCCGCCACGACCGCGGCCGCTACCACCCGCGGTCAGGGCGGCCAGCTCAAGCTGCTGTGGTGGGAGGCGCCGACCATCCTCAACGCGCATCTGGCCCAGGGCACCAAGGACTTCGACGCCTCGCGCGTCGTCCTCGAGCCGCTCGGCGACTTCGACTCCAACGCCAACGTCATCCCAATCCTGGCCGATCACGCGCCGAGCCTGACCAACGGCGAGGTGGCCACGGACGGCAAGAGCGTCACCTGGAAGCTCAAGTCGGGAGTGAAGTGGTCCGACGGCCAGCCCTTCTCCTCGGCCGACGTGAAGTTCACCTTCGACTACGTCACCAACACCGCCACCGCCGCGACGACGATCGGCGCCTACCTGAACGTCGCTTCGGTCGACACCCCCGACGATCTGACCGTCGTCGTCAATTTCAAGAAGCCGGCGCCCAACTGGTACGTGGCCTTCTGTGGCGCAAACGGTTACATCCTGCCTCAGCACATCCTGAAGGACTACGTCGGGGCCAAGGCCCGCAACGCCCCGTTCAACCTCAAGCCCATCGGCACCAACGCCTTCGTCGTGACCGACTTCACCCCGGGCGACCACGTCAACTACGCAGCCAACGACAACTACCGCGATCCGACCAAGCCCTTCTTCGCCACGGTCAACCTCAAGGGGGGCGGCGACGCGACCAGCGCGGCCCGCGCCTCAATCCAGACCGGCGAGGTCGACTACGGCTGGAACCTCCAGGTCTCGGCCGACGTGCTCAAGTCGCTGGAGACACCGACGTCACCCGGCAAGCTGCTGGTGTATCCGAGCACGAACACCGAGCAGATCATGGTCAACCTGTCGGACCCGAACACGACGGTCGACGGCCAGAAGTCGCACTTCGGAACGCCACACCCGTTCCAGTCCGACCCGAACGTGCGCAAGGCGTACACCCTGCTGATCGACCGGGAAACGATGGCCTCCAAGCTCTACGGACCGGCTGGGGTGGCCAGCGCGAATGTGCTGGTGGCGCCGCCGAAGTTCGTCTCCAAGAACACGTCCTGGAAGTACGACGTCGCCGGAGCCGAGCAGGTCCTGGACAGTGCCGGCTGGACCAAGGGCTCCGGCGGTGTCCGGGCCAAGGGCGGCGTGCAGATGAAGGTTGTCTTCCAGACGACAGTGAACACGCTGCGGCAGCAGGAGCAGGAACTGGTCAAGGCCGCCTTCGACCAGGCCGGGATCAGCATGACCCTGAAGTCGGTCGACGCCAGCGTCTACTTCTCGTCGGACGCGGGGAACCCCGACACGGCGTCTCACTTCTACACCGACCTCGAGATGTTCACCAACGGCCCAGTCGACCCGTACCCGATCGACTTCATGATCGGGTGGTATGGCGCCACCAGCAACATCGCCCAGCGCGAGAACCAGTGGGCGGGGAACAACATCAACCGCTGGCAGAACAGCCAGTACGACTCCCTTTACCAGCAGGCGCTGACGGAGTTGGACCCGGCCAAGCAGCCGGCGCTCTTCATCGGCATGAACGACCTGGTCGTGAACAACGGGATCGTGATCGACGAGGTCTGGCGCAACGGCGTCTCCGGCGCCAACAAGAAGCTGCAGAACATGGACCCGCAGACCTGGGCCTCGTCCGAGCTCTGGAATATCGCCAACTGGACGAAGTCCAGTTAGCCGCGTCGGTTCCTCGCGGGGCCCGGCGTGCCGGGCCCCGCGACCTCTGCCCCGGTAGTCGCCCGCCGCCTCACCCCGACCCGCAACAGGTCGTGGTAGACTAGGTTCAACCCGTCGAAATCATTTCCGTGAGCGGACCAGGTTGGTTCGCACGCATCGTGGATGGCTGTGAGTCAGCCAGGGGACCGAGGTCGCGGCCGGCATGCGGCGCCGCCCGGCGGTCGTCGCCTACCAGTTCGGCGGGACTCACGCGACCGGCGCTCGCCGCGGACGAGCAGCATGGTCGCGGACGGCCGGCTCGCGTGGCCTCCTCATGGTCCCGACGGCATGACCGGCCGGAGGGGAGGATGAGTCCATGCCCGAGTCGCGGTTTGACGTTCTCCTCCAGCAGGCCGCCGCTGGCAGCCTGACCCGCCGTGAGGTGCTCAAGCGGGCGGCGGGGCTCGGCCTGGGTGCCCCGGCCATCGCGGCACTGCTCGCCGCCTGCGGTGGCTCGTCGACGACGCCCACCACGTCGACCACGAGCAGCACCTCGACGACCTCGTCGACGACCACGACCAGCACCGGTGGCTCCACGCCGTCGACTTCCGCCGGCTCCTCGCCGGTCGCGGCAGCTACCTCCGCTACCAGCGGCGGTCCGACCAAGCGCGGGGGCGGCGGCGAGTTGAAGCTGCTCTGGTGGCAGGCGCCGACCATTCTCAACCCGCACCTGTCCCAGGGCACCAAGGACTTCGACGCCTCACGCGTCGTCCTCGAGCCGCTGGCCGACTTCGATCAGAACGGCAACCTGGTCG
The DNA here is from genome assembly GCA_035702805.1 of Thermomicrobiaceae bacterium. GTDB lineage: Bacteria > Chloroflexota > Chloroflexia > Thermomicrobiales > Thermomicrobiaceae > DASSZN01. Next base: position 23,902 of record DASSZN010000003.1, on the reverse strand, counting down.
CGGCGCTGGCGGCGGAGATCCCGAGCGCGAGCAACGGCGGGGTCTCCTCGGACGGCAAGAGTGTGACCTGGAAACTCCTGCAGGGAGTGAAGTGGTCCGACGGTCAGCCCTTTACCTCGGCCGACGTCAAGTTCACCTATGACTTCGTGACCAACAAGGCGGCCGGCGCGACCACCGTCGGCAACTACCTGGTCATCGACTCGATCGACACGCCGGACGACTACACGGTCACGGTCAACTTCAAGAACCCGAACCCGGCCTGGTTCAACGTCTTCGTTGGCCCCTACGGCATGATCCTGCCCCAGCACATCCTCAAGAACTACGTCGGCACCAACGCCCGCAACGCCCCCTTCAACCTCAAGTCGATCGGCACCGGCGCCTACAAGGTCGACTCCTTCACCCCCGGCGACGTCGTCAACTACTCGATCAACGACAACTTCCGGGAGGCGAACAAACCGTTCTTCGACACGGTCAACCTCAAGGGCGGCGGTGACGCCACCAGCGCGGCCCGCGCCTCGATCCAGACCGCCGAGGTCGACTACGGTTGGAACCTGCAGGTCGAGGCCAGCGTGCTCCAGGCGATGGAGACTGCAAGCTCGCCGGGCAAATTGCTGGTCACGCCGGGCAACTCGGTGGAGCGCATCCTGGTCAACCTGACCGACCCGAATACGACCGTCGACGGCCAGAAGTCGCACCTGGGCACGCCGCACCCGTTCCAGTCGATCCTGGCGGTGCGCCAGGCCTACGCGATGGCGGTGCCGCGCGACCAGATCGCGACCACGATTTACGGGCCGACCGCCAAACCGGCGGTGAACGTGTTGAACGGGCCGCCGAAGTTCACCTCGCACAACACGACCTGGAAGTACGACCTGGCGGCGGCCGGCACGCTGCTGGACAACGCCGGGTGGGCCAAGGGCGCGGACGGCGTGCGCGCCAAGGGCGGCGTCAAGATGGAGATCACCTACCAGACGAGCATTCTGACGCAGCGCCAGCAGGTCCAGGAGGTCGTCAAGGCGAGCTTCGGTCAGCTGGGGATCAAAGTAACGCTGAAGACGGTTCAGGCGAGCGTCTTCTTCGGGTCGGGCGCCTCCAATGTCGACACCTACCCGCACTTCTACGCCGACCTGGAGGAGTACTACATCGGCCCGTCGGCGCCCTTCCCGCTGTCCTACATGGCGGAGTTCTACGGCAAGGCCTCGAACATCGCCCAGCGTGAGAATAGCTGGTCCGGGCTGAACATCACCCGCTGGCAGAACAGCGACTACGACGCGGCCTACGAGCAGGCCGCGATCGAGCTCGACCCGACCAAGCAGGCGCAACTCTTCATCAAGATGAACGACCTGATCGTGAACAACGTGGCGGTGATCCCGCTCTACATAGCCGACGGCTACATCCCGATCGCGCACACGCTGGCCGGCGTGGCGGCGCTGCCCTGGACCGGCAGCTTCGCCCAGGTCGGTGAGTGGTACCGGACGAAGGCCTAGCGCGAACGGTGAGCCCGGTCCCGGCGTCGGAGAGATCGCGTCATTGACCGACACGAGCCTGGAAGCGAGACACCTCGACAGCCGGAGCCGGGCGCGCCACGTCCCAGACCGGGGCGCGATAACGGGAGCGCCCGCCGTCCGCTCGACGGGCGGCGGGCACTCGCGCACTCGCCCACGCAGGTGGCGCGGGTGACCGGAGTGGGCGGCCCGGGCTGGGGGAGCTGATGCGGCGGGTGGCCGGGAAGGGCACCGGCGCCGGGGCGGGCGGAACGCCCGCGGCTGCCGCCCCAGTCGAGATGCGGCCGCGCTTCGCCGCGCTCCACTCGCGCAACTTCCGCATCCTCTGGATGGGGCTCATCTTCTCCAACGCCGGGGCGCAGGTGCAGATGGTGGCGGAGTCGTGGCTGATCCTGCAGCTGACGAACTCACCCCTGGCGCTCGGCATCATGAGCATGTGCTTTGGCGTGCCGATGCTGGTGCTGCCGATGGTCGGCGGCGCCGTGGCCGACCGGCTGGACCGGATCACCGTGCTCAAGTTCACCCAGGCGGAGGAGGTGGTCGTCCCGCTGATCTTCGCGCTCGTCATCGCGACCGGCCACCTGCGCGTCTGGATGCTCTACCTGGGCGGGGTGATCGGCGGCACCATGCTGGCCTTCGACAACCCGGCGCGCCAGGCGCTGCTGCCGGGCCTGGTGCCGGAGGAGGACCTGATGAGCGCCACGTCGCTCATGTCCGCCGTCTGGACGGGCGCCATGCTCGTCGGGCCGGCGCTGGGTGGCGTGCTGCTGGGCGCGTTCGGCGCGGCCTGGCTCTTCGCGATCAACGGCGTCACGACGATCGCCGTGCTGGTCGCGCTCTTCTCGCTGCGCGACGTGCGCAACCGCAACGAGAGCCGCGCCGAGCCGATGCTGGAGCGGCTGATCGGGGGCGTGCGCTTCTCGCTGCGCAGCCCCGGCGTGCTGGCGCTGCTGGGGCTGTCGCTCGCCACCGGGGTCCTGGGCCGGTCCTACACCACGCTGCTGCCCGTCTTCGCGCGCAACCTGTGGCACACCGGACCCCAGGGCTACGGCTTCCTGCTGACCGCGCCCGGGGCCGGCGCGCTCGTGGGCGCCTTCGGCGTGGCGGCGCTGCGGGACCTCGAGCACAAGGGCCGCCTCGTCATCGGCGCAACCATCGTGTACTGCGCGGCGCTGCTGGCCTTCGCGCTGGTACCACCCTACGCCGCCGGGCTGGGCCTGCTGCTCGTCGCGGGTCTGGCGAGCACCGCGGCCGGCGCGGCCGTCGGCACGATGCTGCAGTTGGCGACACCCGGGCCGCTGCGCGGCCGGGTGATGAGCCTGTACGCGATCGCCGTGACCGGAGCGCCGTCGATCGGCGGGCTGCTCGGCGGGGCGGTCGCGCAGACGGTGAGCGCTCCGCTCGCGGTCGGCGGCGGGGTCCTGCTGCTGGCGACGGTGACGCTCCTCCTGGCCCGTCGGGTCGCGGCGCCGATGCCACTGCCCGAGGTGACCTGATTTCCCGCCAACCGTCGCGTCAAACCCCGTCTAATCTCACGGCCCGACACTTCGGGGCCGCCGGCTCCTGCCGGCGCGGTCACGGGTGTCGGCAGCTCGCCGGCCCGGCGGTGACCGCGTCGCGCGACGCGCGGTGGTAACCCCGGTCGCGACTCTCCGGGATCGGCAGATCTCCTGGGATTGACCATGGCCATCGGGTAACCTTAAGAAACTCCCCCCAATCAGATTAAGCCAATATGAAGCGACGAACAAATATTCTTGGTTAGCCTAACTGTGGCAAGGATCATGCAGTCCACGCTGCCCGGTCGGCATCGTCCCGACAGGAGCCACGCAGGAGCACCGGGCCGATGCGGAGTCGCCTCCGGGCGTGCTCGACGACTGAGGGCAGGGAAGAGACAGGGAAAGCCACAGGCCGAATGCAGCGAAGAGCCACGATTCCCCGGCGTGCGACGCCCATGGCCGCCGCACGGCCCCGGTTGGACCAGACGAGCCACGTCACCCGGACCGTAGTCGTCGGAGTCACCGTCGCCCTGGTGGTGCTCGGGGCGGCCGTGCGCCTGCTCGGGATGAGAGCGCAGAGCGTATGGCTTGACGAGGCGTACTCGATGGCGGTGGCCCGTCACTCCGTGGCGTACATCGCGTCTTTCACGGTCCATTACGACCTGCATCCACCGCTGTACTACGTGCTGCTCCACTTCTGGCAGGTGGTGGGCGGCGGCGCGCTGTCGGCGCGGCTGCTGTCGGTCATCTTCGGGATCGCGGCCATCCCGGCGCTGTACGCCCTGACGGCGGGGCTGTTCGACCGGGCGACGGCGCGCTGGGCGGCGCTTTTGCTGGCGGTGTCGCCGATCGCGATCTGGTACGCCGACGAGGCACGGATGTACGCCGCGGTCGAGGCGCTCGTGGCGGCCGCGCTGGCCTGCCTGGTCTGGGCCGGCCGCGGCGGTCGGCCGATGCTGTGGGGCGGCTACGTCGTCTTCGCGGCGCTGGCCCTGTACACGGACTACAGTGCCGGCTACATCCTGCTGGGGGCGATCGTTTCCTGGGCGCTGTTCCTGCGTGGGGATCGGCGACGGCTTCGGCAGTGGTTGGTGAGCAACGTCGCGCTCGTGGTGATCGCCCTGCCGCTCCTCCCGGTCCTCTACCTGCAGCGGCAGAACCTGGGGGAGATCGCCTTCGTCCCGCGGCCCAGCGCCTCCAGCGTTGGGACGACGCTGATCGATCTGGTCAGCGTCCACGCGACGAACACGGTGCTGGTCGTCGCGGTCGCGGTCGGCCTCACGGTGCTCGGGGCGGTCGCGCTCAGACGCGACTGGGACAGCGCGCTCCGCGGGCGCTACGGCTTCGTCGCCGGGATCGGCCTGGCACCGCTGGTCGTGCCCCTGGCGTTGAGCCTGATCCACCCCGTGTTTCTGACCCGCACGGTGCTCACCGCGGAACTCGGCATCCTGATCTTCTTTGCCCGGGGTCTCGTGGGAGCACTTCGGCGGCCCACCGCGCTGCGGGCGCTGGCGGTGGCGCCGCTCCTGGCGGTCAACGGCCTCTCGCTGCACGCCGCGGTGACGTCGACGCTTCGCGAGAACTGGCGCGCGGCCGCGCGCTACGTCCACCAGCAGGCGTTCCCAGGGGACGCGCTGATCTTCGACCCGGCATACGGCCAGCTTCCCTTCGACGTCTACTGGAACCCGACGCCGCGGGCGAATGCCCAGTACGGGTACCCCTATCAGGACGGGCTGCTGGCGTCCCATCCCGCGTCACTGCAGTCCCCTGCAGCCATTCAGCGCGCGGTCGGCCCCGCGCGGACGGTCTGGCTGATCGACCGCGGGTACGGGGTCACGTCCGTCCCGCGGGATGTTGTCGGCACCTGGCTGCGGCAGCACCTCACGCCGGCCGGCGAGCGACAGTTCCTCGGCATCACCGTGTTCCGCTTTACCACCTTGCCGGTCGCGGCGGGGTCGGCGGCCAGCGACTGGAGCGCCGCGGCGGCGGCGGTGCTCCGTCACGTCGCGCCGCACGATCTGGTCGTGCTCTCCGGGAGCGGCTCGGCGGCGTTCAACAGTGCCTGGCAAGAGCATGCCCACCCGCCGGTCACGATCATCCAGGCGCCGGCGAACTACGCCAGCAACCCGTTTACCTCGAGCGACCTGGCTGGAGCACGTCACATCTGGCTGGTGACGGCACCGCGCGGCTCCGCCGATCCGGCAGGGATCGCGCATGACTGGCTCTACCACCACGGGCCACAGGCGCGGCCGATGCAGACGCTCGGTCCCCTCCGGGTTTACGAGTTCAACGACGGGTGGGGCCGATCATGACAGGGAAGGGTGGCGTGATTGCTCAAGTGATCGACCGGGTTTCCCCGTCGCCACGTCGATCTGGACCGCCCGCGCAGGGCGGCCGGCGGGCTCCGGGCGCGATCTTCCGGTGCGCTCGGGCGTGGGCAGGAGGCGCCGTCACCCCCAGCAACCGGTCGCCCAGCATGGTCGCCAACAGGAGTCCGCTACCGGAACCACGCCTGTGACAACGCGGTGAACGCGCACCAGGCCACGCCCCCTCTCCGGCCACGCGACGTGAAGGGTCGCGTCCGGCCGCGCGCCCGCGGGGCCACGTCGCCGGAGCCACCGGGCCGGCGCGCCGATGGTCATGAAGCGGTCGAGGCCGGCCCGGTCGTGGTCACGAAATCAGTCGTCTCGGGCTTCATCGAGCAACCGAGCTTCAACGTTGGGAGAACGCCCGTCCATGCTGTCTGCAGATCTCGTGCGTCAGGCACAGGAGACCGACACGGCACCGCTGCTCAGCGTCGTCGTCCCCATGTACAACGAGAGCCGGCGACTGGGGCGGACGCTGGAGCACCTCACCACCTACCTGGCCGCTCAGTCCTATGCCTGGGAGGTACTGCTCGTTGACGACGGCAGCCGGGACGACTCGGTCGCGATCGCGCGCGACTGGGCGTCGCGCTGGCGGCAGATCCGGGTGCTCGTCGCGGTGGAGAATCGCGGCAAGGGCGACGCGGTGCGCCGCGGGGTGCTGGCCGCCCGCGGCGAGTACATCCTCTTCACCGATGCGGACCTCGCGACGCCGATCGGCGAGGTCGAGCGACTGCTGCCCCAGATCGAAGCAGGAGCCGACGTGGTCGTCGGTTCCCGGGCGATGCCCGACTCGGTGGTGCTCGTCGAGCAGGGCCCGCTGCGTCGGCTGATGGGGACACTGTTCCGCCTGCTGGTCTGGATCCTCTGCCGGACCAACGTGCGCGACAGCCAGTGCGGGTTCAAGCTCTTCCGCACACCGATCGCGCGTCACCTCTTCGCGCAGCTCCAGACGCGGCGTTTCGCCTTCGACGTGGAACTGCTGTTGCTCGCGCAGGCCCTCGGCTATCGCGTCCGGGAAGCGGGGGTCATGTGGATCGACCAGCGCTTCTCCACCGTCTCCTGGCGCGACCCCTGGCAGATGCTCCACGACATCTGGCGGCTGCGGTCTCGCACCTACCGGCGTCTCGACACCGCCGTCCGCCGCTTGCCGACCGAGCGCGAACCGGTCGTCGCGGTGGTGACGGTAGAGCGGACGGCGGGTGTCGGCGCGCGCGCGCTGCACGACGCGGTCCCCGCGGCCGCCGCCGGGCGGATCGCGCTGCTGCGGGACGCGCCGCGCGGCGCCGTGTTCGCCCTGATGGCCGTGCTCCCGTCGGAGGTCGAGGGGATCATCGATCAGCTGGCGCTGGCCGGCGGTGAGCAGATCAGGGTGCGCGGCGCCGAGGTCTTCCCGCTGGCTACGTCCCTGCCGGCACTCGAGGTCTCGGCCGCCGAGACAGTGGCGCACCTCGGCGAGCGACCCGTGACCGCCGTCCCCGGGGTCCACCAGCGGATGACGCCCGAGAGCGAGGCGTGGCGTCGCGAGCGGGCGGCCTGGGCGCGTCGCCGTCGCGTCGTGCGCCCCTTGATCCTGCTGAACCTCATCGGCCTCGGCTGGTGGCTCGCCTGGCTCTACAACCTCGGGCACGCCGCGAACCCGGTCCTCTACGGACTGCTGGTGGCCGCCGAGAGCTTCAGCGTGGTCCAGGTCCTGGGCTACTGGTACACCGTCTGGCACGACCCCCGGCCCGAGCGACGACGGAAGCCGGCCGCCGGGACGGTCGACGTCTTCATCCCCACCTACGACGAACCGGTCTCGGTGGTGGCGCGGACCGTTCGCGCGGCCGCCTCGATGCCGTACCCGCACCGGACCTACGTGCTGGACGACGGCAACCGGCCCGAGATCGGCGCGCTGGCCGAGCGCCTGGGCGCGCACTGGATCACCCGGCCGGACAACCGCGGAGCCAAGGCCGGCAACATCAACCACGCGCTGGCGCGGACCGAGGGCGACTTCATCGCCGTGTTCGACTCGGATCACGCCCCCCGCCGGGACTTCCTGGACCGCCTGATGCCCTACATGGCGGAGCCCGACGTCGCCTTCGTCCAGACGCCCCAGTACTACGTCAACCGCGACAAGACCTACGTCGCGGGGGGTGCCATGGAGCAGCAGGAGATCTTCTTCGGGCCGATCTGCCGCGGCAAGGACGGCCTCGGGGCGGTCTTCTGCTGCGGCACCAACATGGTCCTGCGACGGGCCGCGATCGCGGAGATCGGCGGCTTCCGCGAGGACTCCGTGGTGGAGGACGCCGCGACCTCGCTCGATCTCCACGAGCGCGGCTGGCGCTCCCGCTACGTGCCGGAGCGGCTGGCTGATGGGCTGGCGCCGGAGGACATGAGCGCGTACCTGTCACAGCAGGACCGCTGGGCACGAGGGAACCTCGACCTGCTGCTGCACGGGCGGATCCTGCGGCGCCACATGCCGCTCCGGCTGCGCTTTCAGTACCTCTGGTCGGCGATGTACTACCTCACCGGCCTCTCGACCGTCGTCTACCTGGCGCTGCCGATCTTCTTCCTCCTCTTCGGGACCGAGACGGTGAGCGCCCACTCGAGAACGTTCATCGCCCACTTTCTCCCCTATCTCTTCCTCACCATCTTCATCCTGGCCCGCTCCACGGAAGGGCGGCTGCGGTTTCGCGCGATCCAGCTCTCCTACGGGCTCTTCCCGGTGTTCATCGGTGCCCTCTGGGCGTCGCTCACCGGTCGCAAGGGGCGGTTCGTCGTCACGCCCAAGGAGGGGAGCAGCCAGGGCTTCTATCGCCTCGTCGTGCCGCAGCTGGCAATCATCGGGATCTCGCTGCTGGCCATCGCCGTGGGTCTCATCCACTACTCGGGCGCCCGAACGATCACGAACATCGCCTGGGCAGCGTTCGACATCCTGATGCTCTCCGGCTCGATCCGCGCGGCCGCGCCGCAGCCGCTCGACGTGCCATCGACCGACACCGTCGACACCTGGCAGGTCGCCTGACCATGGCCATGGAGCGGAGCGCAACGGAGCGCGTCACGACCCGTCCCGCGTACGTCCCGACGATCGAGGTGAAGACGCCGCCGGTCGCCGAGGCAGCGCAGCCCTCGCGGTGGGTGTCAGCGGCCGCCCTCGCCGGCCTGCTGGCGGCGGCGGCCTTTTTCCGCCTCTGGAACAGCACGGCCCAGAGCCTGCGCCTGGACGAGGGGTTCAGCATCCGGTTCGCCGCGCACCCGATCCTCCCGGTGACGCGCGGCGGCACGGTGGTCGTACCGTCGCTGTTCCAGGTGGTGAGCGCGGACGTGCACCCACCCGGGTACTTCCTGCTGCTGCACGTCTGGATGCGAGCGTTCGGGGCGAACCTCGCGGTGCTGCGGCTGCCGAGCGAGCTTGCCGGTCTCCTGGCCGTGCCGGCCCTCTTCCTGCTGGCGCGGAGCCTCTATTCGCCGCGCGTGGCGCTGCTCGCCACCGTGCTCGGGGCGTTCTCGCCGTTCTGGATCTGGCACGCGCAGGAAGCGCGTATGTACCCCTTCCTCCTCCTCTTCACCATCGTGAGCACCTACGGGCTGGTGGAGGCGATCTGGCACCGCCACGGCTGGGGCTGGCTGGTCTACGGGATCGGCTCTTTCCTCGCCATCTACACCCACTACTACGCCTTCATGGTGCTCGCGGCCCAGGGGCTGTTCGTGCTGGCGTACGGGCGCTCGTACGGGTGGCGCGCGGTGCGCACGTGGTTCCTGGTCAACGTCGCGCTCGCCGTCTCCTACGTCCCGTGGGGGCTGATGCTGCTCGCCAACTACCGCGGCGCGAGCAACCCCAACCTGCAGCAGGTCAACCTCTACACACCGCTCACGATGCTGAGCAACTTCCTGCTCGGCTATCTCTCGGTGCCCCTGACGTCGCAGGTCGTGGCCCTCTGGCCCCTGCTCGTGCCCCTCGGGCTGGCGCTGGGAGCCTTCGCCCGCGGCGTGAGCCGTCGCGCGATCCTCCTCTGGCTCCTGTTCGCCCTCCCGATCGCGGTGTCCTTCGCCGTGTCGCTGGCCGTGCGGCCCTTCTACTCGGTGCGCTACCTGGTGGTCTCCGTCCCCGCGCTCTACATCCTGATCGCCGTCGCGCTCGATCGCTTCCGCGGCCGGGTTGCGCGGGTGCTCACGGCCGGCGCCCTGATCGCGATCTCGCTGGTCGCCTGGCACGTCCAGGAGACGAGCCCGGCCAACCCGCAGGCGGAGAACTACCGGAGCGCCGTCCAGTACATCGAGGCACACGCGCGGCCGGGCGACGTGGTCGCGGTCGACGCGCCCTACAACCAGGACGCCTTCAGCTACTACTCGCACATCAACCTGCCGGTCTACGCGCTGCCGTTTCTCCAGCCGGCGACCGGCGCGGCGGTGCCAACGGTGTCGCCCACGCAGCTTCGCCAGTACGTCCACCAGATCGAGGCCGGCGAGCACCGGCTGTGGGTGATCTACTACCTGGAGTCCAACTACGATCCCCACAACCTGGTCCGGCAATACCTGGCCTACCACTCGGCGGGAGCACAGGTCATCTACGGCGGTCCGTACCAGCGCAACCAGCCGCAGTACCCCAGCAGCTACCAGAGCGTCCAGCTGGTGCGCTACCAGGTCATCCCGCGGCCGGCCCCGGCGACGGAGGTCCGACCGGAGACGGTCCAGGAGTCGCGCGCCCTCACGAACCTCAGCCCAACGCTGCGCCGGCCGTTCGCGTCGCCCTTCGGCGCACCGGGCGCGCAGGAGCCGTACATCGGACCACTCCTCGTCCCCGCCCAACCGGCTCGGAGCTGGCACTTCACCGCGGCCCCTCAGCCTGGCGACGCCCACCTGACGATCTTCAACCCCAACCCGGCGACGGTCGTCGTGACGGTGCGCACGGTTGACGGGACGCGGGTGCTGGACGTCCCGGCGTCCGCGAACCTCGCCGTGGCTGCCGGCGCCTGGAAGCCGGGTGAGGTCGCTGGGGCACTCAGCCTGCAGGCACCGCAGCCGATCACCGCCACGCGCTCGGTGATCAACGGTGGGAGGGAGACGATCGCCAATGCGTGGCCGGGGCCGGCGCGGTCGGGCACGGCCGCGGCTGCCGAGGGCCGGGCCGCTTCCGGCCCGGTCGTGCAGACAGGCCGGACTCCGGGCCATGCGCGCGCGGCCGGCTCCTAGGGTCCGCCTCGTCGTCCTCGTCACGCTCGTCGCGCTGGTCGTGGCGGGCTGTGGCACGGCGGGCGCCAACGCCGCCGGGCCGGCGACCCCGTCGGCCACGCCGGCACCGACGCGGCAGATCGTCGCCGACCTCCGCTCGACCTGGAGCGGGTACAAGCGCGCCTTCATCCAGGGCGACGGCCGGGTCATCGATCCGACCCGCTCCGGCGTCACGACCTCGGAGGGGCAGTCGTATGCCCTGCTGCGGGCCGTCTGGATGGACGACCGTCCGGAGTTCGATCTCGTCTGGGCCTGGACCCAGCACAACCTGCAGGTCCGCGGCGACCACCTGTTCGGCTATCTCTGGGGGGAGCACCCCAACGGCAGCTGGTCGATCCTGAGCACCAACACCGCGACCGACGGCGACGAGGACATCGCCCTCGCGTTGATCTTCGCCGGACATCGCTGGCACGACCCCGCGTACCTGCGGGCGGCGACCGCGATCGTCCGCGACATCTGGCGGACCGAGGTAGCAACGGTGCGCGGAACGCCCTACCTCACGGCGGGCAACTGGGCGCCGTCGGTGCGCAGCCCCGGGATCCCGATCGATCCGTCGTACCTTGCCCCGTACGCCTATCGCATCTTCGCGCAGCTGGACCCGGCCGACCCCTGGATGAAGCTGGTGACAAGCTCCTACCAGGTGCTGACGGCCTGCTCGGCCGCACAGCTGGGTGCATCCCAGAGCGTGTTTCTGCCGCCCAACTGGTGCGCCGTCCAGCCGGCGACCGGTCAGGTGGTCGGCGACCCGTCCATGCCGCGGGCCAACACGTACGGCTACGACGCGTTTCGCGTCATGTGGCGCGTCGCTCTGGACTGGCAGTGGAACCGGTCTCCCCGGGCCCATGCCTACCTCGAGCGCGCCGCCTTCCTGCGCCAGGCGTGGCAAAGCCACCACACCCTGTACGCGGAGTACAGCCACGGCGGTGCGCCGGTCGGAACGGCGCAGGACCCGACGATCTACGGCGGCGACATCGGCGACTTCGTGGTCACGGCCCCCAAGGGGGCACAGGCCATCGCCGAGACCGAACTCCTCCCCAGCCTGCGCGTGCAGACCGGCGTGGCCTTCTGGGGCCAGCGCGACAACTACTTCGAGCAGAACTGGGTCTGGTTCGGCCTCGCCCTCGAAGCCGGGCAACTCCCAAACCTCGCCCGCTGACGTTCCCCGCTCCCTCCCCCACAGGTCATCCCCTGGCAACCGGGACCTAAGTACGGGGTCCCTTCCCGAATCTGGGGTGAGACACTTCGCCCGGAGTCAAAGGGAAGGGGAGCACTCCATGAATAGACGAGTGGCCGCTGCCCCACTGCGGGCAGCGATCGGGCTGGCCGTGGCCGTCGCCGCGGTGGCGGCGATCTTCACGGCGCGGCCGACACTCGCGTCGGCGACGATCACGGTCGACCCGACCGTGGCGCAGGCGACGGTGGGACCGGTAGCCGTCGGGCTGAACACCGCCGTCTGGGACGGACATCTCCAGGACGCCGCGGTTCCCGGCCTGCTCGCCGGGGTGGGGACGAAGCTGCTGCGCTTTCCCGGCGGGTCCACCGCCGACGTCTACCACTGGCAGACCAACAGCATCACGCCGGGACAGGCGGGCTACGCCAATCCGGCGAACACGTTCGACAGCTTCATGCAGCACGTGGCCCGGCCGGCCGGAGCGCAGGCCATGGTCACCGTCAACTACGGCTCCAATGCCGCCGGCACCGGCGGCGGCGACCCGCGGGAAGCGGCGGCCTGGGTCAACTACGCCAACAACGTGCAGCACTACGGTGTGAAGTACTGGGAGATCGGCAATGAGATCTACGGGAACGGCTACTACGGGTCCGCCTGGGAGGTCGACCTCCACGGTGACCACTCGCCCACGGCCTATGCCGAGAATGCTCTCGCCTATATCCAGGCGATGAAGGCCGAGGACCCCACGATCCAGGTCGGTCTGGTCCTCACCGCGCCCGGCAACTGGCCCGACGGGCAGGGCCCGCAGGTCTGGAACCCGACCGTCCTCGCGATCGCCTGCGACGCGGCCGACTTCGTCTCGGTCCACTGGTACGCGCAGCAGCCCGGGAGCGAGACCGACTCCGGGCTGCTCGCCTCCAGCGGGCAGATTCCCGGCATGGTGTCGCAGCTGCGCTCGGAGCTGAACCAGTACTGCGGCGCGCACGCCGCGCAGATGGGGATCATGGTGACGGAGAGCAACTCCGTCGCCTACAACCCGGGGAAACAGACGACCTCGGTGGTCAACGGGCTCTTCCTGGCCCAGGACTACCTTTCCTGGCTGCAGGCCGGCGTCCAGAACGTGACCTGGTGGGATCTGCACAACGGGAGCGCCTTCGGCAACAACGACAGCGGCAGCCTGCTCGGGACGGCCGACTACGGCGACTACGGGGTTCTCTCCAACGCCTCCACGGGCGAGCCGCCGGCGAACACGCCGTTCCCGAGCTACACCGCCCTGCAGGTCCTGAGCCGGGCCGTCACCGCGGGGGCGACGTTCGTCGCGACCACCTCGGCGCTGCCGGGGGTCGACGCCTGGGCGCTCCGCCAGCCGGACGGCGACCTCGCGCTCGCGCTCGTGAACACCACGGCGAACGCCGCCGCCGTCACGCCGAGTACCGGCGGCTTCGCCGCCTCGGCCGCGTCGGTGACCGCCATGAGCCTGGCCAGCCCGCAGCTGACGACCACCGCGATCCCGGTCCAGAACGGCACGGTCAATTGGACCATCCCGGGCTACGCCGCCGCCGTCATCACGCTCAGTCCGGGCGGGAGCTCGAGCACCCCGTCGCCGACCGCGACCGTCGCGCCCACCCCCACGCCGACCATGGTGGCGATGCCAACGCCGACGACGGCGCCCACGCCCACGCCCACGCCGACGAGCACCCCGGTGGTGATCGGGAACTTCGAGAACGGCACCGACGGCTTCCAGGGCAACGGCGCGATCACCAGCATGGGACCGTCGACCTGGTCGCCGACCGTCGCGCTGGGCAGCTACTCGCTGTGGACGCAGTACAACGTCCCGTCGTCCTGGACGGAGGCGCAGGTCTACAAGACGGTGAACCTGGACCTGAGCGCTGACAGCACGCTCAGCGTCTCGGTCTATCCCAAGCAGCCCACCGTCTCGGGGCCGGGTGTCAAGGTCCGTTTCCTGGTTCAGGGCTCGGATGGGAACTGGTACGCCTCACCGTACCAGTCGGTGCCGATCGGGGTGCGCAGCACGGTGAGCTGGAACATGGGCGAGGTGCCCCGCAGTCCGATGCGGATGATCTACGTCTGCTGGCAGTTCACGACCTCGGCGACGAGCAGCGGCAACGAGCTGTGGCTGGACGCGCTGACGGCCTCGTGACGGCCGCTCAAGGCGGGGATTGGGCAGCAGGGCCGGCCGTTGGTCACGTCGCGCCGGCGGGCCGGCGCCGGAGCGCGGCCCTGCCCAACCGGCGGTGAGCGCGTCCGCGTCGCGCGATGCGGGGCTATAATCGCGCAATCCGTCGTGACGGCACGCCGTCGAGCCGCGGCCGGCGGCCGGCCGTGACCTGAGCCTGGAGGGCAGGGAGGATCCGCGCCATGCGTTCCGACATGATCAAGCGAGGGTTCGAGCGAGCGCCGCACCGCAGCCTGCTGCGAGCGACCGGAGTCGTGCGCTCGGAAGAGGACTTTCGCAAGCCGTTCATCGCCATCGTGAACTCGTACGTCGACATCATCCCCGGCCACGTCCACCTGCAGCGCTTCGGCAAGGTGGTCAAGGAGGCGGTGCGGGCCGCCGGCGGGGTGCCGTTCGAGTTCAACACCATCGGCGTGGACGACGGGATCGCCATGGGCCACATCGGCATGAAGTTCTCCCTGCCGAGCCGGGAGATCATCGCCGACTCGGTCGAGACGATGATCCGGGCGCACCACTTCGACGGCATGGTCTGCATCCCCAACTGCGACAAGATCGTCCCCGGCATGCTGATGGCGGCGATGCGGCTCGACATCCCGACGGTCTTCATCAGCGGCGGGCCGATGGCGGCGGGCACCATGCCGGACGGGCGCAAGGTCGACCTCATCTCGGTCTTCGAGGGGGTCGGCGCCTACCAGGCGGGCAAGATCGACGCGCAGGCGCTGGAGCAGCTCGAGCAGTACGGCTGCCCGAGCTGCGGGTCGTGCTCGGGCATGTTCACCGCCAACTCGATGAACTGCCTGATGGAGGCGCTGGGGCTGGCGCTGCCCGGCAACGGCACCATCCTGGCCGACACGCCGGAGCGCGACGCGCTGGCCGAGCGGGCCGCCCAGCAGCTCATGAAGGTGATCGACGCCGACCTGACGCCGCGGAAGATCGTGACCCAGCAGGCGATGGACAATGCCTACGCCCTCGACATGGCGATGGGCGGCTCCACCAACACCGTCCTGCACGGGCTGGCCCTGGCGCGCGAGGGCGGGCTCGACTACCCGCTGGAGCGGATCAACGACGTTGCGCAGCGGGTGCCGCACATCTGCAAGGTGAGCCCGGCATCGAACTGGCACATCGAGGACGTCCACCGGGCGGGCGGCATCTCCGCCATCCTCAATGAGGTCGCCCGCAAGCCCGGCGTGCTCGACCTCGACCAGATGACGGTCACCCTCAAGACGCTCGGTGAGAACATCGCCGACGCCGAGATCCGCGACCCCGAGGTGATCCGCCCGCTGGAGAACGCCTACAGCGAGAAGGGCGGCCTGGCGATTCTGTTCGGCAACCTGGCACCCGACGGCGCCGTGATCAAGGCCGCGGGGGTCGACCCGGAGATGCTGGTCCACCGCGGGCCGGCCCGGGTCTTCGACTCGATGGAGGACGCCGCGAGTGCCATCCTGAGCGGGCGCATCAATCACGGTGACGTGGTGGTGATCCGCTACGAGGGGCCGAAGGGCGGGCCGGGCATGCAGGAGATGCTGGCGCCGACCGCCAACCTGATGGGGATGGGGCTGGGCAAGAGCGTGGCGCTGGTCACCGACGGCCGCTTCTCCGGCGGCACCCGCGGCGCCTGCGTCGGCCACGTCTCGCCGGAGGCCGCCTCGGGCGGGCCGATCGCGCTGCTGCGCGAGGGGGACATCATCGCGATCGACATCCCGAACAACCGGCTCGAGGTGGAGCTCGACGAGCTGGACCTGGCGCTGCGGCGGCGCGCGCTCCAGCCGTTCCGCCAGGCGGTCGACAGCCGCTACCTGCGGCGCTACGCCTACCTCGTGACCTCGGCGAACACCGGCGCGGTACTGCGCGACCCGCTGGAGGAGGTCGAGGCGGAGCGGCCGGTCGGGGCGCCGGCCGACTGAGCGTAGCCCGAACGGTCGGGCCATTGGTCCTGAATCCTTACGACAACGGGGCGTTCGTACGCGCGCCCCGTTGTCTTATTCCCCCGTTCGTGAGATGCTAGCGCGGGACGCCGGTACCGTTGGTGCCGGCCGCCGAGGAGGAGTCCGGGGCGCGGGGGGCGCGACGTACTCCCCGCCCGTCACCGGCCGGGGCAGACGCGACCGGCACGCCGGCGCCGCGCGAACCCGGCGGGGTCACCACCGAGACACGACATAACATCACGGATGTACACTTGGAAGGTTCACCGGCATGCACGCGTGCGCGCCGGGAACTGTTGGGTTGTCGTGATCCTAGAAGATGACGTAACGCACCATGGCGCGCTATCTCTGTGTCCACGGACATTTCTACCAGCCACCGCGGGAGGACCCCGAGACGGGGCTCGTCCCGCGTGAACCGGGCGCCGACCCGTTCCACGACTACAACGAGAAGATCCTGCACGAATGCTACGGCCCCAATGCCGAGCACGGGAACTTCGCCTGGGCCAACTTCGACGTCGGCCCGACCCTCGGCCTCTGGATCGCGCGGCACCACCCGGAGGTGCTGGCGCGGATCGCGGCGGGCGACCGGGAGGCGCGAGCGCGCACCGGCCACGGCAACGCGATCGTGCAGAGCTTCCACCACACGATCCTCCCCCTGGCGAGCGCGCGCGATCGCCGCACCGAGCTGCGCTGGGGTATCCGCTGGTTCGAGCACGTCTTCGGCCGCCGGCCGCTCGGGATCTGGCTGCCGGAGACGGCGGTCGACCAGGCGACGCTCGAGGCGTGCGCGGACGAGGGGCTGAGGTTCACGATCCTGAGCCCGGAGCAGGCGGCCGAGCCCGTCGACATGCGCTTCCCCTACCGGGTGGCGCTGCCCTCGGGCCGGGAGTTCGCGGTGGTCTTCTACGAGGGGCCGCTGTCGGGGACGGTCTCGTTCGACCCCTTCTCGACCAACTCCGCGCCCGACTTCGTCCGGAGCTTCCTCGAGCCACGCTTTGCCGCGCCGCTCGAGTCCGGCGAGGCCGACCCCATCGTCCTGATCGCCAGCGACGGCGAGGTCTACGGTCACCACCACCGCTTCAAGGACTACTTCCTCCAGGACCTGCTGCAGGTGCGGGCGGCCGAGGCGGGGATGACGCCGGTCTCGCTGGAGGCGTTCCTGGCAAGTCAGCCGCCGGTCCGGATCGTGACGATCCGCGAGCAGTCCTCCTGGGGCTGCCCGCACGCGCTGCTGCGCTGGCGAGGGGACTGCGACTGCACGCCCGGCGACGGCCACTGGAAGGGCGAGCTACGGGCCGCCTTCGACGACCTGGCCGCCGAGCTGGACGCCGTGACCGAGGCACTGGCGCCGGCGACCGCGGGGGACGTCTGGGCGCTGCGCGACGACTACGTCGACGTGGCGATCGGGGCGAAGACGCTCCCGGAATGGCTTGCCGGGCGCGGTCTGCCGGCCGAGGGCCGGGACGCGGCGGCGATCGACACGCTGATGCGCGCCCAGCAGAGCCGGCTGGCGATGTACGCGAGCTGCGCGTTCTACTGGGACGACCTGTCGCGCATCGAGGCGGCGTACGGGGTGCGCTCGGGGCTCCACGCGGCGCGGCTGGTCGACCGCGCGTTCGGCACCGGGTTGGCGCGGCACTTCAGCGACCGGCTGGGCGGGGTGATCGGCTGGAAGACGGCGCGCTCGGCGGCCGACCTCTACGTCGCCGCGTCCTGACGCCTCCGGGAGCACCACCGAAACCGATGACGTGGGCGCCGCATCGCGCGGCGCCCACTCCGTGTCCCGGCGGGGTCAGACAGCGGGCTCGCTGTTGGGCGGCGTGGCCCGCGCGCGGCGGCGCTCGTCGCGCAGGTGGTCGGCGTACTCCCGCAGCGTCGCCTGGAGCCGCTCGCCGAAGCCGCTGATGGTGAGCATCGTCGTCCTGGCCCGGCCGACGTTGCCCTGGGCCAGGATCTCGGCGTTGACCCGCGGCAGGATCCCCTCGCGACCCCCCATGACGAACACCTGGTTGGGGCGGCCGGTGCGGCCGGCCCGGTAGCCGCGCGCCTGGAAGAAGGCGATCGCGTCGTCGAGCGCCTCGCGCGGCGGGAGGTGGGTGACCGCCTTGCGCTGAAAGGCGGTGCGGGCCATCTCCGCGGTCATGACGGCCCGCTGGTCCGGCTCGGCGGGGCCGTTTGGCCGATCCTGGCTCATGGCGGGCTCCGCGCTCACTGGGCGTACGGGTTGACGATGGTGTCGGGCCGCTCGCCCCGCAGCACGGCGAGGAGCGAGTGGGCGGCGATGGCGCCCACCGCGCGCTGCGCCTCGGCGGTCGCCGCGCCGATGTGCGGCGTGCAGACCACGTGCGGGTGCTTGACCAGCGCCGAGGCACCGGGCGGCTCGTCGACGAAGACGTCCAGGCCCACGCCGCCGACCTTGCCCGACTCGAGCCCCTCGAGCAGCGCCGCCTCGTCGATGATGCCCCCGCGCGACGTGTTGATCAGGTAGACGCCGTCCTTCATGCGGGCGATGGCCGCGGCGTCGATCAGCGAGGCAGCGCGGTCCGTGACGTTGACGTGGATCGTGATGATGTCGCTCTCCGCGAGGAGTTCCTCGAAGCTCACCGCCTGGCCGTGCTCGATCGGGCGGGTGAGGACGGTGTAGACGAGGACGCGGGCACCGAAGGCGCGGGCGAGCCCGGCGACCTCGTGGCCGATCCGCCCGTAGCCGATCACGCCCAGCGTCTTGCCGGCGAACTCCCGCCCGCGCAGGTGCGCCTTCTCCCAGCGCCCCGCCTTCATCGTGCGGTCGGCGGTCGGGATGCGGCGCAGCAGGGAGAGGATCAGGCCGACGGTCAGCTCGGCGACGGCCTGACTGCTCGCGCCCGGCGCGTTCACGACCAGGACGCCGCGCTCGCTGGCCGCGTCGACGTCGATATTGTCGACGCCGACGCCGGCCCGGGCGACGACCCGTAGCGCCGAGGCGGCCTCGAGGACCTCGCTGGTGACCTGGGTGGCGCTGCGCACGACGAGCGCGTCGAAGGCGGCCACGATGTCGATCAGTTCGTCCTGCGTCAGCCCGGTGCGGACGTCGACCTGCGTCTCGTGGCGCAGGATCTCCAGCGCGTGCTCGTCGAGCGGGTCGCACACGAGCACGCGGGGGCGTGCGGTCTCGGCCATCGTCTGCTGGCCCTCCACTCAGTCGACCCGGTAGGACTGGCCCGGCTGCAGGACCACGCAGTCGGCCTGCGTGTGCTCCTCGACGTCGTGCCTGAAGGCCTCGGGGTCCTGCTGGATCGGCGGGAACGTGTTGTAGTGGCACGGGATGACCACGCGCGGCTTGAGCAGCCCGACGGCGCGCACGGCGTCCTTCGGCCCCATGGTGAAGTGGTCCCCGATGGGCACCACGGCGACGTCGAGCCCCTCCTCGCCGATCAGGGTCATGTCGCCGAAGAGGCAGGTATCGCCGGCGAAGTAGGTCGTCGCGCCGCCGAAGCGGACGACCAGGCCGGCCGGCACGCCGGGGGCCACCCACTCGTCCCCGACCTCGAGCGACGACGTGTGCCAGGCCGGGACGAACTTGACGCTGCCGCCGTCGAACTTGACCGTCCCGCCGTGGTTGGCCGGGATGGCGTTGAGCCCCTGCCGGCCGAGGTAGGTGCCGAGCTCGTAGGTGGCGATGACGTCGCAGCCGGTGCGCCTGGCGATGTCCACGGTGTCGCCCACGTGGTCGCCGTGGGCGTGGGTCAGCAGGATGGCGGAGGGGTTGAACTCGTCGGGGCCGGCGGCCGCGCGCTGGTTGCCGCTCAGGAAGGGGTCGACCAGCACCTGTTTGCCGTCCGCCTCGAGAGCGAAGGCCGAGTGGCCGAGGTAGCGAATGGTGACCATGCGTCCCTCCCGCGTCGATTCACGTGCGACGTGCGACGTGCCGCGTACCCGAGTCCCTCGCCGGAGACCGCACGGCCGGGTCCGGGCTTCCCCGCCGCGTGTGCCGGGCCGCTCGCGCCGCGGCGGATCACCACGGACGCGGCGCGCGCCTTCTGTCATCATAGAGTCCGGTACGAAGAGCGGCAACGCCGGGGCGGGATCGGACTCCCGCTACCGCAGAGAACACCGCGCCGGCCGCGGCTGTTCCAGGCGAGCGTTTCGGCGCGCGGCTTTGAGTTCGGCCGCGCGGTGCCCTAGGATAGGCGGCAGGGCCGTCGGCTTTGCTGGAGGGGGATGCGGTGGGGCTGCTCGAGGGCAAGACCGGTCTGGTGGTCGGGGTGGCGAACGACCACTCGATTGCGTGGGGGATCGCCAGGGCCTTGCACGCCGAGGGCGCCGACCTCGGGTTCAGCTACGTGGGCGAGGCGCTCGAGCGCCGGGTGCGGCCGCTCGCCGAGAGCGTGGGCGCGCGCCTGATCGAGCCCTGCGACGTCCAGAGCGACGAACAGATCGCGGCGCTGATGGACCGCGTTCGCGAGGTCTACGGCCACCTCGACATCCTGGTCCACGGGGCGGCCTTTGCCCGGCGCGAGGAGCTGAGCGGCGAGTTCCTCAAGACGAGTCGCGACGGCTTCCACCTGGCGATGGACGTGAGCGTCTTCTCGCTGGTCGCGCTCGCCCGCGCCGCGCGCGAGCTGCTGATGCCGGGCGCGTCGATCCTGACGCTGACCTACCACGGCTCGCAGCAGGTCGCGCCCAACTACAACGTCATGGGGGTGGCCAAGGCCGCGCTGGAGGCGAGCGTGCGCTACCTGGCGAGCGACCTGGGGCCGGACGACGTGCGGGTCAACGCGATCAGCGCCGGCCCGATCCGGACGCTGTCGGCCAGCGCCGTGGGGAACTTCCGCACGCTGCACCGGCAGTTCGCCGACGTCGCGCCGCTGCGGCGCAACGTGACGATCGAGGACGTGGGCAGGACGGCGCTCTGGCTGTGCAGCGACCTGGGCTCGGCGGTGACCGGGGAGACGATCTACGTCGACGCCGGCTTCCACAACGTCATGGGCATCGCGCTCACCGAGTAGCGTGGCTCGGGATCGCCGGACGCGCTCTGCTATGCTGGGGACACGGAACGGTCGAGCCGGTCGGGATGTCCCGGCCGGGAGGGAGGGTCAGACCATGGGATCTCTGAGCGGCAAGCGCGTCGCCATGGTGCTGGGCGCCAACTTCGAGGACGTCGAGGCCACCGACCCGAAGGCGCACCTGGAGGCCGAGGGCGCGGCGGTGACGATCATCGGCGTCGAGCGCGGGGCGATCGAGGGCAAGAAGGGGACGCGGCTGGAGGCGGACGCGACCTTCGGCGACGTCTCGGTCGGCGAGTTCGACGCGCTGGTCATCCCCGGCGGCGGCTCGCCGGAGAAGCTGCGCATCGTGGACGACGCGGTGGACTTCACCCGCGCCTTCGTCGAGACGGGCAAGCCGGTGGCGGCGATCTGCCACGGCCCGCAGTTGCTGATCTCGGCGGGCGTCCTGGCGGGCAAGACGCTGACCTGCGTCAAGGGCATCCGCGACGACGTCAAGAATGCGGGCGCGACCTACGTCGACGAGCCGCTGGTCGAGGACGGCAGCCTGATCACCTCGCGCGTGCCGGGCGACCTGCCGCAGTTCGACGCGGCGCTGGTGCGCACCCTGGCCGCGGTCCCGGCCCGCTAGGGCGGCGCCCGATCAACTCGACGAGGCGAGAGCCCGGCCGGCCCGGCGTCCTTCGCGGCGCGGGCGGCCGGGTTCTCCTGAGATCCGGCGGGGGGCCAGGCGTACCGCCGGTGGAAGCGCGACCGATCACGGAGCACCAATCACGGGCGACGCCTGCCGTCGCCCGCTCTGGAGCGTGCCGGCGGTGATCCCGGTGACCATCGAGGCGCTGCGACGGCGCGTGCGCGAGACGCACGGACCGCAGTTCCTGCTGTCCGCCCGCTTCGCGTCGGCGAGCTTCGCCGGCTACGCGCCGGACCCGGCCTACCCGTCGCAGAAGGAGGCGCTGGCGCGCATGCGGGAGGCCGCCGTAACGGCACCGCCGCGTCGCCGCCGCTGGGGCCGGCGACCGGCGCCGGCCGGGGCGCGCGGGGTCTACCTCGACGGCCCGCCGGGGATCGGCAAGACGCACCTGCTGGCCGCCGCCTTCAACGCCTCGGCGGAGCCGAAGTTGTTCGCGACCTTCGACGAGTTCGCGGCGGCGGCCGGCACGCTCGGCATGCGCCGGCTCAGCCAGCTGCTGGCGGAGCAGCGCCTGGTGTGCGTCGACGAGATCGACCTGCGCGACCCCGGCAACATCATGCTGCTCGTGTCGCTGCTGCGGGCGATGCTGGCCGGCCACCCGCGCATCCTGGCGACCGCCAATGCCGACCCCACCGGCACGTCCAGCGCCTGGGTGACGGTCGACGACTTCCGGCGCGAACTGGGCGAGATCGCCGACGCCTTCCAGGTCGTGTCGGTCGACGGGATCGACCACCGGGAGGTGCTGGCGGCCGCGCCCCGCCCGGCCGGCGACCGCACCTGGACGACGAGCTGGGATGAGCTGCTCGGCTTCCTGGTCGAGACGCACCCGATGTACGACGCCGCCTGGCTGCTCGAGGTGGATGCCGTGGCGCTCGACCGGCTGGCGCTGCTGCCGGACAGCGACCGTGCGCTGCGCTTCGTCCGCTTCATCGACCGGGTCTACGACCGGGACGTGGCGCTCTCGGTGCGCCGGCGCGACCTGACGCCGGACGCGCCGCTGGCGCCGCTGCTGGGGGACCGGCGCTTCGTGCTCCACGTGGCCCGCTGCCGCTCGCGCCTGGTCGAGCTGCTGGCGGCGGGCGGGGCGGGGCTGCGCAGCGCGGCGGACTGATCGCGCCGGGGCGGCACAGGGCTGCCGATCCGAGCAGAAGGGCGCGACGAATCGCGCCCCTCCCCGTCGATCTCCCGGTGCGCACGACGCATCGCGACCCGGTTTCCGGTCAGGAAGCCGCCGCGCGGTCGTAGGCGACGGACCCCTCGACGACGGTCAGGTCCACCCGGACCCCGGCGAGGGACTCCGGCGCGACGGTGCGCAGGTCGGTCTCGAGCACCGTCAGGTCGCCGAGCTTGCCCGGCTCGATCGTCCCCTTGAGCCCCTCCTCGAACGAGGCATAGGCGCCGTTGTAGGTGTAGGCGCGGACGGCCTCCTCGAGGGTGACGCGCTCCTCGGGCCAGACCTCGTCCCCCTCCTGGCTGCGCCGCGTCACCATCGTCTGGATGCCGATCATCGGGTTGGTCGGGTCGACCGGCGCGTCGCTGCTGGCCGGGGCGACGATGCCGCGGTCGAAGAAGGTGCGCATGGCATAGGCGTAGCGGATGCGGTCCATGCCGAGGTTCTGGACGTAGGCGTTGCGGAAGGCCCAGAGGAAGGTCGTGCCGGGCACCGGGATGGCGCCGATGCGCTGGATGCGGTCGATCAGGTCGGGGCGCAGGATGCTGCTGTGCTCGATGCGGTGGCGGGCGTCGGGGCGGGGCCACTCGGCCAACGCCTCCTCGTAGGCGCTGATGAGGAGCTCGATGGCGGCGTCGCCGATGGCGTGGGCGCAGCACTGGAAGCCGGCGCGGTGGGCGGCCTTGATCTTGTCCTTCATGACCTGGGGATTCTGCATCCAGAGGCCGAGGTTGTCGTCCTCGCCCTCGTAGGGCTGGGACATGCGCGCGGTGCGGCCGCCGATGCTGCCGTCGAGGAAGAGCTTGGCCGGGCCGATCCGCAGCCAGGGGTCGCCGAAGCCGGTGCGCAGGCCCAGCCTGGCCAGGGGCTCGAGCGTCTCGTCGATCATCATCATCAGGTAGGTGCGCACCGGCAGTTCCCCGGCCCGGGCCAGCGTCTGGTAGGCCTGCAGCTCGGCGTCGCGGGCGATGCCGGCCTCGGCCACGCTGGTGACCCCCTCCGAGAGGTAGCGCCGGCCGGCGGCCCGCAGCGCGTCGGCGATCTGCTCCGCGCCGGGCAGCGCGATCGCCTCGCGCGCCAGCCTGAGGGCGGCCTCGCGGACGACGCCGGTCGGCTCGCCGTGCTCGTCCCGGTCGATGGTCCCGCCCTCGGGGTCGGGCGTGCCGCGGTCGATGCCGGCGATCGCCAGC
>DASSZN010000371.1:0-18097 GCA_035702805.1 Thermomicrobiaceae bacterium | reverse complement strand
GGGCTGAGTCCAGACCAGATCGCGCGCGGCCTGGAGTCCCTGGACGGCGTCCCTGGCCGGCTGCGTCGGGTGGATCTCGGCCAGCCTTTCACGGTGCTGGTCGACTACGCGCATACACCAGACTCCCTGGAGAAGACGCTGCGCCTGGTGCGCTCGCTCGTCTCCGGTCCGGTGATCGCGGTCTTCGGGAGCGCCGGCGAGCGCGACCGGGCGAAGCGCCCACTCCAGGGCGCCGTGAGCGCCCGCCTGGCCGACTTTTCGATCTTCACGTCGGAGGACCCGCGATTCGAGGACGCCGAGGCCATCATCGCTGAGATTGCCGCGGGGGCGGCCGACGCGGGTGCGGTGGCCGGGCGCGACTACGTGCAAATCGAGGATCGTCGGCAGGCGATTCGCGTGGCCCTGCGGCGTGCGGAGCCGGGCGGCGCAGTCGTCCTGGCCGGCAAAGGACACGAGCAATGCATCATCTACGGCGCGGAGCGCCGTCCGTGGGACGAGGCGACCGAGGCGACGCGAGCCCTCGAGGAGATGGGATACCGATCGTGACGAGGTCTGTGCGCTCCCCCCGTGTCCGACTGTTCGCGCTCGTCACCGTGCTATCCCTGGTGGCGCTGGTGCTGGCAGGGTGCGGAACGCCGGACCCGGCGCTGATAGGGCCGGGCGGCATCGGCGCGCCGTCCAACGCGAAGATCCTGTTCGCCCAGAACGGCGACATCTACGAGTGGAACGGCTCGTCGGTACGGCAACTCACCAAACTCGGCGACGCGTCATACCCGCGGTGGTCGAGCAATGCCAGCCAGTTCGTCTTCGTGCGCACCGGCGACGCCTATTCGGACCTCTGGATCGCGAACGCCGACGGGTCCGGGCTCAAGCAACTCACCCACGACCAGCCGGTGGGTCAGATCGGCACGCTCGACTACGTGAACAACGCGGTCTGGGCGCTCGACCCGGTGTGGTCGACCGCGAACAACGACATTGCGTTCGTGAGTGACCGCGGAACGGCCAAGAACTACCTCTGGATCATGAACGGGCCGGGCGCCACCCCAGCGCGCGTGTCTGGAGCGACCGGGAACGGCGATAATGTCGAGCATCCGTCCTTCTCGCCGGACGGGGCGCAGATCGTCTTCGATCAGCGCGTGTCGTCGACCAGCAACGCGCTGATCCGCTGGACGCAGATCGACAAGGTCGACCTCTCAACCGGCCAGCTCACACCGCTGGTGACGTCCAAGGCAGGCTCATACGATCCCGTTTGGTCGCCCGACGGCAAGTGGATCGCCTACATCGGGCGGACGGGGACCGCGAACGACCTCTGGGTGGTCCCATCCCAGGGAGGTCAAGCGGTTCGGCTAACGACCCAGGGGAACGTGGTCAGCCCGGCCTGGGCGCCCGGCGGCGGCGGCATCGCGTTTCTGCAGACCGACGGGCTCACGTTCCAGGCGATGTACGCGACGTTCAGCGTGAGCGCGTCGGGTTCGCCGCAGCTCGGTAACCCGCAGGTCCTCTTCAACGCGCCAAACATTGACGCGGTCTCCGGCCTCTCGTGGGCGCCGTAGTAACCTGGCGGAGTGCGCGCGCGAGGTAGGTCGTACGACACGCTCTGATCGCCAGAGACGGAAAACGGGAGTCGCCTCGGCGGCTCCCGTCGCGTTTGGCGTCCGTGGTCGTGGTCGCGAGGTCCGCGCTACTTCCGTTCCGGCAGGGCGACCCGGATATGCAGCTCGCGGAGTTGCTCCAGGTCGATGGGCGACGGGGCGCCGAGCATCAGGTCCTGGGCGCTCTGGTTCTTCGGGAAGGCGATGACGTCACGGATCGTGTCCTCGCCGGCCAGTAGCATGACCGTTCGGTCGATCCCCGGGGCGATGCCCCCATGCGGCGGAGCGCCGTACTCGAACGCCCGCAGCAGGTGGCCGAATCGACGCTCAATCTCCTCCGGCCCGTAGCCCATGATCTCGAAGATCATGCTCTGCACGTCGCGCCGATGGATGCGGATGCTCCCGCTGCCGAGCTCCACGCCGTTCAGGACGATGTCGTAGGCCTTGGCGCGCACCCGCCCCGGCTCCGTCTTGAGGAGCGGGATGTCCTCGTCCATCGGCGAGGTGAAGGGATGATGCGCGGCCTCCCAGCGGCCGCGGTCGGCGTCCCACTCGAAGAGCGGAGGGTCGACAACCCAGCAGAAGGCGTTGACGTGGCGGTCGATCAAGCCGAGTTCGTCGCCCAGCGTCAAGCGCAGTCGACCCAGCACATTGGCCGTCGTCGCCGGCTCGCCCGCGACGAAGAGGAGCAGGTCACCGGCGCCTCCGCCGAGGCGCTCCGCCAGGGTGGCAATCTCCGCCTCGCTGAGGAACTTGGCGATCGGCGAGCGGGCGGCAAGCGTGCCGTCTTCCCCGGCCTGGAGGCCGATCCAGACCAGCCCCTTCGCACCGAACTGCCGCGCCTGCTCGGTTAGCTGATCGACCTGCCCGCGGGTGATGTTGGCCATCCCCGGCGCGGCGATCCCGCGCACGACGCCGCCCGACGTCGCGGCGCTCGCGAAGACGCCGAAACCGCTGTTCCCGACGGCATCGGTCACGTCGACGATCTCCATGCCGAAGCGCAGGTCCGGCTTGTCGGACCCGTAGCGGAGCATGGCGTCGGCGTAGGTCAGGCGCGGGAAGGGGTGAGCCAGAATGGGTTTGTCGGACAGCGTCTCGAACATCCCGGCGAACAGCCCCTCGGTCAGCTCCAGCACGTCCTCAATGTCGACGAACGACATCTCGAGGTCGAGCTGGGTAAACTCCGGCTGCCGGTCTGCCCGCTGGTCTTCGTCGCGGAAGCAGCGCGCGATCTGGAAGTACCGATCCATCCCGGCGACCATCAGGAGTTGCTTGAGCTGCTGCGGCGACTGCGGCAGGGCGTAGAACTCGCCGGGGTAGAGCCGGGACGGCACGACGTAGTCGCGGGCACCCTCCGGCGTACTCTTCATCAGCTGCGGCGTCTCGATCTCGATGAACTCCCGGCTGTCGAGGTAGTCCCGGATGAACTTCACCGCGCGGTGCCGCAGCAGCAGATTGCGCTGCATGCGCGACTTGCGCAAGTCGAGGTAGCGGAACTCCAGGCGAAGCGCCTCCTCGACCGGAACCTCCTCGTTGATGTAGAAGGGCGGCGTTCGGGACGGGTTGAGCACTTCGATGGCGTCGGCGACGACCTCGACCTCGCCGGTCGGCATGGCCGGGTTCTCGGTGCCGGCCGGTCGCCGGACGACTCGACCGGTGACCGAGACGACGAACTCGCTGCGAATCCCCTCAGCCGCGGTGTGTGCCGTGGCCGACAGCTCCGGGTTGGCGACGACCTGGGTGAGCCCGTAGCGATCCCGCACGTCGAGGAAGATCAGCCCGCCATGGTCCCGGCGCCGGTTCACCCAGCCTTTTAGCGTCACCGTGCGGCCGACGTCGTCGACCCGTAGCTCGCCGCAGGTGGTGTAGCTCCGCCGGGCCAGTTTTGGCTGGGTCGCGTGCGTGTCGGTCATGCCGATGTCTCTCCCTCCGGGGGCGTGCCGTCGTCCGGTGCGCGGGTGCCGGTCGCGGCCGGCGGGGTCGTCGTCGACAGCGCGGCCACCTGCCGAGCCTCGTCCTCGAGCTCGTGGGTCCGTGCCCGGAGCGCCGTCTCGAGGTCGATGCCCGCCTGGTTTGCCGCCAGGGCGATCGCGATCAGTTCATCAACCAGGGCGGGAGCGTCGGAGGCCCGGTCGCGCGTCTGGACCTCGTCGAGGCGCAGGAGGCCGGCGCGTCGGCCGCGACGGAGCACCGTCTGCGCCCGCATGAGGGCCGGGAGCGCGGCCGGGATCTTCCCCAGTGGGTGCTCGTGCGCCGCTTCGCCGCGTTCGGTGCGCTCTCGGCGCTTGATCTGGTCCCAGGTGCTGAGGACCTGACCGGCGGTCTCGGCCACGGCGTCGCCGAAGACGTGCGGGTGCCGTCGCACCAGCTTGGCGGTCACGGCGTCGAAGACGTCCTCGAGCGTGAACTCGCCGTCCTCCTCGGCGATCTGCGCGTGCATGAACACCTGGAGCAGAAGATCACCGAGTTCTTCGGCCATGTCCACCGGTTCGCCGCGCTCCACGGCGTCGAATGCCTCGTAGGCCTCCTCGAGCCCCGACTGCAGCAGCGACGCGTGCGTCTGCTCGCGGTCCCACGGACAGCCCCCGGGCGCGCGCAGCCGGGCGACGATCCGCTGCAGCGCGTCAGATGTGCGGCCACCTGTCTCGTAGCTCGTCGCCGGAAGGTACAGCGCGGCCATCCAGTCACGGCCGTCCGCGGGCGGGAGGCGGTCCAGGGTCGTCCACGTGAACGCGTGCTCGTCGACAATCGCGACCTCGCACATCGACGGGTAGAGCGTCGCAAGCGCTTTCGCGACGGCGCCCATCACCGAGGCGGGTGCGGGATTGACCACGATCGCCGGTTGCAGCGGCGACAGCGGCAACCAGCCGCCCGCGAAGGGAGAACGCTCCCCCACCAGCGCCAGGTCCAGCATGTCGACTACCTGTAGCCCGGGACCGAGCCACCCAGGCGGTACCTCGCGGCACACTCGATCGACCACGCTCGGCGCGCCTAGGTAGCTGATCGTGACACCGGCTCCGGCCGCCATCTCCTCCAGCACACGCACGCTCGCGTCGACGGTGCACGGGCTTCCGGGAACGGCATACGCCACCTGTCCGGAGCTCGCCTGGTCGATCAGGTCGGACAGGAAGACTTCCAGCGTGCCCTTCAAGTTGTCGATCCTGGCCAGCCGGTCGTCGAGGGCTGGGCAGTTGGTAAGTCCCGGCAACCCACCAAGCGCCGGATGCCGTGCCGTGCGCAGGTAGACCGGTCGCGAGGAAAGGACGGCTCGCGCTTCCTCAGCCAGCGGAGCCTCACCCGCGCCCAGACCCACGACAGTGATGCCGCGCGCTAGTGCGCTCACTCGCGGCTCGCCTGCCGGCTCTCGCCCAGACTGAGCACCGCCAGGAACGCCTCCTGAGGAATCTCGACGCTCCCCACCATTTTCATGCGCGCCTTGCCCTCGCGCTGCTTCTCGAGAAGCTTGCGCTTGCGCGTGACGTCACCGCCGTAGCACTTCGCCAGCACGTTCTTCCGCATGGCGCGGATCGTCTCGCGTGAGATGACGCGGCTGCCAATCGAGGCCTGGACCGGCACATCGAACAGTTGGCGGGGGATCAGCCGGCGGAGGGTCTGGACGAGGTCGCGACCCTGGTTGTAGGCCGAGTCGCGGTGCGTGATCAGCGACAGCGCGTCCACCGGGTGGCCGTTGACGAGGATGTCGAGCTTGACCAGGTCGGCGGCCTTCATCCCGGCCAGGTGGTAGTCGAGGCTGGCGTACCCCTGGGTACGCGACTTCATCTGGTCGTAGAAGTCGACGATCAGTTCCCCGAGCGGCACGCCGAAGCGTAGCTGCACGCGGTCCTCATCCAGGTACTCCATGTCCTCAAACTCGCCGCGCCGCGTGGTGACCAGTTCCATGATCGTCCCGATGTACCGAGACGGGCAGATGATCGTGACGGCGGCCCAGGGCTCGCGGATCTCCTCGATCTCCCCGGCCGGTGGCATGTCCGAGGGGTTGTCGACCGTGACGACCTCGCCGCCGTGGCGTACCACCTCGTACTCCACGCTGGGTGCGGTCGCCAGCAAATCCAGCTTGTACTCGCGCTCGAGACGCTCCTGGATGATCTCCATGTGGAGGAGCCCGAGGAAGCCGCAGCGAAAGCCGAAGCCGAGCGCGTCGGACGACTCCGGCTCGTAGACTAGCGACGCATCGTTGAGCTGGAGCCGCCCGAGGGCATCACGCAGGTCTGGGTAATCCTCGCCGTCGACCGGGTAAAGCCCGGCGAAGACCATCGGCTTGGCCGGCCGATAGCCCGACAGCGGCACCGACGCGGGTGACTCCGCAGAGGTCACCGTGTCGCCGACCTGGCAGTCGCGAACGACCTTCAGGCCGGTGGCGATGTAGCCCACCTCGCCGGCAGCCAGGCACGCCACCGGGGTCATCAGCGGGCGGAACATGCCCATCTCGAGTGCCTCGGCACGCCTGCCGGTAGCCATCATCTGCACGGTACTCTCGGCGCGCAGCACGCCGTCGATGACCTTGACGTACGCGATCACGCCTTTGTAGGCGTCGTAGTGCGAGTCAAAGATCAGCGCGCGAGCGGGCGCGGCACGATCGCCGGCCGGCGGCGGTACCTTCTGGACGATCGCCTCCAGGATCTCCTCGATCCCGGTGCCGTCCTTGGCCGAAGCCAGAACGATCTCGTCCTCGAGCAGCCCGATGACCTGACCGAGTTCGCGGGCCACCTTCTCCGGCTGCGCGTTGGGCAGGTCGATCTTGTTGACCACGGCCACGATCACGAGGCCAGCGTCGATGGCCAGGTGCACGTTCGCCATCGTCTGCGCCTCGATTCCCTGAGCGGCGTCGACGACCAGGATGGCGCCCTCGCAGGCGGCCAGGCTGCGGCTCACCTCGTACGAGAAGTCGACGTGGCCGGGCGTGTCGATGAGGTTCAGCGCATACGTCTGGCCGTCGCGCGCGGGATAGTCCATGCGGACGGCGCGCGCCTTGATCGTGATTCCCTTCTCGCGCTCCAGGTCCATCGAGTCGAGGATCTGTTCGACCATGTCGCGCTCACTGACCGCGTGGGTGAACTCCAGGATGCGGTCGGCCAGCGTCGACTTCCCGTGGTCGATGTGCGCGATGATGCTGAAGTTTCGGATGCGCTCTTGATCGATCATGCTGCGCGCGGCGGGCCTCCACCCCGAGATGCTCGACCCAGAAGTATACCGGACGAGACGGGCGAAACGCGGCGTCAGCGCGCGATGCCGAGGCGGCTCCGTGCCCGCGCCATGAGGTCGAACAGTTCCGGCGAGCGGAGGTAGTACGCCGCCACCAGGTAGGTCAAGCCAACCGAGCCGATGGTAAAGACGAACGCCGCGATGGTGGTGATCGAGCGGCCGTGAATCGGGTCGGTCACCCGCGCCAGGGGCCCGGCGAATTTCAAGGCGACCACGGCCATAACGGCGGCGGCCGCCACCGTCCGCGCGACAGACCTCGTGAGTTGGGGACCGAACCCGCCGATCCGGCGGTGCATAACCGTGAGCAGGATGAGCATCTCGACGGTGGTGGTGACGGAGATGCTGAGCGCGAGGCCGGCGTGGCCCATACGGGGCGCGAGGATGTAGCTGAGGACGACGTTGCTGCCCACGCTGACCGCCGCCGCGAACACCGGCGTGCGGGTGTCGTGCATGGCGTAGAACGCGCGCGTGACCGCCTCAACGACCGCAAAGGAGACCAGCCCCACGGCGAAGAACTCGAGCGCGCTGGCGACCAGGTCCGTCGACGTTGAGGAGAACGAGCCGACCTGAAACAGCATCTGGATGATGCTGAGCCGGAAGGCAAAGAGCCCCACACCCGCCGGGAAGGTCAAGAACAACAGCGGGCCAAGCGCGCGCCCGAGGGTGCGCTTTAGGTCGGCGAACTGCCGCATCTCGAACTGCCGGGCCATCATCGGGAAGATGACGGTGGAGAGCGAGAGCGCGAGCACTCCGTGCGGGAGCATGAAGAGTTGATACGCGTAGTTCATGGCCGAGACGCGGCTCTGGCCCAGGCGTGAGGCGAAGTTGGTCATCACGATGATGTTGATCTGGAACGCGGTCTGCCCGATCAGGCGTGGCACCATCAGGCGGGCGACCTCACCCAGGCCGTCGACATGTCGGGAGAAGGAGGGACGCACGTGCATCCCCTTGCGGATGAGGCCGATGAACTGAATGCTGGCGTGGGCGGTCGCGCCGACGAGCACGCCGACCACGAGTCCATAGACGCCCATCTTCGGGGCGAGCGCGATGGCGCCGAAGATGATCCCCACGTTGTAGAGGATCGGCGCGATGGCCGGCAGCGTGAAGGCGTCGTGAGCCTGGAGCATCCCCTGGGCGGCGGCCCCCAGACCCAGCAACAGCGGCGAGAGCAGCAGCAACCGCGTCAGGTTCGTCGCCAGTACCTGCTCCGACGCCGGCAGGCCCGGCGCCACGACGTCACGCATCATCGGCCCGGCGACGAAGAAGACGACCTGAGCGGCAACAATCAGGGTGATGACGGTGTAGGTCAGGACCGCCGAGGCGAGTCGCCAGGCCCGCTCCTGGTCGTTGCGGCTCAGGTAGCCGCCGAAGACCGGAATGAAAGCGGAGCCGAACGCGCCGCTCATGACGACCAGGAACAGGAGGTCCGGGATCTTGAACGCGGCGACGTAGGCGTCATAGTTGCCGCTGGTGCCGAACTGGCGCGCGATGAGGATCTCGCGGAGCATGCCCAGCGACTTGCTCACGACGAACGCCGCCGCCACGATAGAGGCGTTGGCTGCCATCGACCGGGTCGTCAGGGTCTGGGTCACTGGAAGACGCCGGGGGCGTCGAGAGATCGTCGTCATCGCGCCGGATTGTACCGGCTCGGCCGGGTCGCCGGCATCACCAGTTTCGATCTTGCCAGACGGACCATCGACCGATCCATCACCGTCCACGTTCCAGGCCCCGCGTGTCGGTCGTTGCTCAGCCCTCCGGCGATCCAAACCATTCGGGTGAGCCGACGTTCGTCACGCTGATATGCGACATGGCGTGGCCCGGCGCGGCGCCGTGCCAGTGACGCTCGCCCGGAGCTGCGTAGACAACGTCGCCCGGGCCGACGCGGAACTCGTCGGTATCGGTGCCGACGCGCCCCTCGCCGGTCAAGATGTAGAGGATCTGCTCGCCCGGGTGGGCATGCCAGTTGGTGCGTGCCCCATCGTTGAAGTGGACGACGGAGAGGTTCATGCCTCCCTCTCGCTGAGCCGGAAGCATCCGGTCGAGGTTGACCTCACCCGTGAAGGTGGTCCCGCGCTCCCGATCGCCCTCGCCACGACGTACGACCTTCATCTCAGTTACCTCTCACCTGTCACCCGACGGAAACGGTCAGCCGGTTCGGTCGCGGTTGGTTGCCGCACCCCTACTGCGATTGTCGGGCCACCGATCGGGCTGCTCAAGAGCAACGTGCGGCCTTGTACCGGGCGCCCGCCGCTGCTAGACTTCGACGGTTCGGCGGGTGCGTCGGCGTTTTGGCGTGCGGCGAGCGTGTGTGTGTGGAGGTAGGGAACACTTGCCCAACAAGAAGTCGGCGGAGAAGCGCGTACGGGTGTCTGAGCGGCGCCGACGGCGCAATCGGATCTTTCGCTCAGCGGCCAGGACGTACATTCGACGAGCGGAGCGCCTGATCGCCGTGGGCGACGCCGAGGCCGCCGCGACCGCGGTCGGCAACGCGATCAGCACGCTCGACCGGGCCGCGATCAAGGGCATCATCCACAAGAACAACGCGGCGCGACGCAAGTCTCGGTTGATGGCGAAGTTCAACCACCTGGTGCGGCCACCGACGCCTGTCGCGTAGCTCACCGGCCTCCACGCGTCGGATCGGACGCCGGATCAGCGATCAGCGGCCAGCCGGGCCACGAGTCCGAGCAGAGCGTCCTCCGCTTCCACCTCGCCCCGCTTGGTAGCCACGTCGATCTCGCGCAGCGCCGTCAGACCGCGGCGCAGGCGCGAGATCGGAAAACGGCGGGCAGACCTCGCGGCCTGCTGCAGTCGTGCCTCGGTGAGACCGGTCTCCGTGGCCACCGCGGACATTCCAACCCCAGCACCCGCGGTCAGCGCGGCCAGGGTTTCGAACTGCGAGACCAGTTGGCCAATCAGGACCTCAGGCGGCGCTCCGGTCGCCAGCGCCCGCTCGGTCTCCTTCACCGCGGCGCCCGCGTCCCCGGCCGCGATCGCGTCGGTGAGCCCCCAGATATTCGACGACTCCACGCCGGGGACCAGTTCGTCGACCACGGCGGCCGTGACGATGCCGTCCCGCGCC
This sequence comes from Thermomicrobiaceae bacterium, assembly GCA_035702805.1. Classification (GTDB taxonomy): domain Bacteria; phylum Chloroflexota; class Chloroflexia; order Thermomicrobiales; family Thermomicrobiaceae; genus DASSZN01. The sequence continues at coordinate 8,203 of DASSZN010000371.1, read as the reverse complement.
GCGCAGGACAGCTTTGCCAACTCGTTGTCGAGGCGGTATAGGTCGGGCGGTACATCGTCGCGACGGGAAACCGCGCGCCACGCTCCGGGGAAGAGTGCCTCGAGGAGGCGGGAGGCCGGCTCGGTCGGGATGGTCACGCCGTACTGCTCGGCGCGCGCGCTCACCCATTCGATCAACTCGCGGCCCCGCGGAACGTCGAGCTTCGTGACGTCGATGGCGGGTACCCGACCCCGAATCGCACCCGAGTCCGCGGACGACACTGACTCTTCGACGACGATCAAGATCGTCGACGGCGGGATCTCCGCGAGGAGCGCCAGCACTTCATCGCGCTCGGCGGCACGCGCTCGCCGTCCAGCGCCAGCAGCCGACCGTTCGGTGAGCAGGTCCCGCGCGACCACGACGCGGGAGGTACCGAAGAAGCCCGGTGCGAGCGCGGCCGCGCGGAGGTCTCCCAGCTGAGTCGCGGCCTGGTCGAACGTGGTGGTGTTTATCCCGGAGGGGTCGTGCTCGAGACGATGCGCGCGCACACGCTCGTCGATGCCGAGCCGGTCGGATCCGTGGAGGAGGACGATCATGCCCGAGGCTCCGGTCGGTGCCCGGCATCGGGGCACAGAGAAAGGCCAAGGCCCCAACACCGCCGTGAGCAACTCAGCTTTGAACCTGCTCGCGCAGGTGGGCGCCGCAACCCCGAGTCCCACGAGACTCGCTTAGCAGCTCCCGTCAGTCATGACACGTTGGCTCAAAACGTTGTCACGCTTCACGCGCGGTGTGGGGCTTGAGCCACGCTGAATCTTACCATCTCACCCGTGTCCGTTCAAGGCGAAGCCGACGTCCCGGTCCGTCCCTCGATTGCCCGGCCCCGGCAAGACGACTAGAATCCGGCGAGGAGAGGAGGGACCGTGAAGGTCGCGGTCACCAGGATCATCCCCGAGGCGGGCCTCGGCCTGCTGCGCGCCGCGGCGGACGTTGACGTCTGGACCGACCCATTGCCGCCGAGTCGCGCCGAACTTCTCCGGATCGGCTCCGGCTGTGACGGTCTGCTGACCCTGCTGACCGATCCCGTCGACGGCGACCTGCTCGACGCGCTGACGACGGTGCGAGTCGTGAGCAACTTCGCGGTCGGCTACGACAACATTGACGTGCCGGCCTGCACCGCGCACGGCGTCGCCGTGTGCACCACGCCGGACGTCTTGACCGAGACGACCGCGGACTACGCGTTTGGACTGCTGATGGCCGTTGCCCGCCGCGTCGTCGACGGCGCGCGGGCCGCCTCCGGCGGCGCATGGCGCACCTGGGAGCCGATGGGGTTCCTCGGCCCCGATATCCATGGCGCGACGCTCGGCATCGTCGGAATGGGCCGGATCGGGTCGGCGGTTGCCGCGCGGGCGCGCGGCTTTGGCATGCGCGTCCTCTATGCCGACAGCCGCCCGGCACCCGGGGCCGAGTCAGCTACCGGTGCGACGCGCCGCGAGCTTGACGACCTCCTCGGGGAGAGTGACTTCGTGACGATCCACGTGCCGCTGACCCCGGAGACGCGCGGGCTGATCGGCCCGCGCGAGCTCGCGCTGATGAAGCCGACCGCGGTCCTGATCAACACCTCGCGGGGGCCCGTAGTTCAGACCGACGCGCTCACGCGCGCCCTCGATCAGGGATCCATCTGGGGCGCCGGGCTGGACGTGACCGACCCGGAGCCGCTGCCGGCAGACAGCCCGCTGCTCCACATGCAGCAGGTGGTAGTAACCCCGCACATCGCGAGCGCGAGCGAGGCAACGCGGTCGCGCATGGCCGAGCTTGCGGCGGAGAACGTTATCGCCGTACTCCGGGGGGAAACGCCGCCGCGCTGCCTGAACCCGGAAGTGCTGGGGCGTGGCTAACCCGGCAGCGCGGCCGGCGGCGCGGCGCATCGTCGTGACGGGGATGGGCATCATCAGCCCGATCGGAAACACCCTCGAGTCCGTCTGGGACGCCCTGGTCTCCGGTCGCTCGGGGACCGGACCGATCAGCCGGTTCGACGCAGCCGGGTTCGCGAGCCGGGTGGCCGCGGAGGTCCGCGACTTCGATCCGCGCGAGCGTCTCGGCGCCAAGGAGGCGCGGCGGACCGACCGGTTCGTGCAGCTCGCGGTCGCGGCGGCGCAGGACGCGCTGACCGATGCCGGGCTCGCGATCGACGAGCGGAACGCGGGCCGCGTGGGCGTCCTCCTCGGGAGCGCCCTGGGGGGTATCGAGACCGCCGAGCGGGAGATCGGGACGCTGCTAACCCGCGGCCCTGGGCGAGTCAGCCCATTCTTCATCCCGATGTTCCTGGCGGACATGGGCGCGGGCTACGTGTCGATCGTGCTGGGCGCCAGAGGGCCGAACTTCGCCACGCTGTCCGCGTGTGCCAGCGCCGCCCACGCCATCGGCGAGGCAGCCGAGACGATCCGGCGCGGTGACGCCGACGTGATGCTCGCCGGTGGCTCCGAGGCGGCGGTGACGCCGGCGTCGGTCGCCGGATTTGCCGCGCTGGGGGCGCTCTCCACTCGCAACGACGAGCCCGAGACGGCGAGCCGGCCGTTCGACGCGACGCGAGACGGGTTCGTGGTCGCCGAGGGCGCGGCCGTGCTGGTCCTCGAGTCCCTCGAGCACGCCGCCGGTCGGGACGCGCGCATCCTGGCAGAAATCGCCGGTTACGGCGCCACCGCCGATGCCGGACACATCACGCAGCCCCTTCCGGACGGACAGGGCGCCGCCGAGGCGATGTCGCTCGCGATCCGTCGCGGCGGCATCACGCCAGACGAGGTGGACTACGTCAACGCGCATGGCACGTCGACGCCGCTCAATGACCGCTTCGAGACCCAGGCGATCAAGCGGACGTTCGGCACGCGGATCCCGCTCGTGAGCTCGACCAAGGCGCTCACCGGCCATCTGCTCGGGGCAGCGGGCGCGGTCGAGGCGGTGGCGACGGTCCTGGCCATCCAGCACGGAGCTGTGCCGCCCACCTGGCACCGGCGCGTGCCGGACCCCGACTGTGACCTCGACTACGTCACCGACGGCCCGCGCCGGCAGCCGATCGCGCACGCGCTGAGCAACTCCTTCGGCTTTGGTGGACATAACGCGTCACTGCTGCTCAGTCACTACGCGGGGTAGGGCGGCGGGTAGCGAACACGACAGAGGCCAGCGCACCGCCGGCCTCTGTCGATCTCTCGAAGTGGGATAGTGGTCAGTCGAGGTAGCCGCGAAGGTGGCGGCTATAGAGCGGGTGGCGTAGCTTGCGCAGCGCCTTGGCCTCAATCTGCCGGATCCGCTCGCGGGTAATGCCGAACTCCCGTCCGACCTCCTCCAGCGTGCGGAACTGTCCGTCCTCCAGGCCGAAACGCAGGATGATGATGCGCCGCTCGCGCTCGGTGAGCTTGTCGAGCGCGTCGCCGATCTGGCTCTTGAGCAGTTCCTGGGAGGCGAGCTCGAGCGGTGGCGGCATGGTCTCATCCTCGATGAAGTCGCCGAGGAAGGCGTCGCCCTCCTGGCCGACCGGCGCCTCGAGAGAGACCGGATGTCGCGAGGCGTCAAGCACCTGACGGACCTTCTCCTCGGGGATATCCATCGCTCGCGCGACTTCCTCGAAGGTCGGTTCGCGCTCGAAGATCTGCTGGAGACGGTGGCTGGTCTTCTTGACCCGGTTGATGGTCTCGCCGACGTGGACCGGCAGGCGGATGGTCCGGCTCTGGTCGGAGATGGCGCGGGTGATGGCCTGCCTGATCCACCAGGTCGCGTAGGTCGAGAACTTGTACCCCCGCTTGTAGTCGAACTTGTCGGTGGCCTTCATCAGGCCGATGTTCCCCTCCTGGATGAGATCCAGGAAGGAGAGACCCCGGCCGACGTACTTCTTGGCGACACTGACGACCAGGCGCAGGTTAGCCTGGATCAGGTGGGCCCGGGCCCGCTCGCCGTCGTCCTTGTCAGCCATGAGTTCATGGCACTCGGACTCCGTGAGGTAGTCGCCAGTCAGGATTCGCGTCTCGGCAATGTTGCCGCGCTCCATGCGCTTGGCCAGCCATACCTCTTCCTGCATGGTCAGCAGACTGGTCTCGCCGATCTCCTGGAGATAGAGGCGGACCGAGTCGCTGACGCCAGCAACGGCGTCTTCTTCGTCATGGCGGTGGTCAATTGACGGCAGACGCGTCGGTGCTGTGGTATGAAGGGTACGCTCCGGAAGCGGGGCCGGCGGCGGAGCGGGCTCCTGGTCGAGTACCTCGATGCCCTGCTCCACCAGCGCCAGGTAGAACTCGTCCAGCGATTCGACGTTGTCCTCGACGTTGGGGAACGCGGCGATGATCTCTTCAGAAAGCAGGTATCCACGGTCCTTGCCGCGAGCAATAAGGGTCGCTTCCATCTGCGTCTTCACCACCTTTTCCGCGCCAGCAGGCCCACAGGGGTCGAACAAATCAGACAAAAAAGCCCCGGGCCAGCGGCCCCAGGGCAGACACGATCATTGGTCTCGAATTTGCGTATCCAAGCGGTCCGGCTCCCGGTCTCGAGCCATTTCGCCCCTTGTCTCTCTTCCCGAAGGCCAGTATAGCGGACACTTTTGCCCTTTGCAAGCGGTTCGCCATTTCCTTGCCGAAGCAGACACCGCGACGTGCGTGGCTGGCCGGAAGGGGGTCGGCCGGGCGATCCAGTCTGCCGATTTGCCAACGTGCCCGCGAACCGGATCGAGTCGCCGGTGAGCGAGGCCGAACGGATCACGCTGGGCGTCGACCCCGGGACGGCCCTGCTCGGTTACGGCATCCTCCGGGGCGACGCTCCGCCGCGGGTGGTCGACTTCGGGGTCCTGTCGACCAGCCCGAAGCAGCGCATGGCTACTCGCCTGCTGCAGCTCTACGACGGGTTGACGCAGTTGGTGCGGGACTACCGGCCCGACGTGGTGGTGATCGAGGAACTGTTTTTCGCGCGCAATGTCACGACGGCTCTCGCGGTAGGCCAGGCCCGGGGCGTGGTCCTGCTTACGGCGGCTCAGGCGGGCGTACCGGTGGTCGAGTACAAGCCGGCCGAGGTCAAGCAGGCGGTGGCCGGGTACGGCAAGGCCGACAAGCCACAGATGCAGGAGATGGTGCGCCTCCTGCTCGACCTCGACGAGGTGCCGCAGCCCGACGACGCCGCCGACGCGCTGGCGGTGGCACTGTGCCACGTCCAGACCGACCGGTTCAACCGTGCCGTGAGCGCCAGCGAGGCGGGCGCGTGATGGTCCGCCGAGTACGAGCCGACGAGCTCCTGGTCGAGCGCCGCCTCGCGATCAGCCGTAGCCAGGCGCGCGCCCTGATCATGAGCGGTGACGTGCGTTCGGGTGACCGGGTGATCGATAAGGCGGGAACGCCGATGCCGGAGGACGCGCCGCTCGAGCTGGCGCGGCGCCCGCGATTCGCCAGCCGCGGCGGCGAGAAGCTCGACCGGGCGCTCGAACGCTTCTCCGTCGACGTCACCGGGCTGGTCTGCGCGGACTTTGGCGCCTCGACCGGCGGCTTCACCGACGTGCTGCTCCAGGGTGGCGCGGCGCGAGTCTACGCCATCGACGTCGGATATGGCCAGCTCGACTTTCGCCTGCGACAGGACCCGCGAGTGGTGGTGCTGGACCGGACGAACGTCCGCTACCTGGAGTCGCTGCCCGAGCCGATCGACCTGGTCACGATCGACGTGTCGTTCATCTCGCTGGCGCAGGTCCTGCCCGCCGCGGTGCGCGTGCTGAAGCCGGACGGCCGCTGTGTCGCGCTGATCAAACCGCAGTTCGAGGCCGGCCGCGAGCGTGTCGGACGCGGCGGCGTCGTGCGCGACCCCGCCGTGCACGCCGACGTGGTGCGGCAGGTGCTCGAGCAGGCCGTCGCGCTGGGCTTCTCGGCGACCGGTCTCACCACATCCCCGATCACCGGGCCGGCAGGCAACGTTGAGTTCCTCGCGCTGCTCGAGCGCGACCGAGAAGTCGGCCCCGGTCCCGAAGACCTGGTGCGTCGGGCGCTCGCGGAGCGCCCGGTGAAGAGGGGGACATGAGCGGAGCGGAGCGACGCCGGTCCGATCGGGTCTTCGCCGACCTGCTGCGCGCGCTGGTCGACGAGCCCGATCCGAACGGGGCGCCGGTAGCGAGGCTGGACCCGGGCCGAGCGGCCCGTAAAGGCGTCCCCGAGGTGATCTACGCGCCGGGGAAGACGGCGGGCCAGGTCGTCGACATCGTGGGGAGAATGCTCGCGGCGGCGGGCTCGGTAGTGGTCAGCCGGGTCGAGCCGCCGCTGGTGACCGATCTGCGGGCTGCCTTCCCGGACGCGACGGTCGATCACCGGGACGGGACCTGGTCGGCGGTCGTCCGGGTGCCCGGGCACCGGCCGCGACCGACCGGCGGGCGGGTGGCGGTCATCACGGCCGGCACGTCGGACCTCCCGGCGGCGGAGGAGGTGCGCGTCGTCGCCGAGGAGATGGGCTGCGAGGTGGAACTGCTGGCGGACATGGGAGTCGCCGGGCTGCACCGGCTGTTCGGGCCGCTGCGCAGGGTGCTCGACGACGGCGTCCATGCGATCGTGGTGGTTGCCGGCATGGACGGCGCGCTGCCGTCGGTCGTCGCCGGGCTGGTGCCCGTGCCAGTAATCGGGCTACCCACGTCAGTCGGCTACGGCTTCGGCGGCGGCGGCCAGGCTGCCCTGATGAGCATGCTTCAGAGTTGCGCGCCCGGCCTGACTGTCGTCAACATCGACAACGCCGTGGGCGCCGGTGCGTCCGCGGCGATGATCGCGAACGCGATCAGCCGAGGGCCGGGGGTCGACTAGCTCGAGAGCGGGTCGCCGGCACGGCGGCCGAGCATCTCGTCGACCAGGTCACCGGCCACGCTGCCAGGATCGACCTGCCGGTCGACGAGCGCCGCGCGGCGGTCGGGACCGACCGACGTCTCCAGCTGAACCTCGAGCCACCGCTCGAAGCGCTCCCGCGCCAACAGCGCGACTTCCCGCATCAGGCGACGCTCGACCCGCTCGGACCTCCGGTGCGACTCGACGAGGTAGACACGATGCCGGTCGATCTCGTCCGCCAGCCGCTCAACTCCGCTCGCCTCGGTCGCTACCGTCTCGACGATCGGGATCGGGCGCTCCGGCTGATCGCCCAGCAGGAGCATGGTCCGCAGGTCCCGGACGAGCTGCCGCGCGTCCGGGCGGTCCGCTTTGTTGACGACCAGGATGTCGGCGATCTCGAGCACGCCGGCCTTGATCGTCTGGATGCTGTCGCCGAGACCCGGGACCTGGAGCAGGAGGGTCGTGTCGGCGGCCTCGGCAATATCCACCTCATCCTGGCCGACGCCGACCGTCTCGATCAGGACCAGGTCGAAGCCAAAGGCATCCAGCAGGTGGGTGGCGCCGGTCACCGCGAGCGCGAGTCCGCCCATCTGTCCCCGTGTCGCCATGCTCCGAATGAACACGCCCGGGTCGTCATAGTTCTCCATCATGCGGATGCGATCGCCGAGCGCGGCGCCGCCGGTGATTGCGCTCGAGGGGTCCACGGCCAGCACGGCGACGGTGCGGCCGGTCGCGCGGAAGCGGCGGATCAGCGCGTTCGTGAGCGTGCTCTTGCCGGCGCCGGGGGGGCCGGTGATGCCGACGATGTGCGCGCGGCCGGTCCGGCTGAAGCTCTCGCGCACGGCGCGGCTGCCGGCCTCCGTGCGGTTCTCGACGTAGGTGAGCAGGCGAGCCAGCGCGCGGCGGTCGCCTTCCGCAAGCCGTTCGACGAGGTCACTCACGCGGCGCCCTCGCGTACCGGCGCGTGTTCGCGAATAAAGTCGACCGCTTCCGTCAGCGGCGTCCCCGGACCAAAAACGGCGGAGACTCCGGCCTCGCGCAGCCCCGGCACGTCGGCGTCCGGGATCGTCCCTCCGACGACGACGAGGACGTCGTCCATGCCGGCCGCGCGCAGCGCGTCGATGATCTGCGGCACGAGGGCGTTGTGCGCGCCCGAGAGGATGCTGAGCCCGACCACGTCGACGTCCTCATCCGCCGCCGCGTGCGCGATCATCGGTGGCGTCTGAAACAGGCCGGTGTAGATCACCTCCATGCCGGCGTCGCGGAGGGCGCGGGCGATGATCTTCGCGCCGCGGTCGTGCCCGTCGAGTCCGGGCTTCGCGATCACCACGCGGATCTTCCGGGCCACGATGGGCAAGTATATGAACGTGAAGCTGACCGTCGTCGGTTGCTCCCCGGCG
>DASSZN010000326.1:0-11722 GCA_035702805.1 Thermomicrobiaceae bacterium | reverse complement strand
CCGTCGACGGCGGCCAGACGTTCGAGAACGTGCCAACGCCGCACGGGGACAACCACGACCTGTGGATCGACCCGCTCGACTCGAATCGGCTGATCGAGGGCAACGACGGCGGCGCCATCGTGAGCTTCGACGGCGGGCGCTCCTGGTCGACGCTGCTCAATCAGCCGACCGCGCAGTTCTATCACGTGGTTGCCGACGACAAGGTTCCCTACAACGTCTACGGCTCCCAGCAGGACAACTGGGCGATGCGCGTTCCCAGCATCGACTTCGAGGGCGCCATCAGCTGGAAGGACTACGTCGAGCCGGGTGGCGGCGAGAGCGGCTACATCGCGATCAGCCCGAAGGCGCCGCACCGGGTCATGGGCGGCGGCATCGGCACCGGCGCCGGCCACGGGCGCCTCATCTCCTGGAACCCCGAGACCGGCCAGAAGCGCAACATCACGGTCTGGCCGGAGGTCCACGGCATGGGCGCCGGCGCGGAGTCGCTCAAGTACCGCTTCCAGTGGACCTTCCCGGTGGCCTTCTCCAGCCACGACCCCAACGTGCTCTACGTGACCTCGAACCACGTCCATCGCTCGAACGACGAAGGGCAGAGCTGGGAGGTCATCAGCCCCGACCTGACGCACAACGACCCCTCGAAGCTCGGACCTTCGGGCGGCCCGATCACCACCGACAACAGCGGCGCGGAGATCTACTGCACCATCTTCGCCTTCGCCGAGTCGCCGCACGAGGCCGGCGTGCTCTGGGCCGGGTCCGACGACGGGCTCGTCCACGTGTCGCGCGACGGCGGTCAGAGCTGGCAGGACGTCACCCCGCGCGACCTTCCGGGCTGGGCACTGATCAGCGTCATTGAGGTCTCGCCGCACGACCGGGCGACGGCCTACGTCACCGCGACCCGCTACAAGCACGACGACTACGCGCCGTACGTCTACCGCACCAACGACTACGGGCAGACATGGACGCGCATCACCGGCGGGCTGCCGCCGACCGAGTACGTCCGGTCGGTCCGCGCGGATCCGAACCGCAAGGGGCTGCTGTACGCCGGCACCGAGGTCGGCCTGTGGGTGTCGTTTGACGACGGCGCCAACTGGCAGCGCTTCCAGAGCAACCTGCCGGTCACGCCGATCCACGACGTGGCGATCAAGGGGACCGACCTGATCGCCGCCACCCACGGCCGCGCGTTCTGGATCCTCGACGACCTGACGCCGCTCTACCAGATGCACGACCAGGTCGGCGGGCAGTCGGCTCACCTCTTCAAGCCGCGTCCGACGACGCGATTCCGCGTGTACGGCCGCGCGTTCGGCTCGTCCAAGGGGTACATCAACTACAAGATGACCGGGCCGGTGACGGTCGCCTACCGCGTGACCGAGACGGCGATGGGGACGCAGGACGAGGAGTACCTCGACGCCGGCAAGAACCCGCCGGACGGCGTGATCATCCACTACTGGCTGAAGGACAAGCCCGAGGGCGAGGTCACGCTCACGATCCTCGACGCCAACGGCGAGACCCTGCGCTCCTTCTCGAGTACCAGCGAGGAGGCGCCGCGGGTCCCGGTGGCGGCTGGAGCAAACCGGTTTGTCTGGAACATGCGCGAAGCCGGCCCGACCAAGCTCGACGAGCCGGCACGGAATGACCGTATGGCGCAGATGATGGCCGAGGGGGTTGCCCCACGGGTGCTGCCCGGGACCTACCAGGTTCGCCTGGAGGTCGGCGGCGAGACGTTCACCGAGCAGTTCACGATCGAGCGGGATCCTCGCTTGAGCACCTCCGTCCAGGACCTGGAGGAGCAGTACCGCGTGAAGCGTGACCTTCGCGACCGCATCTCCGAGGTCCACCGGGCGATCAACCAGATCCGGAGCGTGCGCAAGCAGGTGGAGTCCTGGGAGTCCCGCGCGTCGGATGCCGGCAAGGGCAACGCGATCGCCGCCGCGGCAGGCACGCTCAAAGAACAACTGGGCGCAATCGAGGGCCAGTTGATCCAGGTCAACTCGGGCAAAGCGCAGCCCGGCACGGCTGCGCTCAACGAGAAGCTGAGCACACTGAGCGGCATGATCGACGAGTCCGACGACCGGCCCACGGCGGGCGCGCGCGAGGTCTACGACATGCTCGCCGAGCAGGTCCAGGACGTCACCGCGCGTCTGCGCGACGTGCTCGAGCGCGACCTCGCCGCGTTCAACGGCGCGATCGAGTCGAGCGGCGTGCCGGCGGTCGTCGCCTGACGGACATGGGACAGGGGGCCCGCCGGCCGGCGGGCCCCCTGCTCTCCATCGCAGTGGCCAGGCGCGTCGCGCCCGGCTACGGGTGGGCGAGTTGCACGTCCAGGATGGCCGTCTGGCCAGCGCGCACACGCTCGAGCCCCCGGCGCAGCGCCGGCAGGACCTCGTGCGGCGCCTCGACGCGCTCGCCGTACGCTCCGACCACGTTCGCCAGCAGGTCGTAGCGCGGCGCGGGGGCGATATCGATGCCGACGAAGTGGTCGGCGCGTACCGAGTACCCCTCCGGGTAGGCGGCCACCAGCGGCCGCTTGGTGGCGTTGTAACAGGTGTTGTTGTAGATCACGATCAGGACGGGCGCCTGCTGCATCTGCATGGCCCACAGGGCGGCGACCGGCGCGCCGAAGACGAACGAGCCGTCGCCGACCAGCGCCACGACCGGGCGGTCTGGATGCGCGAGTTTGACCCCCAGCGAAGCCCCGAGCCCCCAGCCGAGTCCGGAGCCACCGCTGACGAACCACGTTCCGGGAGCGGTGATCGGCACGTGCTGCCAGGCCGTCACGTTGTTGGTGATGGTCTCGTCGACGAAGACGCAGTCCCCGTGCTCGCGCGCAAGCTGCCCGACGCAGTAGCTCAACCACGCCGGAGTGAGCGGCGCGCGATCCCGGTCACCCAACGCGCCGTCGTCCCACTCCGCACGCAGGCGGTCGTGCCGCGCGGCAAGCTCGCCGCGTCGCCGCTCGATGGTCGACCGGCGCGCGTCATCCAGCAGCTCAGCGGCCATCGTGGACACGACTGCGAGTGCCGCCGCGGAGTCCGCGCGGATCGGCAGATCGACCGGGAAGGTCCAGAGTGGGATGCGCTCCTTGACCGGATCGACGTCGATCTGGACGATGCGGGCGTCGGCGCGCGGGCGCGTCAGCGTCGGGATGTAGGGGAAGTCGTGGTCCAAGCCGACGACGACGTCGGCACTCTCGAGCAGCGGCGCGACGTCGTATCCCTGGTGGAGGGGATGGTCGGTCGGGAAGTTGGCGCGATTGCGCCACTCGACCACCGGCAGCGCGAGCCGGTCAGCGAGACTTACCAGCGCCTCGAATCCGGCGGTCTGGCGCCCGCTGTCCGAGGTGATGACGAGCGGACGCTCGGCTCCGACGAGGAGGCGCGCCACTTTGCGCAGCGCGTCGGGGTCCCCGGCGCCGAGCCGGACCGGCGGAAACCGATCGGGAGAGTGCAGCGCGACCTCCCCCGCGCGCCCCATCAGGACCTCGCGGGGCAGGGTCAGGTAGGTCGGGCCGGGAGGATCGCTCGCGGCGATCTGGAAGGCGCGCGCTACGGCCTCACCGACCTGGTCCGGCCGCCGCAGCTCGTAGTCCCACTTGACGTAGTTCCGAACGATCCCGTGCTGGTCCATCTGTTCCTGGAGCCAGTGGATGTAACTGCTGCGGCTGCCGCGTTCGTCAGGGTCGGCGGTGTAGGGGGCACGGCCGGCAGCGATGACCACCCCGGCGCGGCCACGCTGGGCGTCATGGAGCATGGCGCCGAGGTTTTGCGTCCCGACGTCGACGTGAACCAGCACCGCCTGCGGTCGGCCGGTGGCGGCGAAGTAGCCGTGAGCGGCCGAGAGCGCAACGACCTCGAAGAGGCACAGGACGGTGCGCGGTGCACGCCGCCCGAGCGCCTCGACCTTCGTCAGTGCCTCCTGGATGGGGAAAGTGTCGGTACCCGGGTTGAGAAACAGGTAGTCGACGCTCTGCGAGGCAAGCGCCTCGACGTAGCCCTCTGCGGTCTCGCCGATCTGCAGCGTCTCGACACCCGGAAGCATGGTGCGCGATTCGCGTCTCGCCGTTCCCACTCGTCGGCCCTCCCCGTATTCACCCTCGTTCGATGCGGACATTATAGGGGACCGGCTACCTCGGCCCGAGTGAGGGTCCCAGGCGCGGGGAACGCCCAGAACGTACCTCGCGGCCGCCGGATCCCGCTCGCGCGGAGGGCTCGACGTGCGGATGAGATCGGCGCGCAATCCCGTCGCACCGTTGTCGATCGCCAGCCGGAAGTCCGTGAAGTGCGCGCCCTGCAACACGGTGCAGCGTGAAGACGCTGCCGCGATCGCGGCGAGGCGACGTAATGGTGGAGCGATTTCCGGAGGAAATAGAACAGCGACCCCGGTGGGTCGCCGTCGTCGGCCGTCTCTGGCGGAAGCGACGGGATTCGAACCCGCGATCTCAGCCTTGACAGGGCTGCATGTTAGGCCACTACACCACGCCTCCGTGTTGACCGCGCGGATAGTACCATGGCGCGAGAAGGAGTGTCAAGGCGACCAACAGCCGCGGCATCGACCTTCCAACCTCCGGCGGCGGCGTACGAACGCCGAGTCGTTCGTCCGGGCGGCGCTCCCGCCGTGCCGGCGAAACCGGCGCCAGCACTCGCGCGTCTGTGTTCTCAACCGAGGGTATGTGGCGGGTGGGCTGGCGCGGAAGGGGCGACCCCGGATGCCATATCGCGCGTCGGGATGGCGAAGGCTTGGGACGCACGCCAGGCGACGCCGGATCCTCGCGGCGGCCGCGGTCGTCGTCTGGCTTGGGGGACTGATCATGCCGCAGGCAGGCCAGGCGGCGACGCAGTTCGGCTTGCCGTTTGCGGGCCAACCCGGACCCTCTACCTGGTACGTCGCCCAGTGGTACGGCAACACAGAGTGGGCCTATCGCAACTGGCCGGACCTCTACAGCGAGGGACAGGGGTTCCACTTCGGGATCGATTTCGCGGCACCATGCGGCACACCGGTGCACGCCATCGGCAACGGCGTCGTCTTCGCCGTCGACGGACCGTACGGCGCGGCGCCGCACAACCTTGTGATCAACCTCGAAGATGGCTACCTGGTGCTGTATGGCCACCTGCTGCAACGAGCGCCGGTCACGGTCGGACAGCCCGTCGCGCGCGGGCAGGTCGTCGCCTACTCGGGCGACCCCACCGGGCCAAACTGCAGCCGGGCCTCGCATCTTCACCTGGAGATCCGTCGCACCGGTATGGCGGTCGCCGTCGACCCCGTTCCGCTGATCGCGGCGAACTGGCGCGCCGCGGAGATTGGCGCGCACACCGACGGGACGCGGTTCGAGCTCGACTACGCCAACCCGTCGCGCTGGCAGGTGCCACAGGATCAGCCCGACGTCCGCTTCGGCGGCCCGGTCCTCAATACCTTCAGCCCGGCCTGGCCACCGAAATGACCCGGCTGGCTCGTCGCGGAAGTCTCGCGCTAATGCTCATCGCGCTCCTGGTTTCGGCGTGCACGCCACCGTGGCAGCGTTCCAGCGCGCCGGTTAGCCAGGCCACCGCATCAGCGGCTACCACGACATCCGCCGCGGTGACGATTTCCACAGCGGCAGCGAGTCCGTCGCCGGTGGCCCGGCACGGCCATCCAGCCACCCCGGCGACACCGGCTACGCCGACCGCAACGCCGCGTCCCACGGTGCGCGCCACCCAGTTGACGCGCTCGGGCTGCTGCGGCGTGTTCGCCTGGGTGGACGCGTCGCGCCTCCTTGCCTACGACACGCCGACGTCGGCGCAGTCGGGCTCGTGGCTGTTCGACACGAGTGGCGGCACGCCGACTCGCGTGTCGCCGGAGTTCGGTCCGCCATCACCGAGCGGCATCGTGCCAATCTCCGACCCCGCTGCCGGCGTTACTCGCCTCATTCGGCTCGACGGATCGACGGTGAGCCAGATTCAGAACGGAGGCGACCCCACCTGGGTCTCGGACGACGGCAAGCGAGTGGCCTGGCTCCAGCCGTTGCCCGGGACCACGCCGAGCTCGCTGCTCAACCGCCCGGTCCGGCTGTGGGTATCGAACATCGACGGCGGCGACGCGCGCGCGGTGATCGACATGCTGGCGGCAGAGGTCGCCTGGCTACCGGATAACCGTCGCGTCCTGGTCGCCGCACGGGCGCTCGACACGACGTCTCCCGGTGTCTGGCTGATCGACACCGCCACCGGCGCCCATCAGGTGCTCGCGGCGGCGACGTTTGTCCAGGCCGTGCGCCTGTCACCCGACGGCAAGTGGTTCTCCTATCTCGTGACCTTCAGCGGGAACCCGGCGCGAGACGGCGTCTGGGTGGGGGAGATCGACAGCGCGGTCCGGCACCATGTGGCGGGTTCGGCGTTTATCCGCTGGGGACCGGATGACCAGACGCTCTGGCGGTTGGACTTCGGCGTCGGGAGTAGCGACGATCAGTTGGTCAGCGTCAACCTGGCGACCGGCGCGGTTGGGCGGCCGATCGACCTCGGCGGTCGTGTGCTCAACGACGACTGGGAAGTCTCTCCGAATGGCCGCTCGGTCGCGTACTGGCGAGAGTCCGACCGCAACGTGATGCTCGTGACTCCCTTGCCCTGAGGGCTACAACTGTCCGGCGAGCGCGCTGTTCCTGCCGAAGAGCGCGCGGACGATCGTTGCCTCGCGACGGCCAACCGCGCCGGATGCGATCAGCGCCGGCGCATACGCCAGGCAGCCCAGCGCCGCCGACGGAACCGGGCCGAGGCGCCAGCTTGCCGCCATGACCAGCCCCATCGCCGCCGCCGCGAGAGCCGGGCGCACGACCACTCCGGCGAGCCGGGTGTCTCCGATCGCACCCTTCACGGCCCGCATCAGCGGCACCAGCAGGACCAGCTCGGTTGCCACCGTGATGGCCGCCGCCGCGTAGAAGCTGAAACGGGGCACCAGCAGGGCGTTGGCGCCGAGGTTGAACACGACGGCGGCGGCAAACGCCGTGGTCACGGCACGCTGCCGATCGACGGCGATCAGCACGTACTGGGTGATCGCGTTGACGTAGCTCATGGGGAGGAACCAGATCAGGATGCGCAGCGCCACGGTCGAGTCCGGCAGGAAGGCGCTGCCGCCGAGAATGCCAATCAGGATCGGCGCGACAGTCATTGTCACGAGCGTCAGCGGCCACGCGACAATCGTCATGAACTTCACGGAGAGGCGGTAGCTCTCGACCAGGCGGCCCTGATCACCGGTCGCGTAGCGCGTCAGGATCGGGAACGCTGCCAGGGTGAAGTAGGACGGGACGAGCAGGAGCGTGTTGATGAACTTGTAGGCGGCATCGTAGACGCCGAGGGCGTGGTTCCCGCGCGCGGCCTGGATGACGAACTCGTCCGCGCGAAAGAATACGTTGAGCAGCAGTGCGTTCAGGAGCAGCGGCCACGACACTTCGAGCAGCCAACGCGCCTGATCCCGGCGTAGCCGCCAGACCGGGTGAACTCCGAGGTGACGGAGCGCGACGTGGAATGCCAGGGTCGACACCGACGTCGCGACGACCGAGACCACGGCCAGCCCGACCACTCCGTAGCCCAGGGCCAGCGCGGAGAGTCCGAGCGCGGCGCGCACAAGGTTCGTGAACACGTTGAGCGCGGCGGGGAGTTCCATGCGCTCGCGGGCGTTGAAGACGGAGTTCACGGCCTCGGTGTAGGTACCGGGCAGGATCGAGAGGGTGAGCAGGCCGATCGCGATCGCGCTGGGTCGGGACAGATTGAAGGCGTGCATGCCGCCCACGGCGTATCCGACGGCGATCGGCACGAGCGCTACCAGGACCAGGATGCGGAGCAGCGTGGACGAGCCGATCAGTTCGCCGGCGCGCTCGGGCTCGCGCGCCGATTCGCGAGTGACCAGGATGCTCAGGCCGAAATCGGAGAGCGTCTTGAGGTAGAGCCAGGCGACGACCGCGACTGCGTACTCGCCATAGTCGGTCGCTCCGAGGAGGTGGAGCGTGAAAGCCGCGAACACGAGATCGACGACCTTGTTGCCGAACTGCCCCACGATCGGCGCGGCGCTGTTCTTCGCGAGCCGCTGCACCGTGTTGCCGGCGATGCGGTCGACCCCGGGAATGCCTACCCAGGCAAGGGCAATCAGCAGTACCGCGCACACCGCCGACAGCGCGGTGAAAGAGAGCGGCGCGTAGCGCCAGTGCACGATCGTCTCGATCATACCGACGCCAGCCATCCCGCGGTCACGGGATCCATCCGAAGCGCAGGGCAACCACGACCGCGACCACCAGGCACATCACGGCGAGCAGAAAATAGGCGATCAATCCGACTGCCAGGATCGAGTAGCGAGCCCGCCGCGACGGCGGCAGCAACGCGGGCTCGTCTGCGTTCGGTGGCTGATCGTCCGTTGGCTCATCCATCGGCTGCGACTACCCGTCGGTAGAGATCGATGTGCGCGGCGGCGGCCGCGTCCCAGTTGAATGTCGCGGCGCGCTCAATGCCGCGCGCGATGAGCCCCTGCCTGAAGGCGGAGTCGTCCAGCACCGACTCCATGGCCGCGGCGATCGACTCGGGCGAACTGGGATCGACGGTGACCGCGTCGTCGCCCGCGACCTCGGCCAGCGAGCCGCGGTCGCTCGTGATGACCGCGGTGCCACAGGCCATTGCCTCGACGACCGGCAGGCCGAAGCCCTCGTACCAGGAGGGGTATACCAGCGCAACGCTGCCGGCGTAGAGCGCCGCGAGTTGTTCATCATCGATGCCGCCCAGGTGATGGACTGACAGCCGGCTCGCCGCCGAGTCGATAGCGGCCATGATCTCTGAGGACATCCAGCCGGGGCGCCCCACGATGACGAGCGAGACGTCGGCGTGGGCACGTGCCAATTGTTCGAAGGCCGTCAGCACTCCCAGGTGGTTTTTCCGCGGCTCGATGGTGCCCACGATGAGGAAGTATGGGCGGCGTATGCCGAGGGTGTCGAGGACGGTCACGACCACCTCGTCGGCAGGGGCGCGAAACGCCGGGTCGACGCCCTCCGGTATGACGGTAACGCGCGCGGGGTCGACGTCGTAGAAGCGCGTGAGGTCCTCGGCGGTGGCTCGCGAAACGGCGACGATTCCCGTCGATCCGCGCAGACCCCGCGGCACGGCTGTCGCAAGGTAGCGCCGCAGGTTCGGATAGGCAAATTGCGGCGTCACCAGATAGCTCAGGTCATGGATCGTGACCACGGCGGGCGCGCGATGTGGCGGCGCAACGAAGTCGGGGGCGTGGACCACGTCCGCTCGACCGGCGAGTACCTCGACCGGAAGGGGCAACCGCAACCGCTGCCATCCCACGGTCAACCACCGCTCCGGAATCGGGACTTCGCGGACGGTCCGTGGCAGCACTTGCGTGCGGATCGGACGAACGCGCGCCGACCACAGCGCCAGGTCCACGTCCGGGGGCCGCGCCCGGTCCAGCGCGGCCACCAGGCTTCGTGTGTACCGCCCGACGCCGGAGACCTGGCTGAGCGCCGCCGTGTAGTCGAGCAGCACCCTCATCGCGCGTCTAACGCCACCGCCAGCGCGTGACGAGGTACAGGACGGCGCCCACCACGATGACGCTCCAGTAGGCCACCACGCGGTCGAGCAGCGCGACGGAGGCCGCGGTCTGCTGCGCGGCACCCATCAGGCTGAGCACCCCGACAACGCCGACCTCGACGAAGCCGAGCCCGGCCGGCGTGAGCGGCACCACCGTGAGGAGGCTCGCCAGCAGTGCCACGAAGAGTGCGCCGAGCGGGCCGACTCCCGCGTGGACGGAGACGCTGACAAAGTACAGTCGCACTCCCTCGAGCAGCCAGATCGCCCCGGTCAGGAGCAGGACCACCGGGATTCGACTGAACGAGCCGACGACGCCCTGCTCGAGATGCACGTAGTGGTGGCGCACGCGTTCGGGAACCCAGCCCCGGAGGTGCGTGCGAAACCGAAAGACCAGCACGGTGCCTGAGACCAGCACCACGCCCAGCGCGACCGCGAAGGTCATCCACGAGCTCACGACCGAAGGGAGGTTGCGGCCGAAGACAAGGTACGCGGACCCCGCCAGAAAGGCGGCGAGCGTCATCAGGTCGACCAGCCGCTCGGCAAAAATGGTACCGAGCGTCGCGGTGAACGACGCGCGCGCGCGCTCCTTGAGCAGGTACCCCCGGTAGGCATCCCCGAGCTTCGCGGGCACGATGCAGTTGACGAACCATGAGATCCCGAAGATCACCGACAGTCCTGGATAGCCCGGGATCTTCTTGCCTTCCCCGGGCTGGATGTCGGCGCTCTTCAGCAATGTCTGCCAGCGAAAGGCCCGCAGCGCGAGCGCGCTGTAGTAGCTGACGAACGCGATACCGAGGTACATCGGGTTGGCGTGACTCATCTCGATCAGGACGTCGCGAAGGTTGAGGTTCAGCCGCGAGAAGGCGAACACCACCACGGCCGCGGCTATCAGGAACGAGATTGCCGTCCGTGGCCGCAGCAGCCGTGATGAGAGCGATACGTCGGCAAGGCCCTGCGCCTGTGCCTGGGACTCAGTCGCGTCAGTCTTGACCGCGGCCGGTTCCACTACGTCCATCTCGGTATTCGCCTCCGTAGAGTCGAGTGTGCCATTGGTTCTCCTTTGCATCAGTCGGCCTGGAGGTCTGGGCGAGTTCGGGCAACGTGCGCACGCTCCTCCGCGATGCGCATCGCCACGATCGCCAGCCCCCAGACGGCCGCCAGCTGAATCCCGAGGTTAAGCACGTGCAGGTCCTCGACGACGTTGTGCACCATCACCGCACTCGTGACTCCCACGGCGCCGATCCCGATCGCGCGCGTCAGCCCGTCGGGCCCGGCACGTGCCGTTCGCACGCACGTCGCCAGCGCCGTGCCCATGAGTGCGAGGTACGTGATCAGCCCGACGAGTCCAGTCTCGGCGAGCGCCTGAATGTAGTAGTTGTGGGCCTGCCCGGCGGACGTCGGAAAGCCCGAGTGGATGTGGAACGCGGTGAACCGATAGTTGAAGTTGCCCACGCCGACGCCCAGCAGAGGGTCCGAGGAGTACATCGCCAGACCGGTCTGCCACATGGCCATGCGCTGGACGGTGGCGAAGGTGGCGGGCGTGACTCGCGCTTCACGCGAGTCGAATAGCCGGATCTGGCTCACGAGTTGCTCGTACCGGTCCTGGATCGCGGTGGGCGCGTAGTGGACGCCGCCGGCGGCGAAGGTGATGGCGATGACTGCTACCACGACCAGTCGCAGAATCGGAAGCCTGCGAGCCGAGACCATCAGCATCGCCAGGATCCCCGCGGCGACGCCGAGCCAGGCGCCGCGCGAGAAGCTCAGAACTATCCCCGCCAGGCTCGCGACACCGCTCACCGCGAGGAGCACTGTCAGTCCGGCCCAGCGTGTGAATTCTCGCCGCTCAACCGCGCTGGACCCCATGCCGGACTCCCGCACGGCGCGGTAGCGGTTCCAGGCGCCACGGGCGCGGTGTACGGCCCACATCCCAACGGCCAGTAGCAGCGGCCCCGTCATCTCGAGATAGCCGGCATACGTGTTTGGCTTGCCGAACGTGCCGTAGGCCCGGAAGACGCTCGCGGTCACGGCAAAGCTCGCCGGGCCAAGCGCCAGGAGGGACTGAATCGCGCCGAACGCGACCTGCCCCAGCACACCGAGCGCCATGACCACTACGAACGCTACGAGCGCCCGGCGTGTACGAACGGCGAATAGCACCAGCACCAGGGCGAAAATCGTGACGACCC
>DASSZN010000058.1:0-17765 GCA_035702805.1 Thermomicrobiaceae bacterium | reverse complement strand
ACCCGCACCGGCTGGCACCTGCACGCGCTGCTGTTCGGCGCGCTGGAGCAGGTCATGCCCGACCGCGTCCAGGCGGGCAACGGGCTGATGCACTCGCTCCACGTCTACGGTCAGGACCCCGACGGCAGCTTCTACAACGCGCACTTCTTCATGGCCGGCGGCCGGGGCGCCAGCCGGGGTCGCGACGGCATCGGCCGCAATTGCTTCCCGAGCAGCGCTCGCAACGTGCCGGTCGAGGTCTTCGAGCTGCGTACGCCGGTACTGGTCGGCAAGCGCATGCTGCGGCCGGACTCGGCCGGCCAGGGGGAGTGGCGCGGCGCGCTGGGCCACCAGCTGGAGTTCCGCGCGCTCCCCGGCTACCCGCGGCCGGTCTCGTTCTTCCTGAACCCGGACCGGCTGCGCTTCCCGCCCGCCGGCCTGCAGGGGGGCGAGGACGGCCCACTGACGGCGATCATCGTCAATGGCCACGCACTGACGCTCGACGAACTCGGCGCCGGGCAGATAACGCTCGAGACGCCGGAGGACCGGCTGGAGATCCACATCCCCGGCGGGGCGGGCTACGGCCCGCCCGAACGGCGCGACCCGCGCGCGATCGAGGACGACCTGCGCGCCGGCGTCCTCTCTCCTGACCGCGTCGGCGAGCCGCAGCCCGCCGACGACTGATGTGCGACCCCGTCGCCGCTCAACGGTCGGTGCGGAGGTCGAATTGTGCCCGCTGGCATCGCTCGACGGTATAGGCGACCAAGCGCAGCGTGTCGGTCAGGTCGTCCGGCGCGTGGTCGTGGCGCCACGCGAGCGCCCGCTCAATCAACGGCGCCCACTCCGGCAGCGCCGCCATTGCCCAGGCGGCTGCCACGGGCTTCGATGCCGCCGCACCGCGCTCCAGGGTGTAGTGAATACGGCACATCGTCAGGCGCGCGAACGCCTGGTACTCCCGCGTCCGCAGCCACTCCGGCTCCGGCCCGGCGAGCTGCTCCCCCCAGAAGTCGAGCGCGGCCTCGATCACGGCGCGGCGGAGGTCGTCGGGCGAGACCGGGTCGATCAGGAACTTCGGATCCTGCCCCCAGACGACCACGCCTCGCTCACGCACGATGTGCCGCTCGACGATCCAGTCCGGTCCAACCCGGCCGAGCCCGAACCCCCAGTCGATGCCAATTGTCGGGTAGCGTGCCGGCCCCGGCTGATGGCGGCGCAGCACGTCCGGTGGGAGGTAGCGACCTTCCAGCCGGCCCGACCAGGGTAGCCCGCTCGCCGCGATCTCGCCGTGGACACGCCCCAGCGCCGCGACCTTCTCCTCCGGGAGCCGTCGCGCAGTCGCCACCACGACGTCGACATCGCTGCTTGCCGGGTCGAAGTCGCCGAGCGAGAGCGAGCCGAACAGGTACATCCCGACCAGGTCGGCGCCCAGCACCGCGCGGACCCGCTCGAGGAGCACGGCGAGCAGGGCGTTGACGTCCGGGTAGGGCGTCGGGCTGGCTGGCAGCGGGTCGATCGTCGCGGTCATCCCGGCAGCCTACCACGCGGATCCGGCGCGTTCGCAAACGGATCAAGCTTATTGACTGGATGCAAATCCCGGCGCTATGCTGCCCGGCGGGCCGGCACCCCGACGTCGCGCAGGTTCACGGGCGACTCCGCCGTCGGCTGCCACCCGGAAGCACCGACGCACGGATCATTCGCGGGAAGGACACGCGGGTATGGAGAGGCGAGAAAACGGCAGCGTCGTGGCCACGGACCCGGCGCGGTGGCACGCGCTCGAGTGGCGACAGATCGGCCCATTCCGGGCCGGCCGGGTCGTCGCGGTGGCCGGACACCCGACCGAGGTCGGCACGTTCTACTTCGGCTCGAGCGGCGGCGGCGTCTGGAAGACGACCGACGCCGGGGTCACCTGGCGCAACATCTCCGACGGCTACTTCCAGCGGGCCTCGGTCGGCGCCCTGGCCGTTGCCCCCTCCGATCCAAACGTGATCTACGCCGGCATGGGCGAGGCCCACATCCGCGGCAACGTCTCGCACGGCGACGGCGTATATCGCTCCACCGACGGCGGCAAGACCTGGACGAACGTCGGGCTCGGCGAGACGCGCAACATCGCCCGCGTCCGGATCGACCCGAACGACCCCGACACCGTCTACGTCGCCGCCCTCGGCCACGCCCACGGCTCCAACTCCGAGCGCGGCGTCTTCAAGTCGACCGACGGCGGCCAGAACTGGCGGCGGGTCCTCTACCGCGACGAGCACACCGGCGCCATCGACCTGTCGGTCGACCCGGCGAACCCGCGCATCCTCTACGCGGCGCTCTGGCAGGCGATCCGCCGTCCGCACGAACTGGTCAGCGGCGGGCCCGGCAGCGGCATTTTCCGCTCGACCGACGGCGGGGAGACCTGGCAGGAGATCGGCCGCAACCCAGGCATGTCCCAGGGCGTGCTCGGCAAGATCGGCCTGGGCGCCGCGTCGAAGCCGGGACGGATCTACGCCCTGGTCGAGGCCGAGGACGGCGCCGTCTTCCGCTCCGACGACTACGGCGAGACCTGGACGCGCCAGTCCGAGGACCGGAACCTCCGCCAGCGTGCCTGGTACTTCAACCACCTCTTCGCCGATCCGTCCGACCCCGACACGGTGTGGGTACTCAGCTTCGTCACCTGGAAGTCGATCGACGGCGGCAAGACTTTCTCGCTGATCCCGACGCCCCACGCCGACAATCACGACCTCTGGATCGACCCGCATAACTCCAACCGCATGATCGCCGGGCACGACGGCGGCGCCACGGTCACCCTCAACGGCGCCGAGTCCTGGTCCACGGTCATGAATCAGCCGACCGTCGAGTTCTACCACGTGACCACCGACAACCAGGTCCCCTACCGCGTCTACGGCGCCCAGCAGGACAACACCACCATCTCCGTGCCCAGCCGATCGCACCTGGCCGGCATCACCCCGGCCGACTGGGTCGAGGTCGGCGGCGGCGAGTCCGGCTACATCGCGGTGGACCCGCGGGACCCCAACATCGTCTACGCCGGCAGCTACGCGGGCGTGCTCACCCGTTTCGACCGCCGCACGGGTCAGCGGCAAAACATCTCGCCCTGGCCTGAGTCCTCACCGGGACACGGCGCCAGGGACGTGCGCTATCGGTTCCAGTGGACCTACCCCATCGTCATCTCGCCGCACGACCCGCGGGTGCTCTACGTCACCTCCAACCACGTCCACCGCTCCACCGACGAGGGCCACTCCTGGCAGGTCATCTCCCCCGACCTGACCCGCAACGACCCCGCCAAGCAGGAGCCCTCCGGCGGCCCCATCACCCGGGACAACACCGGCGCCGAGTACTACGACACCATCTTCGCCTTCGCCGAGTCCCCCGTCACGAAGGGCGTCCTCTGGGCCGGCGCCGACGACGGCCCCGTCCACCTCTCCCGCGACGGCGGCACCTCCTGGCAGGACGTCACGCCCCCCGCCGCCCTCCTGCCCGACTGGGCCCTCATCTCCCTCATCGAGCCCTCCCCCCACGACGCCGCCACCGCCTACCTCGCCGCCACCCGCTACAAGCACGACGACTTCCGCCCCTACCTGCTCAAGACCAGCGACTTCGGCGCCTCCTGGCAGGTGATTACCGGCGGCATCCCGGCCGACGACTTCACCCGGGCCATCCGCGAGGACCCGGCCCGCCAGGGGCTGCTGTATGCCGGGACCGAGACGGGGCTGTACGTGTCGTTCGACGACGGGGGGCACTGGCAGCGGGTGGGGGGCAACCTGCCGGTGGTGCCGATCCACGACCTGGTGGTCAAGGACGACGACCTCATCCTGGCCACCCACGGCCGCGCCTTCTGGGTCCTCGACGACATCTCGCCGCTGCGCGAGCTCGGTGCCTCAGCGCGCGCGTCGACGCAGCTCTTCGCGCCGCGCCCGACCACTCGCTTCTACACGAACCGCGGCTTCGGCCGCGCGACCGGGCCCGGCAACAACTACCAGGGGACCGGCGCCTCGATGATCACCTACCGCATGGTCGACCGGCCCGACGGCACCAAGAAGGAGCTACTGCTCGACGCCGGCCAGAACCCCCCCGACGGGGTGCTGGTCAACTACTTCCTGGCGAGCGAGCCCGAGGAGGAGGTCATCCTGACCTTCCTCGACGCGTCGGCCAATGAGATCAAGACCTTCACCAGCCGTCCCAAGAGCAACGGCGACGGCAAGAAGGACGCGGCGGTGCCGGCCAGGGCCGGGCTCAACCGCTTCGTCTGGAACATGCGCTACCCGGAGGGGGTCTCCGTGCCGGGCGCGATGTTCCGCTCCGGCGGCGTCGACGGGCCGACTGCCCCTCCGGGCAGCTACGCGGTGCGCCTGACCGTCGGCAGCGAGTCCTTCACCCAGCCCTTTGAGATTCGCAAGGACCCGCGCGTCCCGGCAACGGACGAGGACCTGCACGCGCAGTTCGCGCTGCTGCTGCAGATCCGCGACAAGCTTTCGGAGGCCCACGGCGCGGTCAACCGCGTACGCAAGCTCCGCCCACAGGTCGAGGACTGGCAGCGGCGCGGCGAGGCGGCCGACCACGCTCCGATCGCCGAGACCGCGCAGTCGATCGCGGAGCGGTTGACCGAGATCGAGAACGTGCTGATCGAGCCGCGGCTTCAGGTGCCGAAGGACCCGCTGCACTTCCCGCCGAAGCTCAACGCCAAGCTGGCCGCGCTCTCCGGCGTGGTCGCCAGCGCGGACGCCCGGCCAACGCGACAGTCGTACGAGGTCTACGAGAAGCTGGCGGGTGAGATCGACGCGCAGGTCGCGGCGCTGTCCACGCTCGTCGAGACCGACGTGTCCCGCCTGAACGGCCTCGTGCGCGACGCCGGCTTCCCGGCCGTCCCGTAGCGAGCAGCGACTCCGGCCGAACCCCGTCACGGACCGCCGTGACGGGGTTCGTGTCGTGTAGCCCCCCGCTCGGTGGTAGGATGCCGACCGCACGGCGAGACGAGCGGACGGTTGCGGCGGGAGGCGGAGCGTGGCGGCGGAGCGGAGCTGGGGCGGCAACACCATGGTCGGGACGCTGCGGCGGGTGCTGGTCTACCCGCCGGTGCCGCCCGATCCGTCGGTTTCCTGGGAGGCCTTCGGCTACCTGCACCCCATCGACCACGAGCGCGCCGCCCGCGAGCACGCGGCACTCCGGGCCATCCTGGCCGAGCGTGGCGTCGACCTCGCGATCGGCGAGATCGACGACCCCACGCTCCAGGACGGAATCTTCCCCTACGATCCGGTCATCGTTACCGACGCCGGCGCCGTCCTCTGCCGGATGGGCAAGCCGCTGCGCGCGCGGGAGGTCGACCTGGCGGAGGCGACCATGCGCGACCTCGGCATCCCGATCGCCGGCCGCATCACCCCGCCGGGCACCCTCGAGGGCGGCGACTGCCTGTGGCTCGACCCGCACACGATCGTGGTAGGCCGCGGCTACCGCAGCAACTCCGCAGGCATCGCCCAGCTCCGCGAGATCATGGCCACCCAGGACGTCGAGGTCCTCAGCGTCGACCTGCCCCACTGGCACGGACCCGCCGAGTGCCTCCACCTGCTGTCCCTGATCAGCATGCTCGACGACGACCTGGCCGTGGTCTCCCTGCCGCTGATGGCCGTCGAGTTGGTGCGGCTGCTCCACGACCGCGGTATTCAGCTGGTCGAGATACCGGACGAGGAGTTCCCCAGCCAGGGCTGCAACGTGCTGGCGCTCGGCCCGCGCCGCTGCCTGCTGCTCGAGGAGAATCAGGAGACGGCGCGGCGGCTGCGCGCTGCCGGCTGCGAGGTCACCACCTTCACCGGTCAGGAGATATCCCACAACCGCACCGGCGGCCCGACCTGCCTGACCCGGCCGCTGCTGCGTGACGGCCGCTGAGATGCCGGGTCACGACTCCCACGCCGCGGTGATCGCGGCGGTCGACGCGGATCGGGACGCAACGGTCCGCCTGCTCCAGTCGCTGGTGCGCGTGCCCTCGGTGACCGGCGACGAGGGTGCGGTGCAGGACGTGGTCGAGGCGGCGTTCCGGGATCGAGGCCTCGCGGTCGACCGCTGGGAGGCGACGCCCGAGGAGGTCCGGCCCTACCTCGAGCACGTCGGCGAGCAGCCGCGCTACGCCGGGAGGCCCAACGTCGTCGGCACGCTGCCCGGCGCCGGTGACGGCCGCTCCATCCTCCTCAACGCGCACGTCGACACGGTCGAGAACGGCGACCTCGCGCGCTGGTCCCACGACCCGCTCGGTGGCGAGGTCGACGGCGACCTCCTCTTCGGACGCGGCTCCTGCGACATGAAGGGCGGGCTGGTGACGTACCTGGCCGCGCTCGACGCGCTGGCGGCAGTCGGCATCCGGCTGGCTGGCAACATCAGGATCGCGGCGACCGTCGGCGAGGAGGACGGTGGCCTGGGCGCGCTGTCGACCGTGCTGCGCGGCTACCGGGCCGACGCAGCGCTGATCACCGAGCCCACCCGCCTCGCGCTGGTGCCGGCGCAGGCCGGCTCCCTGGTGATACGCCTGACCGTCACCGGCAAGGCCGCCCATGGCGCCAGCCGCGATGAGGGAGTCTCCGCCGTCGAGAAGTTCATCCCGCTGTTCCAGGATCTGCTCGCCTACGAGGCCGAGCGCAACGCGCGCCTCGACCACCCCCGCTTCGCCCACCTCGCCAACAAGGTGCCGATCAGCATCGGCGTCGTCCGGGCCGGAATCTGGCCGTCGACCGTCCCCGAGACGCTGGTCGCCGAGGGACGGATCGGCCTGCTACCGGGCGAGGACATGGCGACATTCCAGGAGGAGGTGCGCGACCGCATCCTGGGCGCCGCGTCGCGCGATCCCTGGCTGCGCGAGCATCCGCCGCTCGTCGAGTGGTTCAGCGGGCAGTTCGTGCCGGCCGAAACCGCTGTCGACGCGCCGATCTGCCGGGCCGTGATCCGCGCGCACAAGGCAGTCACCGGGAGCCCGCCCGCGGTCGAGGGCGTCCCATACGGGGCCGACATGCGTCTCTTCAGCCTTTTCGGCGGCATGCCCTGCGTCATGTACGGCGCGGGGGACGTGGCTGTCGCCCACCAGGTCGACGAGCACATCCGCATCTCCGACCTCCTGACGGCCGCCAAGACGATCGCGCTCCTCCTGCTCGACTGGTGCGGCGCCGCGGCCTGATCGACAACTCCATCCGGCTGGCCGCAAGCAAGGCGCCGGGATTGCCGGTGGCAGCGACGGCCGGCACAATCCGTGTACCGCGCTGGAACGTTGGAAGAGTGGGCGCGCGGCCCCGCGCGAGGGTGGACGTGGCGACGGATCCGACCGACTGGGAACTGATCGAAGGCGTCCGCGCACGCGACCGCGCCGCCATGGCCGCGCTCTACGACCGCTATGCGCGCTCGGTCTACTCGGTGGCGCTGGCCGTCGTGCGTGACCCACGCGGCGCCGAGGACGTCGTGCAGGACGCCTTCCTGACCATCTGGCGGCGCCCGGACACCTACCAGCCGGACCGGGGTGCGTTCGGTCCCTGGATCCTGCGCGTCGCGCGCAACCGCGCGATCGACCTCGTACGGCGGCGCGCGCACGAGCGGCACGAGCCGGACGACGAACTGCTCGGGTTCGCCGAACGGCTGGTCGACCCCGACCCGTCGCCGGACGAGCAGATCTGGAGCCGGGCAGTCGCGGTACGCGTTCGAGCCGCGCTCGGGGACCTGACCGACGTGCAGCGGGAGGTGATCGAACTGGCCTACTTCGGTGGCCTGACGCAGAGCGAGATGGCCGCGCGGCTCGACATCCCGCTCGGGACGGTCAAGACGCGGGTGCGGACGGCGCTGCGCCGGCTGGCACAGATCCTGGAAGATGCCGAGGTATGGACCGACCTGCCGTGAGCCACGAGGACGTGGCGGACGATCTGCCGGCCTACGCGCTTGACGCGCTGGCGCCCAAGGAGCGCGCGTGCGTGGCGGCGCACCTGGCTTCCTGCGCCCGCTGCCGTGAGGAGCTCCACCGGCTGGAGGAGACGCTGGGCGCGCTCGGGACCGCGGCCCCGCAGGTCGACCCCCCGCCCGCCCTGCGCGAGCAACTCATCGCGAGCCTCGATGGGGTCGGGGACGCACCCGTTCATTCGGTGATCTCATCGCGGTGGGTTCGCCCAGCAATGGCGATAGCCGCCGTTCTCCTGCTCGGCCTGGCCGGCTCGTTGGCCTTGCTGGCACATGACCTGGCCGGCGTCCGCGGCGACCTTGCCGCCATGCAGGGCCAGCAGGCGACCGTTAGCGCGGTCCTGGCCGACAGTTCGCAGCCGATCCGACTGGCGACGGACAGCGCCCCCCAGGCCTACGGCATGCTCTACCTCGGCAGCCAACCACGGCAGGCCGTGCTCGTCGTCAAGCAACTGCCCCCAACGCAGCCGGGCCGTCTCTACCAGATCTGGCTCGTCCAGCAGAACGGCGCCCGCGTCAGCGGCGGCACGTTCACGACCGACGCCGGCGGCAACGCCACCGTCATGCTGAACGCCCCCGCCCCGGTCATGCAGTACCAGTCGTTGGGCATCACCGAGGAGCCGGCCCCTCACGGCAGCGCGTCGCCGACCGGCAAGCGCGTCGCCGGCTGCGCCCTCGCCCATTAGGCAAGCCACGTCCACCGCGGGCCGCGTCCCCGTCGCAGTCCGCCTTGACACGCCATCGGTCCCGCACTACCGTGCCCCCGACGTACACAGCCGAGAGTGCCGACGCATCGCGTCGCCGGGAGGGAGCCGAGCCGATGGTCGCACGCTACCCCGCCAAGCAGCGTGCCCTGGACTGGGTGGACGAGAACCGCGCCCGGTTGTCCGAGTTCGACCTGGAGATCTGGCGCTACGCGGAGCCGGCCTGGCGGGAGTACCGCTCGGCCCGGGCCTACCGCGACCTGCTCCGGGCCGAGGGCTTCGACGTCCAGCAGGGCAGTGGCGACATGCCGACCGCCTTCGTCGCCAGCTGGGGCTCGGGCGGCCCGGTGCTCGGGACCTACGCCGAGTACGACGCCGTGCCCGGCAACTCCCAGCAGGTCGTCCCCTACCGCGCGCCACGGGAGGGGCTCAACGACTGGGCGGCCGGCCATACCGACCCGCACTCGATGCTCGGCACCGCCGCGTTGACCGGCATCCTGGCGGCCAAGGCGGCCATGGAGCACCACCGCATCCCGGGCACGCTGCGGATCTTCGGGGAGCCGGCCGAGAAGGTCTGCGGCTCCAAGCCCGTCCACGCCGCCAGGGGCTACTACGACGGCTTCGACGCCTTCATCGCCTACCACCCGAACGCCAACAACACCACGGTCTGGGACACCCAGTGCGGCTCCTACTGGAGCGTCGTCTTTACCTTCCAGTGCCTGGATCCCGAGACCTGGATTGACAAGAGCCTGCTGCCCAGTCCGGGTGGCTCGCACGCGGCGGCCCGCTGCCCCGGCGCGATCGACGCCCTGATGCTGATGTACACCAACACCAAGTACACCAAGGAGGCGATGTTCCCGCATACCGGCACCT
Source organism: Thermomicrobiaceae bacterium (assembly GCA_035702805.1). Lineage (GTDB taxonomy): Bacteria > Chloroflexota > Chloroflexia > Thermomicrobiales > Thermomicrobiaceae > DASSZN01. The sequence continues at coordinate 8,289 of DASSZN010000058.1, read as the reverse complement.
GGACGCTCAACGAGTTCATCCTGGTCGGCGGGGACGCCACGTCGGACAACCTGCCGCCCCGACTGTCCCAGATCCAGTACTCCTGGCGCGGCCCGACGCTCGGCATCCAGGAGCAGATCTGGCGGGTGCTCGCCAACAACGCGCGCCAGGCGGCCGCCGTCACCGGCTGCGAGGTCTCGGCGCGCTGGGTCACCAGGACGCGCGTCGGGCTGACCAACCACGCCATGGCCGACCTGACCTACCGCAATCTCGAGGCGGTCGGCGCGCCGGTCCTCCCCGACGAGGCGCGCGACTTCGGCCGGAAGATCCAGCAGAACCTCGGCATCGCGCCGATGGACAACCCGTACGAGGCCGGCTGCGAGCAACTCACCGCGCCCCAGGAGCTCGAGGCCGCGGTGCGCTCCGTCCTCCCTGCCTGGCAGCGGAACTTCACCTCGGATGATTACGTCGAGTATACCTGGCACGCGCCGACGGTCCGACTCTACACCGGCCGGCCGCAGCTGCGGCCGCACGACCCCGGCTACCAGTACCCGGCCTGGGCCTACAACGCGGTCGGCGGGCTGGCGGCGGCGATCGACCCCGGGATGTTCGTCGCCGGCAAGACCATCGCCGCGACCCTGCTGGACCTGGCCACCCAGCCGGACGAGCTGGAGCGGGCGCGGGCCGAGTTCGTCGAGCGCACCGGCGGTGGGGTCGGCGGCTCGTCGTGGGTCGCGCCGCTCTTGCCGCGCGACTTCCCGCCGCCGGTGGACCTGCGCTGGCCGGAGTACGTCCAGACCGTGCGCGGCGAGGAGTGGTGGGTGCCCGCCTGGACGGCCGGAGCCGGCGAGCGTCTCTGAGCGTCCCGGCGCTCGGTCAGGTCGTAGTCCCGGATGGTGGTTCCGGGCGCTCCGGGCCCTCGCCCGGGACGCGTCGTCCCGCGCCGAACCCGTGATGCGCGCGGAACTCCCCGTAGCGGACAAGCATGCCGAGGACCAGGAGCAATGCGGCCGTCGCCAGCAACTGCTCCCAGTGGAAGTCGACCACGCCGTGGCCGACGATCTCGCGCAGGATGCTGACGATGGCCACCTCGACCATGAAGTCCACCGCGACGCGATGTTCGCGCAGGTAGACGATCAGGATCTCGATCAGCTCGACGATCACCAGCAGGTAGAGGACCTCCGCGATGCTGCCGCGCACGTCGAGCGATGACGCCAGAATCAGGTGCGAGAGATCGATCAACGCCCGTGCCGCAAGCGCGAGCAGTACGATGACCAGCGCGAAGACCAGGATGTCCTGGGCGTGGTCGGCCAGCGCCACACCGAATCGTCGCGCGGCATCGACGGGACTTGTCATCGGGGCCACGGCAGCCCTCCGCGAAGAAACCGTGATTCGGCCAAAACTCCGGGCACTGGGTACCCGGCGCCGATGGGCACCCTCACCTGACCCACCCAGCCCCACACGACACGGCGCGCAACCGCGGTCCTCGGCGGTGACACCGTTATGCCGATGGCGTGGGCACCCGGCGACTCACGCTCGCCGGTGCCGCTCCCCGCCGAGCCGCCGCGGAGTGGCGCTCCTCGTGTACCACCGGACGGGTTGGCAGCCGCGGTACCCGGCGAGTAGCATCGAACGACGTCCCCGCGGGGAACGGCGTTGCACGATGGAGGGTAGCACGTGATCGAGGCGGTCGGCCTCACGCGTCGTTTCGGCGATCTGGTCGCGGTCGACGACCTGTCGCTGCGCGTGCCCGACGGGGCGATCCTGGCGCTGCTCGGTCCCAACGGCGCGGGCAAGACGACGACGGTGCGCATGCTGGCCGGCTTGCTCACGCCGACCGCGGGAACGGCGACTGTCGCCGGCTACGACGTGCGGCACGACCCCGCCGCCGTCCGCGGGCACGTCGGTCTGGTGACCGACGTCCCCGGGCTGTACGAGCAGATGACGATGCCCGACTACCTGGGCTTCTTCGGACGGATCTACGGGCTCAGCGGTGACGCCAGTCGTCGTCGCATCGACGACCTGCTGGGCTTCTTTGCGCTCGACGAGCAACGCCGCGCCCGCATGGCCGGCTTCTCGCGGGGCATGAAGCAGAAGGTCGCGCTCGCCCGCGCACTCCTCCACGAGCCGCAGGTCCTCTTCCTCGACGAGCCGACGTCGGGGCTCGACCCCCTCGCCGCCCGGGCGCTGCGCGACGTCATCCTGGAACTCAAGCACGCGAGCCGCAGCATCGTGCTGACCACCCACGACCTGGCCGAGGCCGAGCGACTGGCCGACGAGGTCGCGATCATCCGCCACGGCCGCCTGGTAGCCCGTGGTACCCCGGCGGGGCTCCGCGCGGGAAGCTCCACCGAGACGCGCGTCCGTGTCGAACTCGCGATCCCGTGCCCCGGTGCGGTGGCGGCGCTGGCGCGCGTCGAGGGACTGGACGATCTCAGGGTCGACGGTGCCGGGCACCTCGACTTCCGAACGCGCCGGCCTACCGAGGTCAACCCGCTCGCCATCTCGCGCCTGGTCGCGACCGGGGCGAGCGTCGTCAGCGTGACCTGCGAGGTGAGGACGCTCGAGGAGGCCTACGCCGCCGCGATGTCGGAGATCGATCCGGCGGCCCTGCCCGTCACCGGGAGCGAGGAGGCGGCGCCGTGAGCCGGCGTGAACTGCCCCGACTGGCCGCCGCCGGACGCCCCCTCACGCCCCCCGGCGACCTCCGCTCGACGCTCCTGATTGCCCGCCGCGGGGCGCTGGAGGCGCTGCACGACCGGCTGACCGTCATCGTCAGCCTCTTCTTCGCGCTCGTCCTCCCGGCCGGGCTGGTGCTCACCACGGTACTGCCGGCCGCTGCGAGCACTCCGTCCTCGGCGCTCGGGCAACTCCTGGCGGTCTACCTCCTCATCATCGGGCTGCTGCCGTCGTCGGCCGCCATCGGCGTGGCGGCAGGGCAGTTTGCCGGTGAGAAGGAGCAGGGCAACCTGACACCGCTCCTCGCCTCGCCCGCCTCGAACCTGGCCATCTTCGGCGGCAAGGTCCTGGGGTCGGTGGTGCCGGCGATCGTGTTCTCGGTCGTGGCCGAGCTCGCCTACCTCGGCACGCTGCTCCTGACCGTCGGCCTCGGAGATCTGCGCCTGCTGCCCGTCGGCCTGGCTCTCGGCATGGTGGCACTGGTGCCGGCATCCGCGCTGTTCGAGACGGTCATCGCGAGCCTGATCTCGTCGCGCGTCCGCACGTTCAACACGGCCCAGCAGATCAGCGGGCTGGCGCTGATCCCCTTCTGGGGCGCGATCGCCGTGCTTGGCTTCGCCCTGCGCAGCTGGGGCGGACTGGCGGTGGCCGCGGCCGTGGTGACGCTCTTCGCGGCCGACGTCGTCCTCACCTGGCTCGCGGCATCCACCTGGCGCCGCGAGGAGGTCCTGGGCCAGCGCTGATCCCCGCCCAGCCGGCAGTTCGCCCGGGACGGACCGCGTCGAGGACCGCCCCGGATCGCCCGTGAGGTCGAGACGCATGCAGACCGCGACGCGGTCGATGGCCACGCAGGCGCGCCACCGCATGTTCGCCGCGATGATGACCGGGCAGGGAGCGTTTGGCAGCTACCAGACGCTCTGGCCGCTCTACATTGCTGCCCTCGGCGCCTCGCCGCGCGAGGTCGGCCTCGTGCTGGGGCTCGTCAGCGCGATCCGGTTGGTCGCCGTGGTGCCCAGCGGCATGCTCACCGACCGCGTCCCGGCGGGACGCATCATCGTCGGCGGGCAACTGCTGATGGTGGCGGGCCTGGTCGCCTACGCGGTGTCTCGCACCTGGTGGCAGCTCCTACCCGCCGGGCTGGTGTTCGCCTGCGGCGCGGCCTCGTTCCCGGCCATCCTCGCGACGGTAGCGGCCATCGCCGGCCACGGCCCGCAGCGCGTGCGCACCTTCACGCTGATCAACACGGTCGCCCCGTCCATCGGGCTGCTGGTGGCGCCCGGGCTCGGCGGGTTGATCGCCGCCCGGGTCGGGCTGCGCGCGGTGTTCGTCTTCGCGGCCGCGCTCACCCTGGTCACGGCCGCGCTGTTCGCCCGCGTTCCCGTGCCGGCCCCGCCCCCGGTCGACGCCGAGGCCGAGCGGGTCACCTACCGCTCGACGCTCCGCCAGACTCCCATCCTGCGCTGGTGCCTCCTCGAGATGGCCGCCATCTTCTGCGTGACCCTCGGCGCGACCTTCGTGCCGAACTACCTCCACGACGTCCACGGCGTGAGCGACGGGGTGATCGGCGCGTTCGGTGCCCTCTCGGCAGTCGGCAGCATCGCGCTCGGGCTGATCGTCCACCGCGTGCCGCGCTTCCGGCGGCCCGTTCCCGGGATCGCGCTGGCCCTCCTCAGCGTCGTGGGCGCGATGGTCCTGGTGGTAGGTGGGGGCCGACTCGCGGCCTTCGCCGCGGCCTACGTCCTCCTGGGCGGCTTCTTCGCGACCTGGACGCTATTCGAGGCGGCGCTGAGCGGCGTCGCGTCGGCGACCTTCCGCGGGCGCGCCTACGCGCTCGCCGAGATCCTCAGTGGCGCGGGCTACGCCCTTGGTCCCGTGGTCGCCGGGCTCCTCTACGCGCGCGACCCCCGGGAGCCCATGCTGGTCGGTGCCGCGCTGATCCTCGCGCTGGTTGTCGTCCTCGCCGGCCTGGCCCGCCGCGGGTCGATCCCCGAGGCCACGCACGTCGAGCCCGCGGCCTGACCCGCGTCAGCGCGAGATGGTGGCCGAAGAGACACCGTAGTCGTTCACGTCCCGCCAGGGCTTCCCCTCGGCGAAGCGGGTCGAGCGGAACGGCGTCAGGTCCACCGTCTTCGGCCGCCCCGCGGTGATCCACTCCGCCAGGCACTTGCCGATGGCCGGGCTGGTCTTGAACGACGTCCCGCTGTCGCCCGTCATGCAGTAGAGCCCCTCGACCTGCGGCAGCCGATCGATGACCGGCCGGTCGTCCGGGCTGCGCATCAGCACGCCCTGCCAGTTGCCGCGCACGCTGGCGTGGCGCATGACCGGCCAGCGCCGGATCAGGTGGGCGCGGCACTGGTCGATGTAGTCCTGGGAGACCGCCTCGGCGAAGGTGCTGGGGTCGGCCGCCGGCCGCACGCCCTCCTCGCCGCCGATCAGGGTGGAGTTGCCGTCGGTCGGGCGCGCCCAGGTGTGGTTGATCCGGTCGATGTAGGTCAGGTGCTGGGCCGAGCGCTCGTACGCCCAGCGAAACACGCTGACCCGCGCCAGGCTCGGCGCCATGCCCAGGTCGATGCCGAGCGGGTTGAGCAACTGGTTGGCCCAGGCGCCGGCCGCGACCACCACTACCGGCGCCTCGATGGTCCCGTCCGTCGTCTCGACGCCCCAGATGCGGTCGCCCTCGACGCGCACGCGGGTGACGGCGGTATCCAGCTTGAAGCGGACCCCCATCGCTTCGGCACCGCGCGCAAACGAGAAGACCGTCGCATTGGGGTCGGCGAAACCCGAGTCGGGCTCGTAGGCGAGGCGCTTGACGTCCCCAGCCCAGAGCGAGGGGTCGAGCTCGCGCGCCTGCTCGGGCGAGATCAGGTGCGCGTTGGCGCCGACCTCCCGGTGCATGGCCACGTTGGCCTCGAGTTGGTCGTCGTAGTCCGGCGCGACGAAGACGAGCAGGCCGACGCGCTGGAAGCCGCACTCTCCGCCGACGACGTCGCCCCAGTTGGTGAAGTACCTGTGGCTCTCGAAGGCCAGGCGCGTCTCCGGCTCGTTGGTGTAGTGCGTGCGCACCAGCGCGCCGCTCTTGCCGGTCGCGCCGGCCCCGATGTGCCGCCGCTCGACCACCACCACCCGCTTGACCCCGGCGTGAGCCAGGTGCCAGGCCGTGCTCGTCCCGTTCGCGCCGGCACCGATCACGACCACGTCCGCCGTCTCCATGCGACCTCCCTCTCCGGTACCATGACTCCGGACCAGCCGTGCACGGCTCGAGCAGGACGGTAGCTGCGTGATCGGCGGGCACGCTGGTCGAGCCGCATCTTACCGCAGCGACCGAGCCGGTCCGGTCGGCAACGGTTCACGTGTTCACGTGTTCACGTATTCGTGGGGGGCGACGATGACGGCGCCACGGCGCAACCTGGAGCTGAAGGTTCGGGTCGTGGACCTCGGCGACGTGCTGGCGCGCGCCCGCGGTCTCGGCGCGCGAGACGAGGGCACGCGCCGCGACGTCGACACCTACTTCGCCGTGCCGCAGGGCCGCCTCAAGCTCCGCCAGACCGAGGGTCGCCCCGGCGGTACTCTCATCGCCTACCGACGGGCCGACGCGCCGGGCAGCCGTCACTCCCACTACCGTCTGGTCGAGGTCGCCGACGCCGCCGGCCTGCTGGCGGCGCTCGGCACCGCGCTGGGCGTACGCGCCGTGGTCGCCAAGGAGCGCCGGCTCTTCGTCCACGGCGCGACCCGCATCCACCTCGACCGCGTCGAGGGACTGGGGAGCTTCGTCGAGCTCGAGACGGTGCTGACGACGCAGACCGAGGCCGAGGCGACGGCCGAGCACGAGCTGGCCAAACAGGCGCTCGGCCTCGACGCGGCCGAGCCGGTTCCCGTCAGCTACGTCGACCTACTGGAACGGCACCGGGGCTGACGCACAGCGTGCTCGGCCCCGTCAGTCCCCCGCGACCGGCGACCCGGACGCTGCTTCCTGCTGGTCGAGCCAGGCCCCGAGCCGGCGCAGCAGCTCGAGCTGCTCATCGTTGACCTCGTAGAGGTGAGACCACGCCCGGTGGTCGGCCTCATCCTTGATACGGTCGCGCTCCGCGGTGCGGTTCGAGGCGGTGAGCATGGTCGGCACGAAGAGGGACTGCATGATCCCGCCCAGGATGAAGAAGAGGAACGAGAACGGGTAAGGGTCGAAGCCGCGGTCATGGAGGATTCCCGCCTGCCACAGCGCCCATCCGCCGAGGATGAAGCAGAGCAGGTAGAAGAAGGCCATCGTGCCGGCCATGCCGACGATGTGGTCGGCCAGCCAGCCGTTGAAGCGGCCGATCGCCGGCCGCTCCTGGCGCGCCCGCTCGATGATCTCTTGAGGGTGGACCAGGTGGGGAATGCCCTGGTGCAGCCGGTTGACGAGTTCCTCGACCTCGTCCGGGGAGCGATAGGGGTGGATCTGTCCGTCGGCCATCGGCCCGTCCTCCTCTGTATGCGGTGGCTGCGCGCTCCGGACCGCGACGCGGGTGCCGCACGGCGCGCGATGGCACCCGCGCAACGGTTCGCGTTCAGGATTCGGGGGATACTGATACACCGCGCACCGGCCGACAAGTCCCAAACGTGGCGCGTGACGCCGGAACGGGGCGCGTTCAAGAGTCGCGTTGCGCGCACGAACCGCTGGACAGCAGCCCATCGCGTTCGGCGTCCTGTTCCCTGGAGTTCGCGGATGCGCTACGCGCGGCTTCGCGGGTGAACGAGGACGCCGCGTGGCGATGGCGCGCGGATCAGTCGCAGAACGTGGCGAGCGGACTGGGAGCCGCGCATGGACGACGCGTCCGGTCGGGCACCGCCGGTGACCTTCGTCGCCGACGGCGCCTGGACCAGCTCGGCTACTCGTAGTAGTCCGGCGACTTCTTCAGGGGCTTCCACTTCTCGGCGTCGTGGCCGTAGATCGTCAGGGTGACCCCCTCGCGCTCCGCCAGGTCCACCAGTTTGCGCGTGCTGCGCCGCGTCCCCTCAGGGTCGGCGTCGTAGCTCCCGGTCGGACGCGTCTCCGGCGTGTACCCCTCGAAGGACTGCGACATAGCGTCGATCGCCAGCAGCACCGGCCCCGTCTTCGGCAGCCGCACCAGCACCGACTGGTGCCCAGGCACGTGACCGCTGGTCTCGATCAGCTCGATGCCCGGCAGCAGCTCGGTGTCGCCGTCCACCAGTCGATAGCGCATCCCCGGCCGGTCCCACTGCGGCCTTGTCCGCTGGAACCGCTCCATCCCGCCGCGTGCCGCCTCGTCGTGCGCGCGCTGCACCACGAACTCGGAGTTCGGGAACTGGTCGTGGCTGCCCGCGTGGTCGCCATCGAGGTGGGTGGAGACCACGTAGTCGATGTCGTCCGGCTTCAGTCCGATCTCGGCGAGGCGGTTCACCACCCAGTTCGCCTCCCCGGTGCGGCCGTCTGGACCCTCGCGCCGGTAGTACGACTCATCGTAGCCCGTATCCACGAGGACGTTCTTCCCGTCGTCGGTCTGGATGAGGTAACCCGGCACCGGCGAGCCGGTCGCACTCAGTCCAAGCTGGAGCACGTAGAGCCGCATCGTGACTCCCTCCCGTGTACGAGTAGATCAGGCTGATCCGTCACCATGATACCCGACGCCGTGG
>DASSZN010000242.1:0-16231 GCA_035702805.1 Thermomicrobiaceae bacterium | reverse complement strand
GTCTGACCACCGACCAGTCCCTGCTCGCCGCCGACGAATCCGACGGTGAAGCCTCCCGCCGCGGCGGGGCGGCCGTCGTCGTGCTGCCGCTCGCCGAGCCGGCGCCCCTGGCCGCGAGGCCCGGTATACCTCTCTATGCGTACCTCGTGGATACACGCGGGGGGACAGGGCAAGCCGCCGGTAGCGCATTCAAGTTCGTGTCCCCTCGGCCTCCTCCCGGGCGGCGCCGGACCTGCCGGTCCGATCAGTCCCGCCACCCGCGGCCACCCGCAACCGCATCCGTCCGAACCGTCCGAACCGTCCGGCAGCGCGACACTAACCACTCGCGGAACGACGGTCTATCCCCGCCGATACCCCTGAAACATAGTGTCCATAGTGTCCGCTAGTGTCCTAGTGTCCAGCGCTAACCAGTCGCGGCGCGACCCTCCTTCACCGCCGATACCCTCAATGCAAACCGTCCGAACCGTCCGAACCGTCCGAACCGTCCGGCAGCGCGACACTAACCACTCGCGGAACGACGGTCTATCCCCGCCGATACCCCTGAAACAACGTGTCCATCGTGTCCACTCGTGTCCAGGTGTCCAGTGCGAACGAGTCGCGGGACGACCTTTCGCCATCAGCGGCACCCGCAAAACCTCGTGTCCCAAGCGTCCCGAAGTGTCCCAGTGTCCCGCACGCCCGGCACGAACCCGTCGTGGTGCGGTCCAAAGCCGCCGCCGGTGCCGCCGAGAAGGCGCCCGGCGCGTTTGACGCGGCCCCGCCGCCGCGCGTACGATGCCCCGCCCGTGGTGCGACGGCGTGCGTGTCGGTGGGGAAGGTGCCCGGTGAGCGACGGCGACGCGACAGACGACCCGGCCGCGTTCAACCGCCAGGTGCGCGACGTCTGGGACCGCAAGGCCGGCTTCTGGGACGACCGCTTCGGCGAGGGCAACGACTTCCACCGCACCGTCGTCGAGCCCGCCGCCGACCGCCTCCTCGCCCTCCGCCCCGGCGAGCGCGTCCTCGACGTCGCCTGCGGCAACGGCGCCTACTCCCGCCACCTCGCCGCCGCCGGCGCCCGCGTCCTCGCCGTCGACTTCAGCGCCACCTTCCTCGACCTCGCGCGCGGCCGCACCGGCGAGCACGCCGACCGCGTCGACTACCGGCTGGTCGACGCCACCGACGCCGACGCCCTGCGCGCCCTCGGCAGCCACGCCTTCGACGCCGTCTGCTGCAACATGGCGCTGATGGACATGGCCGACATCGCGCCGCTCGCGGCCGCGCTGCCCGCCCTGCTGGCGCCCGGCGGCCGCTTCGTCTTCACCGTGCTCCACCCCTGCTTCAACTCGCTCGGCGCCACGATGACCGCCGCGCTCGAGGACCGCGCGGGCGAGCTGGTGGTGCGGCGCGCGGTCCTCGTCGAGGGCTACCTCGACGTCCCGCCGGGCCGCGGCTGCGGCATGCCCGGCGAGCCGATCCCCCACTACTACTTCCAGCGCCCGCTGCACGCCCTCCTCGGCACGTTCTTCCGCGCCGGGCTCGTCCTCGACGGGCTGGAGGAGCCGGCCTTCCCCGGCGACGGCCGGCCGCTGAACTGGAGCGGGCTGAGCCAGATCCCGCCGGTGCTCGCCGCCCGGCTGCGCCCGGCGCCGGCCGCCTGACCCCTGACCCCAGGCCCGCGATCGATCGAGGGGAGCCCATGACGCTCACGGTGATCCAGGACGCGACGGTCTTCGACGGCGAGCGGCTGCGCGACGGCCCTTCGACCGTGGTTCTCCGCGGCGGCCGCGTCGAGGCGGTGCTGCCGGCGGCCGACGTCGGCCCGGCCGTCCGCGACGAGGCGGCCGCCCTCGGCACGCTGGTCGACGGCCGCGGCCGCACCCTGCTGCCCGGCCTGATCGACCTCCACGTCCACCTCGTCTGGAGCTCGGGCGCCGACCCGGTGGCCACGCTGGCGCTGGAGTCGCCCGAGCAGACGCTGCTGCGCGCCGTCGGCCACGGCCTGCGCCAGCTCGAGGCGGGCGTCACCACGGTGCGCGACCTCGGCTCGGTCCACGACCTGGCGATCCCGCTGGCCGAGGCCGTGCGCGCCGGCCGGGTGCCCGGCCCGCGCGTCGTCGCCTCCGGCCGCACCATCGTGATGACCGGCGGCCACGACCCCTTCTGGGGGCTGATGGTCGACGGCCCCGACGAGGCGCTCAAGGCGGTCCGCACCCAGCTCTACGCCGGCGCCGGCGTGATCAAGGTCTCGGCCACGGGCGGCGTCTACGGGCGGGAGGCCGGCGAGGCGGTCGACGACGTCGAGCTGCTGCCGGAGGAGCTGCGGGTCATCGCCGAGGTGGCGCACCGGCGCGGGGTGAAGGTCGCCGCCCACGCGATCGGCGCCCAGGGGATCGCGAACTGCCTCGACGCCGGCATCGACACGATCGAGCACGGCCACTTCCTGACGCCCGAGCTGGCCGACCGCATGGCCGCGCGGGGCGCCGCGCTCGTGCCGACCCTCTACGTCTACCGCCAGGTGGCCGGCGCCGCGGGCATCCCGGAGTACGCCAGCGCCAAGGCACGCGCCATCGTCGACCGGCACCGCGAGGCCGTGGCCCTGGCCCGCGCGGCCGGCGTGCTCATCGGCGCCGGGTCGGACGCCGGCTCGCCCCGGACCGACCACCCCTCGCTCGTCGCGGAGCTCGCCTGCCTGGTCGACGCCGGCCTGCCGCCGGTCGAGGCGCTGGCGGCCGCCACCTCGCGTGCCGCTCGCATCCTGGGGCTCGACGGCGAGATCGGCCGGGTCCGCCCCGGCTACCGGGCCGACCTCGTGCTGGTGGAGGGCTGCCCGGCCGGCGACGTCTCCGCGCTGCGCGACGTCGCTCACGTCTGGCGGGACGGCGTGCTCCGCCACTCCCGGTCGAGCATGGCGTAGATCAGCGTGTCCCACCAGCGGTCGCGCTCCCGCCGGTGCTCGCGGAGGTGCGCCTCGCGGCGCATGCCGAGCTTCTCGAGCACGCGGGCGGAGGCGGCGTTGTCGGCCACGCACTCGGCCCAGATCCGGTGCAGGCCGAGCTCGCCGAAGCCGAGGTCGAGCATGGCCCGCGCCGCCTCGGTCGCGTAGCCGCGCCCCCAGTGGTCCGGCGCCAGCTCGTAGCCGATGTTCCCCTCGCCGAGGGCGGCGTCGTTCACCCGCAGCCCGGCGTTGCCGAGCAGCCGGCCGTCGCCGGGGTCGACGATCGCCAGCTGCCAGGTGCGGCGCGGCCGCTCCTCCTGGGCCGCGACGAAGCGGCCGACGAGGTCGCGGACGGCGCGCTCGACGTCGGGGACGGGGGCGTAGAAGCGCCGGTAGCGCGGGTCCGCCCAGTAGCCGGCGAGGGCCGTCCAGTCCTCAACGCAAAACTCCCGCAGGAGCAGGCGCTCGGTCTCGATCCGCATGCTCTGCATGCCGGGTCCTCCGCTCGCGTCCGCGTCCCCTCGACTCGCCCCGCCCGGCGAAGCCTAGCCCACGGCGCGCCCGCGGGCGACCGCCGCTGGCTCACGCCCTCCCACGTCGACATAAGTCCACCCGCGCGAGGCGCGTCGGGAGGGCCGTTGGCGGCTCGATCGGACGCCGGAGCGACCGGCGCGGAGTTGTGCGCGGCGCACAACGCGTGGCGCCTGGATTGGGGCTGCAGCCCGTGGTCCGGCCGGGCTCGCGCGGGTAGGCTTCGGAGCGGTTCGGGCCGCGCCCGGGCCGGCCGCGGAGCGGCAGACCGGCACGCAGGCACGCAGGCAGGCACGAGGAGGCGGAGCAGTGGTTCTCGACGTTGTCCCGACGTTTCGACTGGCGCCCACGCCGAGCGCGGAGGACGTTCTCGCCCGCGCCCGCGAGGAGGGGGTCCAGTTCGTCAACCTGCAGTTCACCGACGTCATGGGCATCGTCAAGGCCGTGACGATCCCCTTCGAGATCTTCCCCGACGTCATCGAGCACGGCCAGTGGTTCGACGGCTCGTCGATCGCCGGGTTCGCCCGCATCGCCGAGAGCGACATGTACCTCATGCCGGACCTGGCCACCTTCGACGTCATCCCCTGGGAGCGCGGCCGCAACACCACCGCCCGGGTGATCTGCTGGGTCTACAGCCCCAACGGCGACCTCTTCCCCGGTGACCCGCGCGCGGTCCTGCTGCGCCAGCTCGACCGGCTGGCCAAGCTCGGCTTCCGCTACAACACCGGCCCGGAGCTGGAGTTCTTCCTCTTCAAGACCGAGGACGGCGCGATCAACCCGCTGCCGCACGACCGCGGCAGCTACTTCGACATCTCGACCGACCTGGCTTCCGACGTGCGCAAGGACATGATCCGGGCGCTGCGCGAGCTGGGGATCAAGGTCGAGGCCGGCCACCACGAGGTCGCCATCGGCCAGCACGAGATCGACTTCGAGTACAACGACGCGCTGACCACCGCCGACCAGGCCGTCACCTTCAAGTACACCCTGAAGGCCATCGCCCAGCAGCACGGCCTGCACGCGACCTTCATGCCCAAGCCGGTCGAGGGCATCAACGGCTCCGGCATGCACACCCACCAGAGCTTCGCCTTCCTGGACAGCGGGTCCAACGCCTTCGTCGACACCGACGACCCCTACGGCCTGTCCACGCTGGCCAAGCACTTCATCGCCGGGCAGCTGCGCCACGCGCGCGGCATGTCGGCCGTGCTGGCGCCGCTGGTGAACTCCTACAAGCGGCTCGTGCCCGGCTACGAGGCGCCGGTCTACATCAGCTGGGCGCGCCAGAACCGCTCGGCGCTCATCCGCGTGCCGATGATCCGCGCCGGCCGCACCCAGGCGACGCGCCTCGAGCTGCGCTGCCCGGACCCGGCGGCCAACCCGTACCTGGTCTACGCGGTCATGCTGGCCGCCGGCCTGGACGGCATCGAGAACGAGCTGCCGCTGCCGGAGCCGATCGAGGAGAACCTCTACCACTTCACCGACGAGGACCTGCGCCGGCGCAACGTCGGCACCCTGCCGGCCACCCTGGGCGAGGCCATCGCCGAGCTCAAGGACGACGAGGTGGTGCGGGACGCCCTCGGCGACCACATCTTCGAGCGGCTCACCGAGGCCCAGCAGCAGGACTGGGACAGCTTCCGCCGCCACGTCACGCAGTGGGAGGTCGACCGCTACCTCGAGCTGTACTGATCCGCGAGCACGATCCGGCCAGCGACGACGGGGCGCCCGACACCGGGCGCCCCGTTCTCCATTCCCCGGACATCCCCGCACCCCGGGCCCCGGGCACGCACGTCCGGCGCCCGGCCGCGCCGCATGGCTGCCGGCGGCCTCCATTCCCGGACCCGCCACGAAGTTGTTGCGGTTCGCCGCGTGCCGTAGCTTCGGGTGTAACGATCCGGCGACTATACCGGATAGGGGAGGGGCTTCCGTCGGCGCCGGCTCGGGATCGGAGGCCACCCATGAAGATCGCGCTCATCGCGATGAGCGGCGTGCGCGCCTGCAACGAGGAGCTGACGCGGCTCGGCTTCACCCTGCCGGGGTTCGTCGAGCGCAGCAAGGTGATCGCCTCGCTGCCGAGCCTGTCGCTGCTCACCCTGGCCGGCATGACCCCCGAGACGGACGAGGTCGCCTACTACGAGGTCGCCGACATCCGCGACCTCGATGCGCTGCCCCCCTGCGACCTGGCGGCCATCTCGACCTACTCGGCCCAGGTGAAGGACGCCTACGCCCTGGCCGAGCGCTACCGCGCGGTCGGGGTCAGGACCGTCATCGGCGGGCTGCACGCGTCCGTCTTGCCCGAGGAGGCGCTCCGGCACTGCGACGCGGTCGTGGTCGGCGAGGGGGAGGTGAGCTGGGGGGCGGTGCTCGCCGACGCTCGCGCCGGGCGTCTGGGCGGGATCTACCGGCCGGCGGGCCGGGAGTTCGACCTGGCCGACGCCCCGACCCCGCGCTACGACCTGCTGGAGCCGGAGCGCTACAACCGGCTCACCGTGCAGACGCAGCGCGGCTGCCCTTGGCACTGCGAGTTCTGCGCCAGCTCGATCCTGCTCACCCCGCGCTACAAGGTGAAGCCGGTGGCGAGGGTCATCGACGAGATCCACGCGATCAAGGCGATCTGGCCCCACCCGTTCATCGAGTTCGCCGACGACAACACCTTCGTCGACAAGCGGCACGGCAAGGAGCTGCTGCGCGCGCTCGCGGCGGAGGACGTCCACTGGTTCACCGAGACCGACGTCTCCGTGGCCGAGGACGAGGAGCTGCTCGACCTGATGCGCGACTCCGGCTGCGCCGAGGTGCTGATCGGGTTCGAGAGCCCGACCGCCGCGGGCCTGGAGGGGGTCGAGCTCAAGCGGAACTGGAAGCGCCGGCAGCTCGACTCGTACCGGCGGGCCATCGAGCGCATCCAGGCCCACGGCATCGCGGTCAACGGCTGCTTCGTGCTCGGCCTGGACGGTGACGACCCCGGCGTGTTCGACGCGGTGGCCGATTTCGTCGCCGAGAGCGGCCTGTTCGACGTCCAGATCACGGTCTTGACCGCGTTCCCGGGCACGCCGCTCTACGCGCGCCTGCTGGCCGAGGGGCGCATCCTCGAGGACGGCGCCTGGGAGAAGTGCACGCTGTTCGACGTGAACTACGTGCCGCGTCAGATGTCGGCCCGCCGGCTCGAGCTCGGGCTGATGGACCTGGCGCAGCGGCTCTACTCGGAGGAGGCCAAGCGGGCGCGCACGCGGGCGTTTCGCCACCAGGTGCGGCGCGGGCGCACCGCGCTGGTGTGACCTCGTCGACGGGTGGACAGGTGAAGGAGGCGAGCGATGGCGACGTCGAACCTCGAGCCGGCCGGCCCGGCGACGCGGCTCTACCGGCGGATCTTCCTGGCGGCTGGCCTCTGGGACGGCATCCTCGGCGCGGTCTTCTTCCTCTTCTACCCCTGGATCTTCGACCGGCTGGGCATCCCGCTCCCCAACAACACCTCGTACATCCACCTGACGGCCGCGTTCGTGTTCGTCCAGGGCGTCGGCTACTGGCTCGTCTACCGGGACATGGCGGGGAACCTGGGCATCGTCAAGATCGGCATCGTCTACAAGGTGATGTACTCGGGCGTCGCCCTCTACTACCTGGCGATCGGACAGCTGGTCCACGCCGTCTTCGCCTGGTTCGCCGTGGTCGACATCCTGTTCATCGTCGCGTTCGTGCGCTACCTGATGCTGGTGCGGTCCGGCGCGCGCCGTCCCACGGCGATCCCGCGGCCCGGTCGCACGCGCCAGCCGGTATAGGAGGGGGACGATGGAGCGCGCGGGCGGCCGTGCGGTTCGACATCGTACCGAGATGACCGGCGACCCCGCCTTCGCCCGGCGGGTCGGGCGGCTGGTCTTGGTGAGCGCGGTGGCGCTGGGGCTGATCTTCCTGCTGGCGGTGACCACCCTCGACGTACCATTCTGGATCGCGACGTGGCTGGCGGTCGGCTGGGTGCTGATGCCGTGGATCCTCTGGTTCAGCCTGCGCCTGCCCCGGCTGCGGTATGGCCTGCTGCTGCCGGCGTCCCTCGTCGGGGTGGCGCTGGTCGCGCTCTGCGCGACCGCGCTGCCGGCGGACGCGACCGCGCGGGCCGGCTGGCTGATGATCACGGCCGGGGTGCTGGTCGGCGCTGGTCTCGGGGGCTGGTTCTGGTTCCGCTGGCTTCCGGTGCCCCGGCCGCTCGACGACCCCTTCTCGCCCGCCCGCTGGCTGCTGGTGATCGTCCATGCGGGACTTGCCGTCGGCGGGATGGCGCTCGTCATGGTTGCGGCGCTGGGCTGACAGGACGGAGGGCGCCCGACACCGGGCGCCCCGTGCTCATCACCTGAAGCCGGCGCGTCCGGCGCCGTCGCGTGGGGCCCGCGGAACGCCCCGTCAGCCGGCGTGGGTCTCGGCGGACGCCTGCTTGCCCAGCCGCGCGCGGAACTGCTGGATCTCCTGCTCGTAGCCCTGGTTCTCGATCGTCAGCCGCACCTGGTTGTTCGTGTCGGGGCGGATCTCCAGCGCGACGAAGCCGTCGCGGCCGGTGAAGCGCAGCCGGTTCGGCTCGTCGATCGCCAGGCTCAGCCCCTGGTCGGGCCAGAACTTGCGCGCCTGCCGGTCGATCTCGTCCGGGCTCAGCCGGATCGGGTGCGTCTGTGCCATGTCGCGCTCCTCACTGCCCGTGCACGCGGCGCCGCCGGTCTCGCCGCGCCGCCCCTCGACCCGGCCCACGCCGGAACCCGCGCGATCCGTGCCAGCCGCGGCGGGTGACGCCCCCCGCGGTACGCGGCGTCACGCCGCGCGCTACGGCGACAGCCGCTCGATCCGCCAGCCCGCACCCTCCGGGAGGCGGGCGTAGCGGAAGCGGTCGTGCAGCCGGCTGGGCCGTCCCTGCCAGAACTCGAACACCGCCGGCGTGACGCGGAAGCCGCCCCAGAAGGGGGGTAGCGGCACCGAGCCGTCGGGGTACTCCCGCTCCAGCTCGCGCAGCCGCTCCTCCAGCACCTCGCGCCCGGCGATGGCCCGGCTCTGCCGCGAGGCCCACGAGCCGAGTTGGCTGCCGACCGGGCGGCTGTGGAAGTAGGCCTCCGACTCGGCGTGGCCGACGCGCGCCACGCTCCCCTCGACGCGCACCTGGCGCCCGAGGTCGGCCCAGTGGAACACCGCCGCCACGTGCGGGTTGTCCGCCAGTTCCTGCCCCTTGCGACTGTCGTAGTTCGAGTAGAACGTCAGCCCGCGCTCGTCGAACCCGCGCAGCAGCACCACTCGCGCCGAGGGACGCCCGTCCGGCGTCGCCGTGGCCAGCACCATGGCGTTGGCCTCGTTGACGTGATTGTCCATCGCCTCGCGCAGCCAGCCCTCGAACTGCCGGAAGGGGTCCCGGTCCAGGTCCCCCTCGCTCAGCCCGGTCAGGGCGTGCTCCTTGCGCAGCCGAATCAGCGCGTCGTTGGTCTCCCCGAAGTCCGCCATCGTCCTCGCCAGTCCGGTCCCGGCATGCCGTCGCCCGCGGCCGCCCGCGCGCTCCGAGGCGCGGCGCCGGCGGCGCGGCCCGCACTCGACCGGGGCCGCGAGACCATCGTACAGCAAGGGTCCGGGGGCACGAAAGCCGGCGGCGACCGCGACGCGGCTCAGCCCCGCTGCCGCGGCGCGGCCAGCTCCTCGATGACCGCCAGCACGCGCGGCGGGTCGCCCAGGTCGGGGAGGACGGCGTCCGGCGCGTGGTCGGCGAGCTCCTCGACGCCGTAGCGCCCGGTCGCCACCGCCAGCACCCGCGTGCCGCCGTCGCGTGCCGCCACGATGTCCCGCGGCGTGTCGCCGACCAGCACCGTCTGCTCGGGCCGGAAGGCCACGCCGAAGTGGCGCTCGGCCGCCGCCAGCCCGGACTCGACCAGGTGGCCGCGCTCGCGCGCCACGTCGCCGTAGGCGCCGACCGGGAAGAACCCGTCGAGCTCGGCCGCCTCCAGCTTCACCCGGGCGATCCGCTCGGCATTGCCGGTCAGGACCCCGAGGGCGAAGTGGTCGTCGCGCAGGCCGGCCGCGACCGCGGGGACGCCGGGCAGCACCCGCTCGAGCCGGCTGCGTCGGGCCACCGTCGCGGCGTAGTGCTCCCCCATCATGGCGATCATCTCGGCCAGCTGGGCGTCGATCGCGGACTCGGGCAGCCCGTGCCGGGCGAGCGCCAGCCGCGCGATCTGGCTGTCGAGCATGCCGGCCAGCGGCACCCCGTCCAGGGTGGCCGGCAGGCCGTAGACCTGCTGCATGGCGTAGACGAAGGCCGCGTGGTGGTCGCGGTCGCCCGGCCGTAGCAGCGTGCCGTCGATGTCGAAGAGGACCAGTCCCCGCATGCGCCCTGTCCCTGCCGGCGGGTGCGCCCCGCCCGCGCGCGGCCTCGCGCCGGTCAGCGTCCTAGCGTGCCCCGCAGTAGCGGGCGACGATCTCGTAGAGCGCGTGCGTCCCGAACTCCAGGTTGTCGATCGAGATGCGCTCGTCGTGGCCGTGCGCCAGGTCGAACTCCTCGGCGTGGTAGCGCATCGGCATGAAGCCGTAGACCTTGATCCCGGGCAGCGACTTGGCGTCGGTGCCGCCCGGCACCAGGAACGGCACCACGCTGGCGCCCGGGTCGAGCTCCTCGATCACCGCGCCGATCGTCTCGAAGAGGGGCGAGCCCGGGTCCGCCTCCAGCCCGCCGCCGCGGCTGGTCAGCGCCACCTCCGCGTCGGCGCCGACCACCGCCTGCACCGCGGCGGCGAACGCCTCCGGGTCCTGGCCCGGCAGGATGCGGCCGTCGACGTCGATCTCGACCTCCGACGGGATCACGTTGATCCGGTGGCCGCCGTGGATGATCGTCGGCACGGCCGTGTTGCGGGTGCCCGCGTAGAGCATGCGCCGCTGGGACTCGTCGAGCGGCAGGCGCGACAGGTTCTCCCAGGACGGGTCGGCCACCACCGCGTCGACCTGGCGCTGGAGGTCGCCGCCGACCGCCGCGCCGATCGCCGTCAGCATGCGGCGGGCCGTCTCGGTCAACACCGTCGGGAAGGTGTGCTCGGTCAGCGCGATGGCGGCGCGGCCGGCGTGCAGCATGGCGGTGTCGGCGAGCGGCATCGAGGCGTGGCCGGCCGTGCCGCGGGCCGTCAGCCGCATCCGCGCGCCGCCCTTCTCGCCGGTCTGACACAGGTAGAAGCGGTGCCCCGCGATCTCGGCGGCGAAGCCGCCCCCCTCGTTGATGGCGACCTCGGCGTCGATCAGTTCGCGGCGGTTCTGCCACATCCAGTCGGCGCCGTAGTGGCCGCCGGCCTCCTCGTCGGCGAAGGTGCACATGATCAGGTCGCGGTCGAGCGTCAGCCCCTGGCGCTTGACCAGCAGCATGACCATCAGCTCGCAGGCCACCAGGTCCTTGGTGTCGACCGCGCCGCGGCCCCACACCTGGTCCCCGGCGACGTCGCCGCCGAAGGGGTCGTGCGTCCACTTCTCCGGCTCGACGCTCACCACGTCGTTGTGCGCCATCAGCAGCAGCGGGCGGCCGCGCCCCTCGCTGCGGATGCGCGCCACGAAGTTGCCGCGGCCCGGCGCGCTCTCCTCGATCCTCGCCTCGATGCCGGCCGCCTCGGCCACGCCGGCCAGGTAGGTCGCGGCCAGCGTCTCGTTGCCCGGCGGGTTGACGGTGTTGCGGCGGATCAGTTCCTGCAGGTGTCGCGTGACCTCGTCGCGCGTGCTCGCGGACTTCCAGTCGACCGGCATGACTCGCTCCTCCCCTGGCGCCGGGCCGGTCACCGCTCGTCGCGGCCGGCCGCGCCGGCCCATCGTACGGGCAATGCGGTCCGGCGGCAACGCGGACGTCAGTCGGACGAGGGCGCCGGGCTCGGGAGCGGCGCCGGGTTCGCCCCGGGCAGGCGCAGTGCCAGCACGGCGGCGAGGATCGCCAGTCCCCCGACGAGCTGCGCCGGGCCGAGCCGGTCGCCCAGGATGGCGGCCGCCAGCCCGACGGCCACCACCGGCTCGACCGTGCCGACGATGGCCGCGCCCGACGGCCCGAGCCGCAGCACGCCGCCGAGGAAGGCGTAGACGGCGACCACCGTCGCCAGCAGGACCATGCTGGCCATGACCACCCAGCCGCGCACCGGGAAGCCAAGGTCGAGCGAGTGGCTGACCAGGGCGTAGCCGAGGAAGGTCAGCGCCACCGCGCTGATGATCCAGGTGCTGGCCACGGTTACCGGCAGGTCGCGGGCGAAGCGGCTGCTGAGCACGATGTAGACGGCGTACAGCGCGGCCGAGAGGAGCGAGAGGGCCATGCCCCGGGCGTCGGCGCCGGAGAGGCTGACGCCGAGGGTGAGGAGGCAGCCGGTCATCGCCAGCGCGAGCGCCCCGGCCCGGATCGGCGTGAGCCGCTCGCCCAGGAAGACCATCGACAGGAGCACGACGATGGCGGGGTAGCAGTAGAAGATGACGGCCACGCTGGCGGCCGGGGCCAGCCGCACGGCCAGGAAGAAGGTGCTGGAGTTGGCCGCGAAGACGAGCCCGGTCAGCGCCAGCCCGGCGACCCGGCGCCGCGGTAGCCCGCCCTGGCGGCGGATCAGGAGGAAGGGCCAGGCGAGCAGCGCGGTCGCGCCGAAGCGCAGCGCCAGCGCCGTGGGGACGTTGATCCCGGCGTCGAAGGCGAGCCGCGTCAGGGTCGGCACCGCGCCGAAGCCGAGGGTGGAGAGGAGCACGAGCGCCACGCCGACCGCCTGCCCCCGCCGCTCCACGTCGCCTCCCGCAGCCCCGCCACACGTTCCACACCGGCAGACCGCGCTGAATCCTACGCGGCGTCGCTGGCGGCTTCAACGGCGATGGGCGCGAGCGCGGCGGCCCACCCGACGTCCCGCGCTCCCGGCCGGGGCGAGGTCCCTGGCCCGAACGGACCCGGAAAGTAGCCAATCCGGGCTATGCACACCGGCGCGTTGGTTAACTATCATCGGAGAGTAGCGACGGCGGAGCGACGAGCGCGGGTTCGACTGGATGCCGTGCTCGTGGCGCGAGGGGACAGGGTCCGCTCGAGGTTCGCCGTGGAGGTGGCGCATCGCCAACCTCCCGAGCCTGCCACTCCGGCGGCGCGCTCGCCTGAACGCGCACACTCACCGCTCCACGGACGGGCACCGGGCGTCCCACCGGTGTCCGTCTCCCTTTTCTGGCCCTCGTCTCCCGTGATCGGGCGGCTACTGGACGGTGAGCCGGCGGTAGACGTCGGCCAGCTTTGTCGCCAGCGCCGGTGCGTCCTCGACGACCACGTAGTGGCCGCGCCCGAACATGTGGGGCATGTAGTCGCGCGCCTCGGCGTCGATCGTCAGGGCGAAGGTGGCCACCCGCTTCTGGCGCGCCTCGATCAGCGCCTTCCGCGTGTCCTCGATGCCGTAGCGCCCGCCGTAGCCGTCGAAGTCGTTCGGGCGGCCGTCCGAGATCAGCAGCAGCAGCCGCACGCGGGCCGGCTGGCGCGTCAGCGCCTGCGTCGCGTGCCGTACCGCCGGGCCGATGCGGGTGTAGCTTCCCGGTGACAGGCCGGCGATGCGCCCCTTGACCGTCTCGCCGTAGCTCTCGTCGAACCCCTTGACCACCGACACCTCGCAGCGCTTGCGGGTTGCGCCGCTGAAGCCGAAGACGGCGTAGCGGTCGTCGAGCACGGTCAGCGCCTCGGAGAGGAAGACGAGCGCCCGGCGCGTGATCTCGATCACCTGATCGTTGCGCGGGTCGTCGTCCACCCAGGCGCCGGTCGAGCCGCTCAGGTCGACCAGGCAGGCGAGGGCGATGTTGCGCTCGCGCTCCAGCGTGCGGCTGTAGAGCTTCTCGCCGGGGGCGAAGCCGGCCCGCCGGTCGGCGTGGTCGTCGACCATGGCGTCGAGGTCCAGGTCGTCGCCGTCGAGCTGGCGGTTCAGGCGCTGGCGCTCCGGCCGCAGGGCCTCGAACTGCTCCTTGAGGCGCTTCACCAGCGGCGCGTGCCGGCGCAGGATGCGCTCGACCGGCTCGGGGTTGCCGCCGCGCGGCCGCCCCTGGCGCACCGCGCACCACTCCGGCAGGTAGAGGCCGCGCCGGTAGTCCCACTCGTCGTAGAGGGTCGCGCCGACCTTCTCGGCCTCCGTCAGCGCGACCTGCTGGAAGGTGAAGGTCGGCTCGCGGTCGCCCAGGCTGAGCTGGATCGCGTGGCGCCCGCCGCCCGACGACGCGCGCCGGTCGCGGACCTGGTGCTGCTCGGGGGAGCGCACCTCGACCACCAGCGGCTCGTCGCGCCGGGCGCCGCGGTGGCTGCTCGCGCCGGCCTTCGTGGTGGCCTCGTCGTCCTCCCAGGTCACGGCCGGCCTGGCGAGCAGATCGGGCCGGATGCGCCCCCGGTAGTGGACGGCGGGCGCCGGGTCGGTCCCGGCCAGGGGCGGGGCCAGCGGCGCGAGGGCGAGGGCCGCCCGGCGGCTGGCCTCGAGGTCGTCCGCTCCGAGCGCCGCGAGCACTTCCTCGCGCGCCCAGGCGTCCGCGAGCGGCCCGTCCGGCAGCGCCGCGGCGGTCACCGGCGCCGCGAGCGGGTGGGCCAGCAGCGCGCGCAGCAGCGTCTCCGGCAGGGAGGCGGTCGACGGGTCGGAGGTTGGGCGCCGCGCGAGGGCGTCGGCCCGCAGCAGCGCCAGGTCGGCCGCCAGCCCGGGCCAGCGCGCGACCAGCCGCCGGTCGAGCCACTCGCCGTGCAGCACCTCGTAGAGGGCGAGCGCCGCGCCGGGCGGCTCCGCGGCGACCAGCGGACCCAGCTCGAGCCCGCCGGCCTGGACCTGCAGCACCTTCCAGGCGGCAGTGACGCGGTAGAGGCGGCGGGCCCCAGCCGGGTCGGCGAACAGGTCGACCTGGGGCGGCAGGAAGATGGTCCGGCCGTCCGCGTAGCTGCCGCGCGCCGCTCCAGCCGCGGAGTTGACGCGCAGCGTGCCGCCCGACAGCGCCGTCACGTAGAGCGCCAGCGCACCCTCGACCTCGGTGAAGGGGAGGACGGCCGTGGCCGGCCGGGACGTCTCGGCGTCGGCGCGGGTGGGCAGGAGGCGGCTCAGCCAGCCGGGCATGGCTCAGGCCGGGAAGACCGTGGCGACCAGGTCGCGCACGGCGGCCTGCACCGTGGGGTCGTCGGTGATCGGCGCGGCCACGGCCAGCTCGCAGGCGCGGCGCGGCGCCACGCCCGAGCGGATGAGCAGCCCGGCGTAGACCAGCAGGCGCGTGCTGGCCGGCTCGTCGAGGCCGGAGTCGCTCAGGTTGCGGATCAGCCCGCCCAGCTTGACCAGCTCCGCCGCCATGCGCGGGTCGACGCCGCTCTCGTGGGCCACGATCTCGACCTCGGCCGCCGTCGGCGGGAAGTCGAAGTCGAGCGCCACGAAGCGCTGGCGGGTGCTCGGCTTGAGGTTCTTCATCAGGCTCTGGTAGCCGGGGTTGTAGGAGATCACCAGCAGGAACTCGGGCGGGGCGACCAGCAGCTCGCCGGTCTTCTCCAGGCGCAGCCGGCGGCGGTCGTCGGTCAGCGGGTGGATGACGACGGTGGTGTCCTTGCGTGCCTCGACGATCTCGTCCAGGTAGCAGATGGCGCCGATGCGCACGGCGTGGGTGAGCGGGCCGTCGATCCAGACCGTCTCGTCGCCGCGGATCAGGTAGCGGCCGAGCAGGTCGCTGGCGGTCAGGTCGTCGTGGCAGGCGACGCTGACGAGCGGGCGGCCGAGCCGGTGGGCCATGTAGCGCAGGAAGCGGGTCTTGCCGACGCCGGTCGGCCCCTTGAGCATGACCGGCAGCCGTTGGGCGTAGGCGGCCTCGAAGATCGCGACCTCGTCGCCGACCGGCAGGTAGTAGGGCTCCTCGACCACCTCGGCCAGCTGGGCGTCGGCCCAGCGCCCGTTCTCGCGATCGGGATACCCGTCGTGTTCCGCGTGCCCCGCGTGCTCGGCTGCCATGCGCGCGCCGACCTCCCCGTGCCCGTGCTCGTGCCCGGTCCCCGTCACGTCCCGCCGACTCCCCACCCCGCAATCCTACCGCGCGGGCCGTACCGCCGGTTCGCGCGCCACCGGTGGGCGAGGAGATGAGGTGTCCACCGGACGCTCTCCCGACCGCGACTTGACATCTCTTACAGCGAGGCGTATCGTCGTCGTGGGGCTGGACGAAACGAGGTGCTATGTGGCAGCCGTCGTCGAGGTCAAAGCGTCGCCGGAGCTCGAGGCCGCCGAGCCGGGGCTCCATGGCACGCTGCGGCGCTTTGCCGAGCGCCTGAACGCGCTGCGGCCGGACGAGATCGCGGCGGTGCTCGCGGCCGCCACCGAGGCGCTGAGCGAGCCGGCCGAGCCGGCGTCACCGGCCGTCGCCGCGCTGGTGGGCGGACGGCGGTACTCGGCCGATGAGCGGGTCGCCGCGGAGGTCGAGGTGCTGATGCGCGCGTTTGCCCGTCGCCGTGAGCTGCTGGCCGGGGCGTTGACCGCCTCCCAGGTCGCGCGGCTGCTGGGGACCTCGCGCCAGACGCCGCACGACCGCCTGCGTGCCGGGACGCTCGTCGCGGCCCTGGAGGATGGGGCGTGGCGCTTCCCGGCGTGGCAGTTCGATCCCAACGGTGACAACGGCGTCGTGCACGGGCTCCCCGACGTCATCCATGCCCTCGACGTCTCGCCGATCGCGAAGATCAGCTGGCTCACGCGTCCCAATCCGCTGCTCGACGGCGACACGCCGCTGGCCTGCCTCAAGGCCGGCCAGGTCGCGCGCGTGGTGGCGCTGGCGCGCGCCGTCGGCGTCGACTGAGGTGGTGCGTATCGCACCGCCGCC
>DASSZN010000178.1:0-3773 GCA_035702805.1 Thermomicrobiaceae bacterium | reverse complement strand
TCCCTCGTACCCCCCGTCGATCCGCGCGGCAGTGGCCGGGCGGGCATCGGAGGGCGCCGGGCGGCAGTGGCCACCGGCGGGCGTGACACGGGAGGAGCGATGCCGGATGGCAGTCGTCTGTGAGTCCGCTCAGGACATCCTTAACGTCGCCGCGACGGCGGAGGCGCTGGCGGTCACGGCGCTCGGCGGGGCGCTGATGAGCGCGGCCGGCGGCGCACTGGGGCTGAACGCGGAGCAGGTGCAGTTCGTGACGGCGGCGCGCTTCGAAGAGGAGCAGCACTACCAGTTGCTGACGCAGGCGGGCGCCCAGCCGTTGACTCTCGACTTCACGCTGCCGGACCCGAAGATCGTGAGTGACGTGCCGACCTTCCTGACCACGGTCATCGGGCTCGAGGAGGCCTTCATCGCCGCCTACCTGGCGGCGGCGCAGGAGTTCGCCATCCTGGGGCGGCCCGACCTGGTGCGGGTCGCGCTCCAGGTCGCCGGCGTGGAGGCGGAGCACCGGGCCCACGCGCGCTTCTACGCCATCGGCGCCGGGGTCGTGAGCGGCGTCGCCAACAATCTCGCGTTCGAGCAGGCGATGTTCACCAGCGTTCAGGGCGCGGCGGCGGCCCTGCAGCAGGCCGGCTGGATCGGCGGCAGCGGCGCGCCGCTGCGCTATCCGGGACCGGGCACCATCAGCAATCCCGGAGTGAAGAACCTGCAGCCGTGAGCCCGCCGTTGCCCTGCTGTCTGTAGTCGTTTGTTGGGTAAGGAGCGATCTGCATGCCGCGTTTCGATGCGATGTTCACGACGCGGATCTCCCGCCGCAGTCTCGTGCGCGGCGCGGGCGCGCTCGGCCTGGGGCTGGCCGCCTCGCAGTTGCTGGACTTCTCGACGGCGCCGCTGCTGCGCGCGGCCGCGGCCGGCTCCGAGAGCCTGCAGGACATCGTCAACATCGCGGCGACGGCCGAGCAGCTCGCCGTGACGCTGCTCGGCGGCGCCGTCAGCCAGGCGATGACGGGCAAGTACAACCGACCGATCCCGGATCCGGTGCTGAGCATCCTGCAGGCGGCGCGCGCCGAGGAGCAGTACCACTTCGAATACCTGAAGGCCGCCGGTGCCCAGCCGCTGACCAGCACCTTCACGATCCCCGATCCCGCCCTGCTCACCGACTACAACACGCTCTTCAGTACCATCGTGGCGTTGGAGGAGGCGTTCATCGCCGCCTACACCGCAGCCGCCGCGGAGTTCGCCCAGATGAACCACCCTGAACTGGTGAAGGTTGCGCTGCAGATCGCCAGTGTGGAGGGTGAGCACCGGGTGCTGGCCAACTACGCGCTCGGCACGCGACCGGCCAACGACCTGGCCTTCGAGTACAACCGCTTCGCGACGGTGGGCGATGCCGCCGCCGCGCTGCAGAAGCTCGGCTTCATCGGCGGCAGCGGCCAGTCGGTCAGCTACCCGGGTCCGGGCGGGATCGACTCCAGCATGGTCCAGAACACGCAGCCCGGCGGGCCGTCGGTGAGCTGCGTCGCGCCGGGTAGCTCCGGGTCAGCGGCGAACCCGTCGACCGGTGCCGTGTATTTGCCGAAGGCTCCGAAGAGCAACACGCCGGGCAGCCGGTACTTCGACGTCACCGGGCACAACCTGGGTGGTGGGTTCCGCGCCTACTGGGAGAAGTTCGGTGGCCTCCCGATCTTCGGCTACCCGATCACCGAGGAGATGCAGGAGAACGGGCTGACCGTCCAGTACTTCGAGCGGACCCGCTTCGAGTGGCACCCGGGCGCCTGGCCGGATCACTACGACGTCCTGCTCACCCTGCTCGGAAGCTGGCAAGCGCAGCGCAACGGCCTGACGAACACGGAGCCGTTCAAGCCGGTGGCAGACAACCACCAGGGGGTCTACTTCAAGGAGACCGGCCACAACGTCTCGGGTGACTTCCTCAACTACTGGATGGAGTTCGGCGATCTCGCGGTCTACGGCTACCCGCTGAGCGAGCCCTACACCGACCAGCAGACCGGGCTGACGGTCCAGTACTTCCAGCGGCAGCGTTTCGAGTGGCATCCCGGCGCCTGGCCGGAGCGCTTCAACGTCTTGCTCGGCCTGCTGGGGGATGAGTACCTCCAGTCGAAGCGGAGCTGACCTCCTGACGCTTTCCCTCCCGGTCGGAGCCGCGTGGTTCATGGTGCGAACCACGCGGCTGTACGCGTCACGCAGGATCGCTGTCAGTCGAGCGGGCTATGGTGGCCATGCGGACGTGCGGGTATTGGCGCCCGCTCGTCAAGACGTTGCAACACGGCGATGATGACCTGCGGGCCGCGGTTGCGCTTGACCGGGCCAGGTCGCTCTGGTAGTCTCTTCAACCGGACAAGCGAAGACCTCAGCGGCGACGATGAGGACGAGTAGCCGGCAGGCACGGGACAGAGAACCGCGGGCGCTGAGAGGCGGGACCGCAGGCGGCCGGTGAAGAAGACCTCGGAGCCTCGCCCCGAACCGGGGAGCTATCTCCTCACAGTAGGCGGCGACGGGAGCGGTTCCCGTTAGCGAACCGGCCGCGGCGTGCATGTGTGTGCCGCGCGCAGAGGCCACCGCCCGTGAGGGCGTGGCGAAGTGGGGTGGTACCACGAGCCGAGCACCGCTCGTCCCCGACCGGGGATCGGCGGTTTCTTGTTGCCCGCCTGCACCCGGACCCGGTGCCCGACCAGATGCCGGGGCAGCCGCCCCGTCGAGCCGGGAGCGCGCGATGCGACGCCAGCCAGACCTCGCCAGCCGAACCTGTCGAGCGGCATCTCCGCGCCTCCGCGCGTACCCCGACGTCTCCCCAACGCGGTCCGTTCTCGCCCGGGCCAGAGCCAAACGGCGCGGGCTCGCACCGGCGTGTAAACGCCCGTCGCGGCCCACGCTCACAGTCTCTGGCCTGTGGTCACCATCGCTCGAAGGAGAACGGACCCATGAACCGGACCCCCCGCGTCGCCGTCGTCCACGCCCAGCTCAGGGCTGAGGAGCGCCTCCTCTTCGCCGAGCTCGCCCGCCGTGGCATCGAGCCCGTGCGCGTCGACGACCGCACCGCCATCCTCGACCTTACCGGCGCGCCCCATGGGTACGACGTGGCGATCGGCCGCAGCGTCAGCCAGCAGCGGACGCTGCACACGCTGTCGATCATGGAGTCCTGGGGCATCCCGACGCTGAACCGTCCCGACGTGATCGCCGTCTGCAACGACAAGCTGCGCTCGTCGGCCGCCTTCGCGGCGGCGGGGCTGCCGCAGCCGCGGTTGCTGGTGGCCTACACGCCGGAGAGCGCGCTCGAGGCGATCGAGACGCTTGGGTACCCGGTGGTGCTGAAGCCCCCGGTCGGCTCGTGGGGCCGCCTGCTGGCGAAGGTCAACGACCGCGCGGCGGCCGAGGCGCTGCTGGAGCACAAGCAGACGCTCGGGTCGTTCCACCACGGGACCTACTACATCCAGGAGTACGTGCGGAAGCCGGGGCGGGACATCCGCGCCTTCGTCGTCGGTGACGAGACAATCGCCGCGATCTACCGCGCCTCGAGCCACTGGATCACCAACACGGCGCGCGGCGGGCACGCCAGCGGCTGCCCGGTGATACCGGAGATCGACGCGCTCTGCCGGGGCGTGGCCCGCGCCGTGGGCGGCGGGGTGCTGGCGGTGGACCTCTTCGAGGACGTCGACCGCGGGCTGCTGGTCAACGAGGTCAACGCGACGATGGAGTTCCGCAACAGCATCCAGACGACCGGGGTGAACATCCCGGCGCGGGTCGTCGACTACGCGCTGGAG
>DASSZN010000148.1:0-3794 GCA_035702805.1 Thermomicrobiaceae bacterium | reverse complement strand
CTGTGTGGGAAACTCGATCCAGGCGTGGGTCAACGGGACCCAGGTGGCTCGCGCCACCGACTCCACCTACACCGGTGGCCGGACCTTCCTCGGCGTGGGGGTCGACGCCAACTTCAACAGGGGCGGCGGGCTGGTCGAGGGCTGGTTCAAGGGCCTGATGGTGACCAACCGCCATCGCGGGTGACGGGCAACACCAGAGAGGGGGCGCGCGTGCCCATTCCCGAGCAAGAGCTGGAGCGTCGGTTCGTGGCGGTCGGCGGACAGACCTCGGTCGCCGAGGTGGTCGAGCAGGCCCGGGCGCGGGACGTACCGCCCCGCTACGTCGTCGTGACGCTTGATTCCGGGCGCGTCGCGGTGCTCCCGGTCGGCGAGATCAACCGGGCCGTCGAGCGGCTCGGCCCGCAGGCGCTGGATCTGCCGCTGGGACGGCTCCCGGAGGCCGCTAACCCGACCGGCGCGGTCGAGCGCACGGCGGTGGGGTTCGGCGAGGCCGAGCGGGTGCGCGACCGCCAGCCGCACCGGCGGCTCGTCGTGACCGAGGCGGGGAAGCCGGTCGGGCTGCTGGTGAACGAGGCGCGGGGGAGCAGCGTGACCGGGGTGCCGTTCGACCTGTTCGGCTCCTTCATGCCCGGCGGATTCGACGGGCTGCTGCAGGAGCGCGCTTCCGTCCACCCGCGGCAGTCGTGCCCCAACTGCGGACAGGATTTCGTCTTCTACGAGCTCCATCCGCAGCAGAACGCCTACGCCTGCCCGAACTGCCACAGCGTCCTCGCCCAGGACTGAGGCGGCAGCATGCAGAACGCCATCTCGGTCCCGGGGCGGGCGCTGTTCATGGCGGGCATCGTGCCGGCGTTCCTGTTCTCGGTGCTCAGCCTGCTGGTGTGGTACCCGTCGGGCACGCTGGCCGCGCGGATGCACGTCCTCGCCAACCAGACCTATCTCGCCATCCTCGCCGGGACCGCCGTGCCCATCGGGATCGTGGTGTTCGTGCTGAACCCGGCCATCATCCACTGCTTCGAGGGGCACTACCCCTGGCAGAAGCGCCTGCTGGCACGGGCTCAGCGCCGCAACGAGACGCTGCACGCCAGCCTCTACGGCCACATCCTCGGGCTGCGCCAGATGCGTCAGGGGCTCGACAGCCAGTACCTCGACGACGACCCTGAGCGCCGCCGCCGCGCGGACTCCCTGGTGGTCGCGCTGCACGCGGCCTACACCGACCTGGAACGTCGCCACGATCTGCGCCGGCTTCCCCTCACCCGGGAGTTCCTCCGCCCGACCCGGCTCGGCAACGCCTACGCGGCCATGGAGGAGTACCCGTACCTCCGCTACGGGATCGACTCCATGGTCTTCTGGACCCGTCTCGTCGGGACGATGCCGGCCGATTATCGCGAGGGAATCGGCGACCAGAAGACGAACTGCGACGTGCTGCTCCACCTCTCCTTGTTGACCGGGGTGCTGGGCCTGGAGGCCTTGATCGGGCTGGTGGTCTACCCGCTGGTGGGCGTGGGGTTCCGGCCGGAGGTGGCAGCCATCGCCCTGCTGGCTCCCGCCCTGGCGTACGGGCTGTACCGCGCGGCGGTCGCCGAGACGGTCATGCTCGGCAAGCTGATCTGCTCCGCCTTCGACCTCAACCGGGGCGCGCTGCTGCAGAAGTTCGGGATCGCGCTCCCGACCTCGCTGGGCGAGGAGCGCCACGTCTGGCTGAGCCTGGGCGCTTTCGTCCAGCGCGGCGAGCCCTTCTACTACCCTGAGCCTCCCCCTCCTCCCGCCGAGGCACCGGACCCGGCCGCACCGGCGGCGAGCGCCGTTTCCCAATGATCGCGCCGCCACGCGTGGCGTGACGATCGATCGCCGCGCGAGCAGCGGCGGCGTCGAACGTGCCGGGTGGAGCACGGGCGCGGCAGTGGCGTCCACGTCGAGGGAGAGGTGCTGCGCGGTGGCCCGCATTGTTCTGACGACCCTGGGCTCGAGCGGCGACATCAACCCGTACGTCGCCCTCGCGCTCGGCCTGCGCGAGCGCGGCCACGACATCCTGTTCGCCATCGAGCCGGAGTTCCGCGGCGCGGTCGACGCGGCCGGGTTCCCGATCTCGCCGCTGGCGAGCCACGCGGACGCGCTCACGGCCCGGGCCGGCCGGCTGTTCGGCGGATCGCCCGCGAGGTCGATCCTGGCGCTGGTGCGACACTACGGCGCCGTCGACCTTCCCGGTCGAGTCCGGGACCTGCGGACGGCCTGTCGCGGCGCGGATCTGCTGGTGGCGTCGCTGATCCAGTTCGCGGCGCCGATCGTGTCGTGGCTCGAGGACATTCCCTGGGTCAGCGTGGTCCTCTCACCGGCCAACATCCCGTCGTCGGGGCTCCCCCCGCTTCCGCTCCCGGCGCCGGGGCCGCTCCGGCGGCCGGTCACGCGGCTGCAGTGGTGGGCCGCGCGACGGATCGTGCGGCGGTGGGCCGACACACCGGTCAACCGGGCCCGGGCGGGCTACGGTCTGCCGCCGGTGACGGACGTGATGTTCACCGGGAACCTCTCCGAGCGCCTGACCGCGGTCGCCACGTCGCCGGCCATCGTCCCACCGCAGCCTGATTGGCCACCGTCGGTGCGTGAGACCGGCTTCCTCTTCTGGGACGCGCCGGAGGAGTGGCGGGAGCCACCGGAGTTGACCGCTTTCCTCGACGGTTCCAGGCCGGTGGTGGCGATCTCGAGCGGCTCGATGGTCTCGCGAATTGAGGGGCTGTTCGCGGAGTTCTTCGCGGCGAGCTTCGCCGCGGCCCGGCGGGCTGGCTGTCGCGCGCTCGCGCTCGGGGCGTCGCCGGGCGCGCTTCCCAGGCCACTCCCTGACGACGTCCTTGCGCTCCCGTACGCGCCCTTCTCGCGGGTCTATCCGCGCTGCGCGGCGGCAATCCACCACGGCGGCATCGGCACCACGGCGCAGGCGCTGCGGGCCGGGCTGCCGATGCTGGTCGTCCCCTGGGGCGTGGATCAGTTCTTCACTGCGGGTCGGATCGCGACCCTGGGAGCCGGCCGGTCCCTGTCGCGCCGCCGCTACTCGGTCGACCGGGCGTCCCGGGCGCTGGCGGCACTGCTGCACGAGCCGTGCTACCGGGATGCGGCGGCCCGGCTCGGAGGTCGGATCGCCGCGGAGGACGGCGTTGGGACGCTGCGCGACGCGCTCGAGGGCGTGATCCGCGCGGGAGCCGGTTTGGGATGACCGGCCCGCTCTTGCGAGCAGGAGCGGGCCGGTCATCCGAGCGGGTCAATCGGTCGAGACTGCCAGGAAGCCGTGACGGCGCACGGCGTCGTTGAAGCGGTCAACGTCCTGCTGGACCGTGCCGCTCATGCGCTCCCGCTCGGCGTCGATGGTCGCCGAGAGGGTCTCGAACACCTCGTAGGACTGGCGCGTCGGCCGGGCATCGGCGCTGGCCACGACCGAGCCGAGCGTCGCCAGTTTGGCGTTCAACTTGGCCGGAGCCGTCAGGGGGTCCTTGTTGACCTTCCAGCGCGTCTGGATCAGCGTCTCCTCGACCTCGCCGAGCGAGTGCTCAAGCGTCTCCGCCGCCTCCAGCACCGGCTGCGCGTCGTCGCGATCGCCCAGTCGGTCCTTCCAGGACCCGACCTGGTCGCGCACCTTGCGGATGCGCGCGATCGTCGCGTTGGTCTCGGAGAGCTTGTCGCGGATCTTCAGCTGCAGGGCGAACTGCGCCCGCAGGTCGTCGTCGGTCGCCTCGGTGCGCGGATCGCGCCGCACCTCGAACGGCTGGGTGAACGACTGGTCACCGACGGTGAGGCGCACCTGG
>DASSZN010000376.1:0-22201 GCA_035702805.1 Thermomicrobiaceae bacterium | reverse complement strand
GGGACTGCCACGCTTCCTCGGCGGCGCCGTCGGCTACCTGAGCTACGAGGCGGTGCGCTACTTCGAGCGCCTCCCGGTCGCACCGGCCGACCCGCTTGGCTTCCCGGACGCCTTCTTCATGTTCGTCGACACAATGCTGGTCTTCGACCACCTGGAGCGGACGATCAAGGTCGTCAGCCACGTCCACGTGGACGAGCACCGGCCGCTCGCCGAGGCATACGGCGACGCGGTCGCCCGCATCGAGCGGCTGGTCTGCCGGCTCGGCGGCGAGCCGCGACTGCCGCGCGGCGCCGTGGATCCGGCCGCGCCGTCGGTCGGCGAGCGCATGACGCCCAACGTCGAGCCGGAGACCTACGCGCGGATGGTCGAGCGCGCCAAGACCTACATCGACGCCGGCGACATCATCCAGGTCGTGCTGTCGCAGCGCGTGGCGCTGCCGACCGGCGCGCACCCGTTCACGGTCTACCGGGCGCTGCGCAAGATCAACCCGTCGCCCTACATGTTCTACCTGCAGCTGGACGACGCCCACATCGTCGGCGCCTCGCCCGAGCTGCTGGTGCGGCTCGATGGCGAGACGCTGACGACCCATCCGATCGCCGGCACCCGGCCGCGCGGCGCCGACGCGCGCGAGGACGACGCGCTCGCCGCGGAACTGGCGGCCGACGAGAAGGAGCGGGCCGAGCACATCATGCTGGTCGACCTGGGCCGCAACGACATCGGACGCGTGGCACGGCCGGGGACGGTGCGGGTGCCGCAGCTGATGGAGATCGAGCGCTACAGCCACGTGATGCACCTGGTCAGCCACGTCACCGGGGAGATCCGCGACAACCTGACCGGCGTCGACGCGCTGCGCGCCTGCTTCCCGGCCGGTACCGTCAGCGGCGCGCCGAAGATCCGGGCGATGCAGATCATCGCCGAGTTGGAGCCGGAGCGGCGCGGTCCCTACTCGGGCACCGTCGGCTACGTCGACTACAGCGGCAACCTCGACACCGCGATCACGCTGCGGACGCTGGTGATGCGCGACGGGGTCGCCTACCTGCAGGCCGGTGGCGGCATCGTCGCCGACAGCACGCCCGAGTTCGAGTACCGGGAGTGCTTCCACAAGATGCGCGCGCTCGTCCGGGCAGTCGAGCTGGCGGAGACGATGGAGTGCGCGACCGGGGTGGAGGACGCCCGATGATCCTGCTGATCGACAACTTCGACTCGTTCACCTTCAACCTGTACCAGTACCTGTGTGAACTGGGGGCCGAGGTGGTGGTGCGGCGGAACGACGCCGTGACCGTCGGCGAGGTCGGAGCCATGGCGCCGGAGCGCGTCGTGATCTCGCCCGGGCCCTGCACCCCGCGCGAGGCTGGCGTCTCGGTCGAGCTGATCCGGGCCCTTGCCGGCCGGGTGCCGATCCTGGGGGTCTGCCTGGGCCACCAGGCGATCGGGGCGGCGTTTGGCGCGGAGGTAGTGCACGCACCGTGCCTGATGCACGGCAAGACCTCGCGCGTCAGCCACGACGGCCAGGGCCTCTTCGCCGGGCTGCCGAACCCCTTCGTCGCCACCCGCTACCACTCGCTGATGGTGGACGAGGCGACGCTGCCGGCGGACCTCGCGGTCACGGCGCGGAGCGAGGACGGCGTGGTGATGGCGCTGCGCCACCGGCGGTTCGACGTCGAGGGAGTCCAGTTCCACCCCGAGTCGATCCTGACGACGGTCGGGAAGGACCTGCTCGCGAACTTCTTGAAGGCAGACGTGCTGGCGGCGGCAGACTAGGCACCCGGGCCGGGAAGCCGGGATCGGAGGGGACAGATGGTCAGGGAAGCGATTCAGAAGGTCGTGGACGGCGAGCGGCTCTCCCGGGCGGAGGCCGCCGATGCGATGGACGCCATCATGACCGGCGAGGCCACCGGCGCGCAGATCGGCGCCCTGGTGACCGCGCTGCGCATGCGGGGCGAGACCGACGAGGAGATCGCCGGGTTCGCCGAGTCGATGCGCCGCCACGCCCGCCGCGTGCCGCTCGCCACGGGTGAGACCGTGGTGGATATCGTCGGCACCGGCGGCGATCGGGCCCACACCTTCAACATCTCGACGACGGCCGCCTTCGTCGTGGCGGGCGCCGGGGTCAAGGTCGCCAAGCACGGTAACCGGGCCATGACCAGCCGCTGCGGCGCGGCCGATGTCCTCGAGGGACTGGGCGTCAAGATCGACCTCGGGCCCGACGAGGTCGGCCGCTGCATCGACGAGGTCGGCATCGGCTTCATGTACGCCACGGTGTTCCACCCGGCGATGCGCTTCGCCGGCCCGTCGCGCAAGGAGATCGGCATCCGGACTGTCTTCAACATCCTCGGTCCCCTCACCAACCCGGCCGCCGCCCCGTTCCAGATGATCGGCGTGCCTGACCCGCAGGTTGCCGAGCGGATGGCGCGGGTGCTGGCGCTGCTCGGGACGACGCACGCCCTGGTGGTGACCTCCGACGACGGGCTGGATGAGGTCAGCATCTCGGCGCCGACGGTCGTCAACGAGGTGCGGGTCAACGGGCGCGTCGACGTTCGACGCTTCCAGATCGAGCCCGCCGAACTGGGCATCACCGGCGCCCCGCTGGCGGAGGTGCGCGGCGGCAGCGTCGAGGACAACGTGGCGATCACCCGGCATGTGCTGGACGGCGGCAACGGCGCCACCCGCGCGATCACGCTGCTGAACGCGGCCGCCGCCCTCTACGCCGCCGACGCCGTCGGTTCGATCCGCGACGGTGTGGTGCTGGCCGCCGAGTCGATCGACTCCGGCGCCGCCGCGGCCAAGCTCGACGAGCTGGTACGGGTGAGCAACCGGCTCGCCGACGACGCGCGGCTGGTCGTGGCCTAGATGGCGACGACCGGCACGGTCCTGGACCGGATCGCGGCCCGAACGGCCGCCGACCTCGCGACGCGGCGAGCGGCGGTGCCGCCGGCGCGGCTCGAGGAGCTGGCCGCCGCCCAGCCGGCGGCGCTGCCCCTCGACCGGGCGCTCCGGGGGACCGGCACGCGCGTCATCGCCGAGGTCAAGCGTGCCTCGCCGTCGCGCGGGCCGATCGCCGAGGGGATCGACGCGCGGGAGGTGGCGCGGGACTATCTGGCGGCGGGAGCCGCCGCCATCTCGGTCCTGACCGACGGTCCCTTCTTCCAGGGCTCGCTCGCCGACCTCGCCGCGGTGGCGGCGCTCGCGCACGCGGATGCCGAGCCGCGCCCGGTGCTGCGCAAGGATTTCCTGCTCGACCCCTACCAGGTGGTCGAGGCGCGTGCCCATGGCGCGGATGCGGTCCTGCTGATCGTGGCGTTGCTCGGCGGTGATCTGCTCGTCGAGATGCTCGACGCGGTGCGCGACCGGGGGATGCAGGCGCTGGTGGAGGTGCACGACGAGGCGGAACTCGGCGTGGCCGTCGCGGCGGGCGCACCGGTGATCGGCGTCAACAACCGTGATCTGCGGAGCTTCACCGTCGACCTCGGCACGACCGAGCGTCTGGCGCCACTGGTGCCCGCCGACCGGGTCGTGGTCGCCGAGAGCGGGATTCACGGCCCGGCGGACGTCCGTCGACTGGCGGCGGCGGGGGCGTCGGCCATCCTGGTCGGCGAGTCGCTGATGACGGCGCCGGACCGGCGGATGTCGCTGCGGGGGCTGCTGGCATGAGCGCGCGACGGCTGCCGGACGTTTCGACCGGGCACCTGGTGAAGATCTGCAGCCTGCGGACGCCGGCGGACGGGGTTGCGGCAGCCGACGCCGGGGCGGACCTCGTCGGGCTGATCCTGGCGCCGGCACGGCGGCGCGTCACGCTCGAGACCGCGGCCGAGATCGTCGCGGCGGTCCACTCGACCGGGCCGAACGCGCCGCTCGTCGTGGGGGTGTTCGTCGACGAGCCGGTCGAGCGACTGAACGCGACAGCCGAGGCGCTCGACCTCGACCTGGTGCAGCTCCACGGCGAGGAGCCGCCCGATTCGCTGGCCGCCGTGGCGCGCCCGGCGATCAAGGCGCTCCGGCTGAGACCCGAGACCGGCCTCGACGACGCGCGTCGCCTGGCCGAGCGCTACCTGTCGGCCGCCGTGCCGCCGCGCGCGCTGACGGTCGAGGCGCACGTGGCGGACGCGCCCGGCGGCAGCGGCCGGGTCGTCGACTGGACGCTGGCGGCACGGCTGGCCGCGGAGTACCCGGTGATCCTGGCCGGCGGCCTCAATCCGGACAACGTCGCCGCGGCGATCGCGGCGGTCCACCCGCGCGGGGTCGACGTCTCGAGCGGCGTGGAGGTCGGTGGGCAAAAGGACCACCTGGAGATCGCGCGCTTCGTCGAGCGGGCGCGGGCGGCATTCGCCGTTCCTCGCGCGCCGGCCGCGCCGGGGCCGGCACTCGAGGGACACGTCACCGAGCGAGCGCGCTCGACCGTCGCCCGGCCGTCCTGGTAGCCTTGTCGCATCCGTCGCACGCGAACGACATTGAGGAGCATCCATGACGACGACCAGCACCGGTCGCCCGCGGGCGACCGAACTGCCCGACGAGCGCGGACGGTTCGGCCAGTTTGGCGGCACGTACGCTCCGGTGACGCTGCTGCCGGCCATCGAGGAGTTGCGCGTCGCCTACGACGAGGCGCGGCGAGACCCGTCCTTCCAGGCCGAGTTCGACCGCCTGATGGCGCACTACGTGGGTCGCCCGACACCCCTCTACGAGGCGACGGCGCTGTCGCGCCACGTTGGTGGCGCGCGCATCTTCCTCAAGCGCGAGGACCTCGCGCACACGGGCGCGCACAAGATCAACAACGCCGTCGGCCAGGGGCTGCTGGCGAAGCGCATGGGCAAGACGCGCATCATTGCCGAGACGGGCGCCGGCCAGCATGGGGTCGCCACGGCCACCGTCTGCGCCATGCTCGGTCTCGAGTGTATCGTCTACATGGGCGAGGTCGACATCGCGCGCCAGGCGCTCAACGTCTTCCGCATGAAGCTCCTGGGCGCGGAGGTCCGCTCGGTCACGTCGGGGAGCCGCACGCTCAAGGACGCCATCAACGAGGCCATCCGCGACTGGGTAACCAACGTGGGATCGACCTACTACCTGTTCGGCACCGTCGCCGGGATGGACCCCTACCCACGCCTGGTCCGCGACTTCCAGTCGGTCATCGGCCGTGAGGCGCGCCGGCAGGTGCTCGAGCAGGCCGGCCGGTTGCCGGACGCGGTGGTGGCCTGCGTCGGCGGTGGCTCGAACGCCATGGGCATCTTCCACTCCTTCATCGATGACGAGGGTGTCGAGTTGTATGGGGCCGAGGCGGGGGGGCTGGGCATCGAGTCCGGCAAGCACGCGGCCACGCTCACCGAAGGGCGGGTCGGGGTACTGCACGGCTCCCGCTCCTACGTGCTGCAGGACGACGACGGCCAGATCATCGAGGCGCACAGCATCTCGGCCGGTCTCGACTACCCCGGCGTCGGGCCGGAGCATAGCTACCTGAAGGACGTCGGG
Source organism: Thermomicrobiaceae bacterium (assembly GCA_035702805.1). Lineage (GTDB taxonomy): Bacteria > Chloroflexota > Chloroflexia > Thermomicrobiales > Thermomicrobiaceae > DASSZN01. The sequence goes on along the minus strand of DASSZN010000376.1, from coordinate 16,741 downwards.
CGTGCCAGTTACCACCCGGTCACGGACGCCCAGGCGCTGGACGGCTTCCAGTTGCTGTGCCGGACCGAGGGAATCATTCCGGCCCTGGAGTCCGCGCACGCGGTTTACCTGGCGACGCAGCTCGCGGCGCGCCGCGGCCCGGGTGAGATCATGATCGTCAACCTGTCGGGCCGGGGCGACAAGGACATGCACACGGTGGCGCAGGCGCTGGGGGTGACGCTGTGACGGGTACGACGACGCGACAGAGCCGGATCGGCGCGACCTTTGCCCGGCTGCGCGAGGTCGGGGAGACGGGCGTCTTTCCGTACGTGACGGTGGGTCACCCGGAGCTGGACACGGCTCAACTGGTCGTGCCGGCGCTGGTGGCCGGCGGCGCGGCGATGGTGGAGCTGGGCATCCCCTTCTCCGACCCGCTGGCAGACGGGGCCACGATTCAGGCGTCCAGCCACGCCGCGCTCGAGAACGGCGTGACGGTGGCGTATTGCCTCCAGACGGCTCGTGATCTCCGTCACGAAGGCGTTGACGTCCCGCTAATCTTCATGGGATACTACAACCCCTTGCTCAGCTACGGTCTGGAGCGGTTCGCGGCGGACTGTGCCGACGCGGGGGTCGATGGGATCATCGTGCCGGATCTGCCGCCTGACGAGAGCGGCGAGCTGCTCGAGGCCTGCCGGCGCCACGGGCGCGACCTCATCTTCATGGTTGCCCCGACCAACACCGACGAGCACCTGGCGGCCGTCGGGCGCCAGGCGAGCGGGTTCATCTACTGCGTGTCACTGACTGGCGTGACCGGTGCGCGGAGCGCCCTCTCGGCCGGGTTGGACGAGTTCATCGCCCGGGTGAAGCGCCACACCGACCTGCCGCTCGTGATCGGCTTTGGCATCTCCGCGCCGGAGCACGTCGCGCGGGCGGGGGCGCTGGCCGAGGGTGTGGCAGTCGGCAGCGCGCTGGTCGGACTTCTGGGCGACACGCCGCGCGAGCGGCAGCCGGAGGAGGTGCGGGGCTTCATCGCCCGCCTTCGCGGCGCCTGACGCGCGACACGCACGGACGAGAGGGGAGAGACGATGCTTCGCTGCCGGGGGATCCGTGGCGCGACGACGGTCGAGCGGAACACCGCGGAGGACATCCTCGAGGCGACGCGCGAGCTCTTCCTGACGCTCGTCGCGGCCAACGACCTGATACCGGACGAGGTCGCCAGCATCATCTTCACCACGACGGTGGACCTCAACGCGACGTTCCCGGCCGCGGCGGTCCGCGAGCACGGCTGGACGGGCGTGCCGCTGCTCAACAGCCACGAGATGAACGTGCCGGGGTCGCTGGACCGGGTGATCCGCGTCCTGGTGCACTACAACACGGAGAAGCCGGCGGATGCCATTCGGCACGTTTACCTGCGCCGCGCGGTGCAGCTCCGGCCGGAATGGGCGTACGATGTGTCGAGCGCGGATAGCTCGGCTGGGCACGACGCGCCGGAGGGGGCGCGCACGAACGGTAGGAGTGAGCACCGATGATCGTGGTCATGGAGACGACCGCCGGAGAGCGCGAGGTCGAGGACGTCATCCGGCGCGTCGAGGATTTCGGCTTTGGCACGCGCATTGTAGTCGGAGCCGAGCGGTCGATCATCGGGGTGCTCGGCTCCCCGCTGCCCGACAGCCTGCAAGAGGCGCTGCAGCTCCTACCGGGAGTCGAGCAGGTGGTGCGCATCAGCAAGCGCTACAAGCTGGTCAGCCGTGAGTTCCACCCGGTCGACACCGTGATCGACGTCGGCGGCGTGAGGATCGGCGGCGACGAGGTCGTGATCATGGCGGGGCCCTGCTCGGTCGAGAACGAGGAGCAGATCGTGGCCACGGCCCACGCCGTCAAGGCGGCCGGCGGCTCGATCCTGCGCGGCGGCGCGTTCAAGCCGCGCACGTCCCCCTACGAGTTCCGCGGCCTGGGCGAGGACGGCCTGCGCTACCTGGCGCGCGCCCGCGAGGAGACCGGCCTGCCGATCATCACCGAGGTGCTCAGCGTCGGCGACATCGACCTGGTGGCCCAGTACGCCGACATCCTGCAGATCGGCGCGCGCAACGCCCAGAACTTCCTGCTGCTCGAGGAGGTCGGCAAGACCAACAAGCCGGTCATGCTCAAGCGTGGCATGTCGACCCAGATCGAGGAGTGGCTGCTGGCGGCCGAGTACATCATGGCGCAGGGCAACGAGCAGGTGATGCTCTGCGAGCGCGGTATCCGGACGTTCGAGACGATCACGCGCAACACGCTCGACCTGGCGGCAGTGCCGGTGGTGCAGCGGCTGAGCCACCTGCCGGTCATCATCGACCCGAGCCACGGCACCGGCAAGTGGTACCTCGTGCCGTCGATGATGCTGGCGGCGGTGGCGGCGGGCGCCGACGGCCTGATGGTCGAGGTCCACCCCAACCCGGACCACGCCCTCTCCGATGGCGCGCAGTCGCTGACCTTCGAGAACTTCGGCGCGGCAATGGCGCGGGTAGCGCGCGTGGCCGAGGCGGTCGGGCGGCAGGTCCGCGAGCCGGTGGCCGACGCGGCGCTGGGAGACTGATCACTCGTCGGTGGCGCGGTGCCGGGTCGTGATCCGGCCGTGCCGGCGGAGCGGGCGGGGAGGGCCGGGCGGCGCCCCGCCCGCGGCGTGTCACGCGGGACTGGGCCAGCCCGGGCCGCGCAAACCGGATGGGGCTGGTGACGGGCAGCAGAGGGGGGCGGATGAGCGACATACCCCGGGAGCCGGAAACGGTGCGGTTCGACGAGCGTGGGCTGGTGCCGGCTATCGTCCAGGACGCGGCGACCGGCGGGGTGCGCATGCTCGGCTACATGAACCGCGAGGCGCTGGAGCGCACGCTCACCACGCGCCGGCTGCACTTCTGGAGCCGCAGCCGCGGCGCACTGTGGATGAAGGGGGAGACTTCCGGCAACGTCCATGACGTCGTCGAGGTGCGCGCCGACTGCGACGGTGACACGCTGCTCGTCCGCGTCCATCCGCATGGTCCGACCTGTCACCTGGGCACCGACACCTGCTTCGACGGCGCGCCGCTGCTGGCGGCGGATCGGGAGCCGGCGACGAGCGACGTTGTCGACGAGGTGGCCGCCGTGGTGGTGGACCGTCGTGCGCATCCGGCCGAGGGGTCGTACACGAGTTACCTGTTCGCCGAGGGGATCGACAAGATCGGCAAGAAGATCGGTGAGGAGGCTGCCGAGGTCATCATCGCCGCCAAGAACGCCGACCCCGACGCGCTGGCGAACGAGGGCTCGGACCTGATCTACCACCTGCTGGTGCTGCTGGCGGCGAGCGACGTGCCGCCGAGCCGCGTCTGGGAGGTGCTGAGCACGCGCCGCGGGCGAGCCCGGCCCGATCAGTCCTCGTAGACCAGCGGCCGGACGACGATGCGGCGCTCGCCCAGATCGACGCTGAGGACGACGTTCTTGAGCGCCGGGAAGAGGAGTTCGGTGCCGTCGTCGGCGCGCACGACGTAGACGTCGTTGGCGCCCGTCTCCAGGATCTCCTTCAGCGTGCCCAGCCGGTTCCCCGCCTCGTCCACGACGTCCAGGCCGATCAGCTGGAAGTGGTAGTACTCGTCCTCCCCGAGCGGCGCGGCCTGGCTCCGGTCGATCCGGACGACGGTGCCGCGCAGGGCGTCCGCCGCGTCTCGCGTCTCGACGCCCTCGAGCATCAGGACGGCGATGCCGCGCTGGACGCGCGCCGAGCGGACGCGTCGCGGCTCCGGCTCATCATCGAGGTAGACGCGTCTGAAGGTGGGGATGCGCTCGGGGAACTGGGTCCACACGCTCATGCGGACGGCGCCCTGGACGCCCTGGGGGCCGGCAATCACGCCGATCGAGAGCCGCGCGGGATCCGGCGCCGGCTCCCGCGGTGACTCACTCATGAATATCCAGGCTCGCGCGCAGATTGCGCCGGGAGGCCGAGATAGTCAGCAGGGTGCGCAGCGAGCGGGCGATGCGGCCCTCGCGACCGATGACCTTGCCCATCTCGTCGGCTGGGACGTGGAGCACCACCACCACGATCTGCCCGCGGCGGCGAGCCTCGACCGTCACCGTGTCGGGGTCCTCCACCAGGTTGCGACCGATGTACTCCACGAGCGACTGGAGTTCGTCCATGCGGCGTGACCCTCCCTGCCCCAGGTGAGACACAGACTGGCTACCGGGGGCGGTAGCCAGCTTCACGTTCCAGGTGCGGACGGGGACCGTGCTAGTCGGCCGCTCCCGCCGGAGTGGATTCGCCGGCTTCCGGAACAGCGTTCGGGCCCGCGATCACGCCGGTATGGCGGAGCAGGCTCCGGACCGTCTCGGTCGGCTGCGCCCCGTGATCCAGCCAGTACTTCGCGCGCTCGGTGTTGACACGAACCGTGGCGGGCTGCGTCTTCGGGTTGTAGAACCCCACCACCTCGATGAACCGTCCGTCGCGCGGCGATCGCGACTCTGCGGCCACGATTCGGTAGCTCGGCTGCTTCTTTGCTCCCATGCGCCGCAGTCGCAGCTTGATCACTCCGGGGGGCGTCCTTTCCTCATCTCCTGATCCCGCGCTGGTCGGTCTGCCGTGCTGGATTGACGCTACCGTCGGGCAGACACGATCGACCCGGGTTGAACCCCGGGACCTCCGGACTATAGCACGCGGCCCGTCGGCCGTCAAACCGACAGCCGCGCGGTGGCGCGTGTCGTGGCTGCCGTTGCGGTCGCGTGAAGGCTGCGCCAGGGGTGCCCGCGCCGCTCACACGCTCTCGATCGCCCCCACGCCGTTCACGATCGGCAGCCGCGGCGCGGGCAGCGTCAGCGCCTCGCCGCGAATCACCTTGCCGGAGTTGGCGGCGACCCAGTCGGCATAGTCGCGGCCGGCCACCTCGGCGGCGACCGCGAGCGCCTCGCTCAGCCGCGGCGGCCGCCACTGAGGGTGGTGGGCGTCGCTGGCGATGATATGGACCATGTGATGGCGCAGCAGCGTCTCGGCGGCGGGACGGGCGCCGCGCTCGGCGCGCCGCGACAGCGAGTCTGCGTTCACCTGAATCGGCACGCCGGCCGCGATAAGCTCGAGGAGCAACTCCGGATGCCGCTGGATGTCGTCGTAGCGCTCGGCGTGCGCCAGGATCGGCAGTACGCCCTCGGCGTGCAACTGGTCGACGACCTGGGGCAGGTAGCGCGGCCATGGGCCGGACAGCGGCGCCTCGAGCAGCAGGTAGCGCGTGCCGTTGAGCGTGATGAGCTTGCCCGTGCGATGGCGTTCGAGGAGATCGGCGGCGATGCGCACCTCGGTGCCCGGCATGACGCGGATCGCCAGTCCGGCCTCGCGGGCCAGGCCGTTCAGCCGCGCCACGCCGACCTCAACGCGCTCCGGCGCGATGCGGTGGGCGTGCGGCGTCGCGGCGATGGCGACGACGCCGTCCTCCTGGGCGACCCGCAGCATCTGGAGCGCGGTCTCGTCGTCGTGCGCCCCATCGTCGACGCTCGGCAGCACGTGGCTGTGCAGGTCGACCAGGTCGCTCCAACCGTTCGACATTTCTGGTGCCCCGTCGGGCTTCATGAATCCTCCCACGGACGACGGCGAGAGGGCGCGGTCGCCGTTCCCCGTGTCCCGCCTTTATGGCTCGGTTCGGTGCGCGATACGCTCCGTCGATTTTACCGCGCCCGTGGGAGGACGCGCGCGGCAGCGCTGGTAGCCCGCCGGATCGCCCGGCTCGGCGGGACGGGGTGACGCGGGCGACGCGCTACAGTGCCTCGGCGGCCTTGCGGGCGGCGATCAGCACCGGGTCCCAGACCGGGGCAAAGGGTGGCGCGTAGCTCAGGTCAAGGTAGCTGAACTCTTCGGCGGTCATGCCGGCCGCGATCGCGGCGGCGAAGACGTCGATGCGCTTGCCCGAACCCTCGGCGCCGACGATCTGGGCGCCGATGAGGCGGCCGCTGCCGCGCTCGGCGAGCGCTTTGACCGTGATCTTGCCGACGCCCGGGTAGTAGCCGGAGCGCGTGCGGCTGTCGATGCGGGCGCTCACGAACTCGATCCCGGCGGCACGCGCCTCGCGCTCCTGGAGGCCGGTGCGGGCCACCTCGACGTCGCAGATCTTGGTCACCGCCGAACCGAGCACGCCGGGGAAGCGGGCGTAGCCCCCGCCCAGGTTGATGCCGGCGATGCGGCCCTGCTTGTTGGCGATCGTGCCGAGCGCGAAGTGGACCGGCCGGCGACTGACCAGGTGGAAGCTCTCGACGCAGTCGCCGGCCGCCCAGATGCCGTCGACGCCGGTCTGCATCCGGTCGTTGACCTTGATCGCCCCGGTCTCACCAAGCGGGATGCCGGCCGCGAGCGCCAGCGCGGCGTTCGGGCGCACGCCGATGCCGAGCACGACCAGGTCGGCCGGCAGGGTGCGCGCGACCGTGACGACGCCAACGACCGCGCCATCGCTCGTCTCGAAGCCGGTCACCGGCTCCTCGAGGTAGAGGTGCGCGCCGGCGTCGCGTAGCGCCTGGCCGACCAGTTCGCCCATGTCGGGGTCGAGCGTGCCCATGACGGACCGCGCAGCCTCAACAACGGTCACGTCGAGGCCACGCGCCAGCAGCGCCTCGGCCATCTCAAGCCCGATGTAGCCCCCGCCGACGATGACCGCCCGCTTCGGCTGCTGCTCGTCGACGACCCCGCGAAGGCGGATGCCGTCCTCGAGGATGCCGAGGCCGAAGATGCCGCTGGCGTCCGATCCGGGCAGCGGTGGGCGGATCGGCACGGTGCCGGTCGCGATCAGGAGCTGGTCGAAGGGCTCGGTGAAGGGCGTCCCCTCGTCGCGACGCCGGCCACGTACCAGCCGGGCGGCCAGGTCGATCTCCTCCACCTCATGCTGAACCCGCGCATCGATGTGCAGTTTGGCGAAGCCTGACGGGCTGCGCGCGACGAGCGCCCGGGGGTCGTCGACCAGCCCGCCGATGAGGTACGGCATGCCGCAGGCGGAGTAGGAGGTGTGCGGTCCGCGCTCCAGGGCCACGATCCCGGCTTCGGGGCGCATGCGCCGCACCTGGGACGCCGCGCTCATCCCGGCGGCGTCACCGCCGATGACCACCAGCCGCTCGCTCACCACCATCGGTCGTCTCCTCCCGCGCGCTCGCCGCCGGGGCGGTTCGGCCGCCCGGCACGATCATGCTCCGGCGAGTCCGGCACGACAACCCGGTGCCGTCATATCCGTATTACAGCTTCGTTACAGGGATAGCCCCCGGCGCGGCCGGGTCAGAGCGGGCGCTTGACCGGGAGCCCGGCGCGGCGCGGGTAGGTGGAGGGCGCAGGGCTCGCCTGCTCGACCGCCACGATCACCGATCCGGACAGTTCCGGTAGCGGGATCGGCTCGACCGCGACCAGTTGCCCGCCAAGCGTCTCCAGCGCGCGGGCGGAGTCGGACGCCTCGGTCTCGGCGTCGCGCCCCTTGGGGAAGATGCCCCAGCCGCCGGGGCGGAGGAACGGCAGGCAGAATTCGAGCAGGGTCGGAAGCCGGGCGACGCCGCGCGCGGTCACCAGGTCGAAGCGCGCCCGGAAGGCCGGCTGGTGCGCGTACTCCTCTGCTCGGCCGTGGACCGCGCGCACGCCGTCCAGGTCGAGCTCGGCGATGGCGGCCTCGAGGAAGGTGACCTTCTTGCCGGTAGCCTCGAGCAGGACGACGTCGAGCGTCGGATCGACGATCTTGAGCGGCAGCCCCGGAAACCCACCGCCGGAACCGACGTCGATCAGGCGCCGCGGCCGGGCGACAGGGTGGGACATCCGCTGCCGCTGGAGGAACGGGTAGAGCGCCAGAGCGTCGGCGAAGAGCCGAACCTCGACCTCGACCGGGTCGGTGACCCGGGTCAGGTTGACCCGCCGGTTCCAGTCGAGGAGGAGGTCGCGGTAGCGCGTGAAGCGCTCGACCGCGTCCGGTTCGAGCGGCACGCCCAGGGTGTTCGCGACCGCGCGGAGAACCAGGAACTCAGGCATCACCGGCTCAACTCGCCGCAGCGGGCGGCGGAGACCATGCACCATCCCGTCGGCTACCCGCCACCGCCCGGCCGCGTTACCCCGCGGCCACCGGTTCCGCGGCAACCGACTCGCCGCGCACCAGGGCAGCGGCTCGCGCGGCGATGCTCTCGGCGTCGATCCGGGCCTGCTTGCGCAGCGAGCCCTGCGAGGCGTGGTCGAAGAAGCGGTCCGGGATGCCGATCTCGAGCGCCGGCAGGGAGAGCCCCTCGCGGCTCAGCAGTTCGAGCACGGCGCTGCCGAAGCCGCCGGCGACCACCGCCTCCTCGACGGTCACGACGTTGCCCGTGTGCCGGACCGCGGCGAGGATCAGTTGCTCGTCGAGCGGCTTGACGAAGCGCGCGTTGATGACGGTGGCGCGCAGCCCTTCCTCGGCGAGGATCTCGGCGGCGCGCAGGGCCGGCAGGACGGTGGCGCCGATGGCGATCAACGTCAGGTCGTCGCCCTCGCGCAGGACCTCGCCGCGGCCGATCGGGAGCGCGTGCGGCTCGCCGAGCATGGACACGCCCACGCCGGAGCCGCGGGGGTAGCGCAGCGCGATCGGTCCGCTCTCGTGCTCGATCGCGGTCTTGAGCATGTGCCGCAGCTCGTCCTCGTCCTTCGGCGCCATGACCATCATGTTGGGCAGACAGCGCAGGTAGCTGAAGTCGAAGACGCCGTGGTGGGTGCGCCCGTCCTCACCGGCGAAGCCGGCGCGGTCCATCGCGAAGACGACCGGCAGGTTCTGGATGCAGACGTCGTGGACGATCTGGTCGTAGGCGCGCTGCAGGAAGGTCGAGTAGATGGCGGCGACCGGCCGCATCCCCTGCGTTGCCAGGCCGGCGGCGAAGGTCACCGCGTGCTGTTCGGCGATGCCGACGTCGAAGAAGCGCGTCGGGTGCTCCTTGGCGAAGGGCAGCAGCCCGGTGCCGTCGGGCATGGCGGCGGTGATGGCGACGATGCGGTCGTCGTCGCGGGCGAGCTCCGTGAGCGTCTGGCCGAAGACATCCTGGTACTTCGGCGGACCCGGCGGGGCGCCCGGCACCTTGACCGAGGCGCTGTGGTGCTTGAAGGGGTCCTTCTCGGCCGGCTGGTAGCCCTTGCCCTTGACGGTCACCGCGTGGACGAAGACCGGGCCCTCGATCTCCTGTACCTGCTGGAAGGTGTCGATCAGGTCGCGAATGTTGTGGCCGTCGACCGGCCCGACGTAGGTGAAGCCGAGTTCCTCCCAGATCATCGTGTGGTAGACGACCTCTTTGAGCGCGTCCTTCATGCGCTTGCCCACGTCGAGGAGGAAGTCCCCCTGGGGTACGCGCTGCAGGATGCGTTCGACGTCCGCCTTGGCCTGGTTGTAGTGCTCGTTGGTGCGGATGCGGCTCAGGTACTTGGGCAGGGCACCGACGTTGGGCGCGATCGACATCTCGTTGTCGTTGAGGACCACCGTCAGCGGCACCTGGAGCGCGCCCGCGTTGTTGAGCGCTTCGTACGCCATGCCGCCGGTGAGCGCGCCGTCACCGATGATCGCCACCGCGCGGAAGCGCTCCCCTTTCAGGCGGGCGGCCACAGCCATCCCGAGCGCGGCCGAGATCGAGGTCGACGCGTGCCCGGCGCCGAACTGGTCATGCGGGTTCTCCTCGCGCTGGAGGAAGCCGCTCAGCCCGTGCTCCTGGCGGATCGTGTCGAAGCGGTCGAAGCGCCCGGTCACCAGTTTGTGCGGGTAGCCCTGGTGGCCGACGTCCCAGACGAGCTTGTCTTCCGGTGAGTTGAAGGTGTAGTGGAGTGCGAGCGTCAGTTCCACGGAGCCGAGATTGGAAGCGAAATGCCCGCCCGTCTGCTCAACGACGACGTCGACGAGTGTCTCGCGGATCTCGCTGGCCAGCGCCTCCAACTCCGGGATCGACAGGGTTTTCAGATCCTCTGGGCCGTTGATGCGCTCCAGAAGCATGGGCTCGTCCTCCACGGCGGTGTTGAGCCCGCCGGTCACGGCGGGAGAGTCAAACGTGATCGTATCAGCGCCCATCGGGCGCGTCAAACGCCGGTCGCCGGTACTTGTGTCTCACCCGGCCACAGGACTAAACCGCGGCTGCGCGGGCAGTTCCCGTGCCACTGTTCTCCTCAATCGGCCAATTCTCCGTTCGCACGCGGCCGTGAACTCAGCGGTCCCGCTCCGCGGCAACTGTCGTGCCGACCTTGACGAGTTCGGTCCCGTCGGCCAGCGGCAGGTCGATGATGAACGTCGTGCCGACACCCGGCTGGCTCTCGACTCCGACGTTGCCGCCGTGGGCGACCACGATCTCGCGCACGATGGACAGCCCGAGCCCGAATCCGGTCGGCCCGCCACCGTCCGTCCGGTCGGCGGCGCCGCGGTGAAACCGCTCGAAGATACGGGGAATCTGGTCGGCCGGAATGCCGCGGCCGGTGTCGGCCACGCGGATGCGCAGGCGCGGGTGCCCCAGGCCGGCGTCGAGCGCGGGGCTCGCCGAGATCGACACCTTGCCCCCGGACGGCGTGTGCTGGATGGCGTTGCGGACCAGGTTGTCGATGGCCTGGTCGATCAGCCCCTCGTCGGCGAGTATCAGCTGCCCGTCGACGATAGCGGCGCCCAGCGCTACGCCGCGCGCGTCGGCCTCCACGCGGTGGCGGCGCACGACGCGCTCGACGACCTGGCCGAGGTCGAGGCGCGTCGGATGGGGCTCGGCCTGACCGGACTCGAGCCGCGACAGCTGCAGGATCTGGACGACGAGGGCGTTCACGCGGTCCGCCTCGTCGCTGATCGTCTGCAGCGCCTCGTCCCGGCCCGCCTGGTCCGGCAGCACGTCGTCGCGCAGCGCCTCGGCGTAGCCCTGGATTGACGTGAGGGGTGTGCGCAGCTCGTGGGCGATGTTCGCCAGGAGCTGCCGCTGGCTCTCGTAGGCGCCCTGCAGCCGTCCGACCATGGCGTTGAAGCTGCGCACCAGCCGCCCGACCTCGTCGCTGCCCTCGCCCGGCACCCGACGCGCGAGGTCCCCGGCCGCCACGGCGTCTGCCGCATCAGTCAGCCGCGAGATCGGCCGGGCAATCGAGCGGCTGAGGAAGACCGTCGCGATTACCGCGCCGAGCAGTCCGACGAGGGACGCCAGCGTGAGCGGGAGGACGATCTCTCTCAGCAGGGGCACGGTCTGGACGGGGGCAATGATCGCCATCACGCGGTCGGTCGTCAGTGGCACCGCCGCCAGCACGATCCGCTCCCCGTCGCGGACGCCGAAGTACTGGGTGGGGGTTGCCGTGGGCAGCCGTCCGCTCCGCGCCGCCTGCACCTCGGCCGCGGCCAGGTGGGCCAGGTGTGGCTTGAGCTCGTTGACGAGGGTCGGGCTGATCGTCGCGGTCGGCGACGTATCGTGGATGACGACGCCCGTCGCGCTGAAGAGCACCAGCCGGGTCCCGAGCCGGAAGGCCTGGAGGTCGAGCAGCTCGTAGAGGAGGCCCGGGTTCAGCGGCTCGCGGCGGGCGATCAGGCCGGTCTGGACGACCAGCGGGGTGGCGAGGCCCTGGAGGCGACGCACCTCGAGCCGGTCCTGCGCCCGGCGCAGCGGCACGAAGGCCGCCACCGCGGTCAGGATGAAGACCAGGCCGATCACTACCAGATGTGACAGGAAGAGCCGCGCGCGCAGGCTCTTGAACATGGCGCAGCACCCCCTGGTGCCCGGGAGACGACGTCGTCCGGAGACGGACGCCGGTCAGGGTCTCGTCAGCCGAGGGCCGTCGTCTCGGCGACCGGCGCCAGCCGGTAGCCCACGCCGCGCACGGTCTCGATCTCGGTGTGGCTGCCGGCAAGCCGCGTCCGTAGCCGATTGACGTGGACGTCGACGGTGCGCGTGTCCACGTCGTAGTCGCGCCCCCAGACCTGCTGGAGGAGCTGCTCGCGGCTGAAGACCACCTTCGGGCGGGCTGCGAGGGCGAGCAGCAGGTCGAACTCCTTGGCGCGCAGCTCGACCGGCTTGCCGGCGACGGACGCCTCGCGCGACCCGGGCCGCATCACCAGATCGCCGACCGAGACTTCCTCGGCAACCGATGTCGTGGCGCCGGAGCGCCGGAGCGCGGCCCGCACCCGCGCGACGAGCTCGCGCGGCTTGAAGGGCTTGGTGATGTAGTCGTCGGCGCCGATGTCGAGTCCGGCCACCACATCGCGCTCGTCGTCGAGGGCGGTCAGCATCAGCACCGGCACGGTGCTGCGCGTGCGGATCGCGCGGCAGACGTCGCGACCGTGGATCCCCGGCAGCATCAGGTCGAGCAGCACCAGGTCGGGCGCGTCCTCGCCGAAGCGGCGCAGACCCTCGCGGCCGTCGCTGGCGATGACCACCTCGTGACCCTCCCGCTGGAGGTAGAGGCGGATCAGCTCGGCGATGCGCTGGTCATCCTCGACGATCAGGATCCGACTCACGACGTCGTCCCATTCCCGGTGCTGGCGACTCGGCGAGCCGAAGTATACCCCAGTCGAACCGCTCGTACGTACGAGAGGACGCCACTGGCACGCAACCTGCTATATGACGATCGACGAGCGATTCGATCATCGCGCGCGGCAGCTTGGGGCAGAGGGGCGCCGCACCCGGTGATTTTGGCGCCGACAGTGACTCAGATAGCGTGGTCGAATATGGCTGTTCAAGCGGCAACACAGCGTATCCTGGTGGTCGAGGATGACCCGTCAATTGCCGAGGTGATTACGTGGGCGCTGGGCGATGCCGGGTTCGCGGTGCGCACCGCTCCGACCCTGACGGAGGCCCTGTCGATCATCGGTCACGACGAGCCGGATCTGGTGGTTGCGGACTACGTGCTTCCCGATGGGCTGGGCTCCGAGCTGGTGCGGCGCGTCCGTGAGCGGCACCGGGCGGCGACACTCATGGTGTCGGCGCACCCGGGCGCCCGCGCGCAGGCGTCGGCGGTGGGTGCGGATGCCTGCCTGCAGAAACCGTTCGACCTCGACGAGTTCTTCGAGACGATCGACACGCTCCTCCATCGCGCGCCTGACGGCCCGAGCTGGTCCGCCAACGACTGAGCACGTTTCGCCCCTTCGGAGAGGCGGCCCACCGGCCCGCCTTTCGTCGTCCCGGTGGGCCATGTCGCAGCCAGCGTCACTTTGGTGTGCTCGGGAACTCGACCGGCGTTGCCCGAAAGACACCCGTCATCGCGGGCGAGTGGTCGCGGAATCTGTAGCGCGCATAGAGCGGGAGCGTCCCCTGGGCGGCGAATAGCCCGACAAAGGCCCGGTCCGGGGCATGCTCGTGACGGTCGGGACCCGCGCGAGGATCTCAACCGGCTCGCGCACGCGTCGGCACCCTCTGTCAGTTGACCGAGAGCGCTCGGTGGCCTGTGCCGAACTCGCGTCGTCGCGCGCAGACCAGACCATTGTCTGTCATCGCCCTCTACGTCCCCGGCCCGAACATCTTCTGGGCCAGATCAGACCGCAGGACCAGGTCGAAGGTCTGGGGTGCCGGCGGCGTCGTCACCTGGCGGCCCATCATAAAGCTCCCAAACTGGCGGATCTGGCTCGGATTGACGAGCGACGGCAGCAGGGTCTGCCAGTTCGGCGACTCCAGGCTCGCCGGCGCTGTCAGCGTCATGGCGTACGAGCGGGCCACGTAGCCGGTGGTCGGCTCCAGCGCCTTGAGGTGGTCCGGCCGGACGATGATCACCTCGGTCGTGCGGGCGATTACCGGGGCGCTCGCGCTCGAGACGACGGTCAGGTTCGGGTACGCACGGAAATACCAGGCGAACGGCTGGGCGATCGCCTGATCGACGACGATGGTGAGGCCGTGACCGCCGGCCGGGTCCTGCGGGGTCTGGTTGAAGGTGGTCATGTCCGCGCTGAGGCGTCCGATGCGTCCGACGAGGTCGGTGACGGCCGGAGAGGTACTGCCGACGTTCAACGGCTCGCCGGGCCGCTGGACGTTGGTGGTGCCGAGCAGGAAGGTCGAGTGCGACGTCATCACCAGGAGCAGCAGGACGCCGAGAAGGCCGAGGAGCGGTAGTGCCGGCTGCTCGAGGCGGTTGGCCAGCCACAGACTGAGGCCAACGAGCGGCAGCACCACCAGCAGCACGAAGATCGCGCCGGTCAGGATCCAGGCGATCGCGCTGTCTAGCGGCGGAGACGTGAGGAGGCCGAGCGTGTCGACGAACGCCGAGAGCGCCAGGAATACGACGACCACGAACGCCACGGGCTGCCAGCGCGTCAGGCTGCGCTGTCCCACCGCCCCCATCAGCATCGCGAGGCCGACGCCGCCCAGCAACACCCAGGGCAGCGCCGCGAAGGCATAGAGCGGCAGGTCCTTGCCGCCGAAGATGGTCGCCACGACGGTCGCGAGGATGGCCCAGGCGAGCAACCCGCGCGTCTCACGGACCGGCGCGTCGGCCTCACGGTCGCGGCGAAGAGCGACGGCCACGACCGCCGCGATGGCCAGGATGACCGGCAAGAACTCGTCGATGACCAACTGGAACGGCGTCATCTGCCAGGCGGCGCCGGCCGTACTGAGGTAGTTGTCCCAGAGCACCCGCAGGCTCGCCGCGAAGAAGTCGGCGAGGCCGGCGGGACGGGTGAGCAGCGCCGTGCCCAGCACGACGAGCGTGACGACTAGTCCGAGTGCGGCCGGCGCCAGGTCGACCGACCGGACGTGGCGCTCGTCGGCCAGCAGCCAGGCGGCTATCGCGACCAGCGGCAGCGCGATCCAGCCGAGCGGGCTGCACAGCACCAGCAGTGAGACGACGACCCCGACGGCGGCCGCGATTCCGGGGCCGGGCGTCGAGAGATAGCGCAGGAGCAGGAGGAGCAGCCCGAGCGATGCCAGGGTCAGCAGCGCCCCGGCGTCGGCCCGTCGTGACACCTGGGTCATCGTCGGCGAGACCGCTGCCAGGAGGCCGGCCGCGAGCGCAACGTTCGGCCCGACCCAACGGCGCAGCCCGAGGATCAGCAGGACCGTCGCCAGCCCCGCGACCGCCGGCACCACGCGCACCGCGCCGTCGCCCGGTCCGAAGAAGAAGAGCGACAGCCCGACCAGTTCGGTCTGGAGCGGCCGCGCCCACGAGGTCGCTGCCGCCGCGCCGTTCTGGAGGAGCGCCAGCCCGTCGGATGCCGCCCGCGCCTCGCTCGTGCTCAGCGGCCACGCGCCCCACTGGACGAGCCGGCTCAGCGCGGCGAGCGCGAGGACGCCGGTCCAGGCGAGCGCCGTGGCCGGGATGCGGGTGACGTCGACGCGCCGGTCCAGTAGGGACTCGGGCGGCGACTCGAGTGGTTCATAGGCGGGAGCCGGGTGCAGCACGGGATCGACTCTCTCCTCATCGTATCGCGCCGTGTCGGCGTGCCCGCTCAGTAGCGGATGCCGTTCCACTGCGTGACCAGGTCCTTGCGGATGTAGACGCGGAACCAGTAATCGCCGACCGGTGCGGGTAGCTCGCGGTAGGCCACCAGCCGGAAGATCTTGCCCTGCTCGTTGGGCTGGCGCATCGCCCAGATGCTGTGCCAGACGCTACCGAGGACTTCCAGCAGGGTGAAGGGCGGCTGGCGCGAGTCCTGGTAGTTCTGGCGCGACGGGTTGTTGAGGTCCGGCGCGTAGGCGAACCGGCGGTAGGTCTGCTCCTCGGGGAACCACCAGCGCATCGGATACTGCTGGTAGGTGTAGTCCGAGAGTTGCTGCTCCATCGCCGGGGTCAGGTAGTCCTCTGAGACCAGCACGACGGCGGCGTTCGGCGGGCTACTCAGCGTGGTGCCGAAGTAGCGTCGGTTGGGGAAGTTGCGCAGGTACCAGTTGAACGGCCACTGCGTCGCGGCGTCGTACCAGATGCTCAGCCCCATCCCACCGGTCGTCTCCTGGGACAGCTGGGTCAGCTCGTTCGTCAGCTGCGGCACGTACGGCGAGGTCTGGACGTAGATCAGCATGTCGAGCGGCACGTCCCCCTGGGTGTAGGTCATGCGCCAGCCGGCGTGGATCTCGGCGAATGCCATTGCCAGCGTGCCCGCGATGGCCAGTACCGCCAGCGTGCGCCGCGCGTCGAGCCGCCGCACCGCCCAGACGAGCAGCGCGACCAGCCCCAGCCAGGGCAGGTAGACCAGCCACCAGTGCGCGGCCGCGAACGGCCGTACGGTGCGGGCGAGCGTCTGGCCGATGGTGACGTAGGGGCCGGCGCTGGCCCAGGCCATCACCAGGAATCCGGCCGCCGCCAGCCCGATCACCCCGGCACCGACCCCCACCACCTCGCCGCGCCGGGCCACGCTCCAGTCGGCCCAGCCCCGCTCCACGCGCTCGATGGCCTCCCCCAGCACGGCTGCCGCCAGCAGGATCATCGGCAGCGCGATGTGGATCGTCAGCCAGGGCATCTTCTCCCCGCCCCAGGACAGGACGCCCAGCATCACCAGCGACCAGACCACCAGGAAGCCCCGCACGTAGACCCGGCGCGGCGGCGCCACGCGGTCGCGCCAGGCACGCCAGCCGCTCCAGGCGGTCCATCCGGTCGCGATCGGGAAGAGCGCGACCGCCACGAACTCGTACTGGGGCATGAGCAGTAGGTAGTAGAACCAGGGCTGCTCGCCGCGCTGGACCGGCTGCTGGCCGAGCCAGTAGCCCAGCGAGCCGATCGAGCCGCTGAGCAGGCCCATCATGTTGCTGAACAGGCTGGTATAGAGGGCTACCCAGATCAGGGCCCCGATGCCGGCGCCGATGGCCAGCCCTCGCGGGTCGCGCAGCAGCGCCCGCAGCCCCGCCGCCGTCGAGCCATCGGGCGCATCCCCCAGCAGCC
>DASSZN010000130.1:0-6109 GCA_035702805.1 Thermomicrobiaceae bacterium | reverse complement strand
TGGATCACCCCGAGCAGGGCTCGCACCGTGGGCGACGCCGTCACCGGTACGGCGCTCTGGTCGGCGACCACCACGTGCAGGTCGTGGTGCGTCTGGGTCGCCACCCCGGCGAGCGTCATCGCCAGCGACTCGACCCGGTCGCGGGTCGGGATCAGCACGTCGATGGCGGTCACGCCCGGTCCCCGCTCCGACTCACACCTTGCGCGCCACGATCAACTGGCCGCCGCCCGGCGGCGGGGCCGACAGGTCGAGCCGGGCCGCCCGCTCCGCCAGCCAGGCGAAGCCGGACGCCGGAACCCGCCGCCAGATCAGGCCGACCGCGCGGCGCCGCCCGATCCAGACCTGTTGCGTCAGCTCCAGGGCGTCCCAGGCGCGGACCAGCCCCGGCCGCAGGTAGGGACGGACGGCCTCGACCCGCAGGCCGACCGACTCCAGCAGATCGCCCCAGCGCTCGGCCGGCCAGAGGTTACGGTGCTCGAGGCCGTGATTGCGCCGATCGACGTAGCCGGGGTAACCCAGCAACAGTGAGCCGCTGAAGGCCGGGGTCGGCGTGGTGCAGATGAACCGTCCGCCACGCTCGAGCAGACGCGCAACCGCGGCCAACGCCTCCTCCGGCCGCTCGAGGTGCTCGACCACGGAGTTGCTGACGACGGTCGCCACGCTCGCCGGCGGCAGGTCGACGCGCTCGATCGGCTCGGCCTCCAGCCGGCGGTAGACCCCCAGCGGCCGCGCCCGCTCCAGCGCCGCCGCGTTCGGGTCGACGCCGATGTCGATGCGGCGCAGCACCTGCGACCCAACCAGCCCGTCGCCGCAGCCGAAGTCGAGGACCGGCCGGTGGTAGCCGTGCTCGCGTAACGCGGCGACCTCGGCGGCGCGCCACAGCCCCAGCGACGGCCCCTGGCGCTCGAGCAGTATCCGGAACACGGGAGCGGGCAGGCGCAGCGGCCCGCTCATGATCGTTGCGTCCGCCGTCGCCCTCGCGCCGGGCACGACGAGCGCGGCCGGTCCTCCAGCCAGTCTGACCCCCATCGCGGTACACTCCTCGATCCGTTTCGCGCGATGCTCGGGAACGCCATGGTAGAACGGCGGCACGCTGGCCGATCGGCCGGTCAGAACGTGCCGGTGTAGATCGCGCACGAGCGGCAGATCTCCGGCGGGTCGTCGGAGGCGAGCCGGGCACGGAACTCCCCGAAGTCCGTGCCATCCCAGATCGCCTCCACCGCCGTGTCTCGCAGGCTCCCAAAGTTGACGCGGTCAGGCGTCGAAACCATACAGCAGGGCATCACGTAGCCCTGATAGCTCACGTAGGCTCCGGTCCATGGCCAGCCGCAGCGCTGGCGGCCGGGCGTGCCCGGCGGGTGCGCCCGCGGTCGCGTTCGCGGCAGTCGCAGGTCGACCCCGAGTTCCCCGGCGACCGCCCGCGCCGCGTCGAAGTAGTGGGCCACCCGGACCGGGTCCTCATTGAGTAACGTCTGGCACTCGACGAAGTCGCGCATCGGCCGGTAGTGGGCCGGCAGGCTCGACTCGCCGAAGTCGTGACACAGGTGCTGCACGAAGTGCCCCTCGACCCCCCAGCGCTGCGCCAGCCGGACCAGGTCCGGCAGCTCGTGCAGGTTCTGGCGCATGACCACCGACACCAGCCGGATACGCGGACGGTCGCCCCCCAACCGCGCACGGGCGGCGAGGAGTGTCTCGACGTTCCGAACGACGCGGTCGAAGCGCGCGCCGACCCGGATTCGCTCGTAGGTCGCGGCGGTCGCCCCGTCGAGCGAGACGTGCAGGCAGTCGAGGCCGGAGCGCACCGCGAGCTCGGCGCGGCGCGGGCTCAGCGCGGTGAGGTTCGAGTTGGTGCTGACCCGGATGCCGCGTCCCGCCGCGTACCGGACCATGTCGAAGTAGCGCGGGTAGAGCATGGTCTCACCGAGTCCCTGCAGGTGGAGCTCGGTCAGCGCCGGGAACTGGTCCACGACACGGGTGAAGTCGTCGAAGTCCATGAAGGCGAGCGGTCCCCAGGGCGGCCCGTCACGGCGGAACTGGATGGCGCACATCTGGCAGCGCAGGTTGCACTGGCCGACCGGCTCGATCTGGACGTAGCTGGGAAGCTCCGTGGCCATGGCCGCTCCTCGCGGGATGCCGGACATCGGACGACGGGTCACCGGTCACAGGAGTCGGACGCGGAACCGCAGCGCACCCCGCAGCCGCCAGAACACGGCCAGCGGCGGAATCAGCGCCGACGTCACGGCCATCTCGGCGACGTGGGCTGGCGCGCGCGACGTGCCGTCCAGCCGCCGCGCGCAGAAGCGGGTGGTGAGCACGAGCCACGCCAGTGCGCCCGCCAGCGCGGGCCGGCGCCTGCCGGTGACGCCCAGTGCCGACGCGGCGACGAGCGCCGCGACGGTGGCGTAGTAGCCCCAGGGCGGCTCGGACTGCACCCGCTCCCGGTAGAGCGCCGGGTGCTTCTTGTAGAGCAGGGCGTTGTACATCGACTTGCGCTGCTGGCGCAGACTGATCCCCCACGCCGCCGGGCGTACCGGGTGAACCACGACCGCGTCGGGCGCCACCTCCAGCCGCGCCCCGCGCTCGAGCAGGGTGAAGTAGAGGTCGGTGTCCTCGCGCCAGGCCTGCTCGAAGCGCTCGTCCAGACCACCGGCCGCCGCGAGGGCGGACCGCCGGTAGAAGCAGCTGGCGGTGACGAAGGTCGAGCGCTCCAGCCCCGCCGCGTTCCACTCGTAGTCCGTCGGTGATGTCCCCAGCGGGACCAGCACTCGACCGGAGACGCCCTGGACCCCGTCGACAAAGCCCGCCAGCCCGCGGGCGAGCCAGTCAGGGGTCGGCTGGCAGTCGTCGTCGGTGAAGGCGACCACCACGCCCCGCGCGGCCCGCCAGCCCGCGTTGCGCGCCGCCGCCGGCCCGCGCCCGCACGTGACCGGCACGTAGCGCACCACCGCCGGGGCGCGAGCCGCCCAGCATGCCACCACGCCGCGCGTCGCGGGGCAATGCCCGTCATCCGCCACCACCACCTCGTAGCCCGCCGGGTCGAGGTCCTGTGCCGCCAGCGCGGCCAGACAGCGATCGAGCAGCTCCGGACGACGGCAGGTCGGAACGACGACGGAGACCCGCGGCAGGTCGCTCACCGGACGGGCTTCTCCAGCAGGAACGAGCCGATCGCCAGCGCGTCGAGCGGCGAGCTCCAGAAGCACTCGACGGCGTCGCGCGGGCTGCACACGATCGGCTCGCCGCGCGTGTTGAACGAGGTGTTGACCAGCACCGGCACGCCGGTCCGCGCCTGGAAGGCGCGCAGCAGGTCGTGGTACCGCGGGTGCTGAGCATGGCTGACCGTCTGGATCCGCGCGGTCCCGTCGACGTGGCGCACGGCCGGGATGCGCGCGGCGCGGTCGGGGCGCACGTCGTGGACGAAGAGCATGAACGGCGAGCGCGCCGCCCCGACGAACCAGTCGTCCGCCGCGCTCTCCAGCACGACCGGCGCGACCGGTCGGAAGTCCTCACGGTCCTTGATCTCGTTGAGGCGCGTCTGCATCGTGGCATGGAGCGGCGAGGCCAGGATCGAGCGCGCCCCGAGCGCGCGCGGCCCGAACTCCATCCGCCCCTGGAACCAGCCGACCACCCGGTCGTCCGCCAGCAGGTCGGCCACCTCCGCGGCGACGTCCTCCATGCGCCGGTACGGCAGCTTGGACCAGGCCACGAAGGACTCGATCTCCTCGTCGCGGTAGCCGGGGCCGAGGAAGACGTCGTCCATGCGCCACGGGCGGCACGTCGCGCCTCGCTCCCGCGCGTCCACCCAGAGCGCCGCACCCAGCGCCGTGCCGGCGTCGCCCGCCGCCGGCTGGACCCAGACGTGCTCGAACGGGCCGGCGTCCCGCAGGCGGGCGTTGAGGACGCAGTTCAGGGCGACGCCGCCGGCCAGGCAGAGGGCCGCCTCGCCCGTCTCCCGATGGAGCCAGCCGGCCAACTCCAGCACCACCTCCTCGACCACGTCCTGGAGCGAGCGGGCCAGGTCGGTGTGCCGCTCCTCGATCGGCTCGCCCCGCCGTCGCGGGGGCCCGAAGCGCTCGGTCAGGCAGAGGGGCTCGATCGTGTACTGGCCGCCCGCGCCGACCCGGATCAGCGCCCGCAGCTCGTCCCGGTAGCGCGGCCGGCCGAACGAGGCCAGCGCCATGACCTTGTACTCGTCCGCGGAGTGCAGGAACCCCAGGTGCTCGGTGACCTGCTCGTAGAGCAGGCCCAGCGAGTGCGGGAACGCCACCTCCGCGATCCGCTCCAGGGAGGTTCCCTGCCCCACGCCGTAGGTCGTGGTGGCGCGCTCGCCACGCCCGTCGAGGGTCATGACCGCGGCGCGCTCGAAGGGGGAGGGCAGGAAGGCGCTGGCAGCGTGCGCCAGGTGGTGCTCGACGAAGTGCCAGCGGTAGGGACCGTCGGCCGACACGCCCCGGAAGCGGGCGGCCAGGTGGTGCGGCGCGCCGCTCGCCAGGTGGCGCGGAGCGTTGACGACGTGGGTGAGGAAGAGCGGGTCCCACACCGAGCCCCACGCCGCAGGCGTCGGCTGCGCCGACGGCTCGAGCGGCAGGGTGATCGTGGCGTCGCCGCTCGCGCCGAGGCCGGGCAGGAGCGCCGGGTCGAACGCGTAGCCGACGTGGTCGACGTCGGCCAGCCGCAGGCCGGCCTCGGCCAGGCAGTAGTCGATGGCGTGGAACGGCAACTCCCAGGCCGAGAAGGGCAGCGGGCGCTTGGCGTGCTTGACGCGCGTGAAGCGCTCCTCCTCGGCGGCGGCCACGACCCGCCCGTCCTCGACCAGACAGGCGGCGGAGTCGTGGTAGGCGGCGTTGATTCCCAGCGTATACATGCATCACCCTCCAGGTCAGACCCGGTCCGCGCTACGCAGATCGCAGGCCGCCAACTTCCGCTTGCGGTCAACCCCTGGGGATGTGGCGCTGGCCAACGAGCCTGACACAGACACGCGGTTGTCGCGCGCGTGCCTCTCTCGTTGCGACATCGCCACGGTCGCGGCCCTACGCTGAGGGTGAGGTGACGACGGAGACGCGCCACCGCGTGCCGCGCCGGCGGCTGCTGCCACCCGGAGAGCGAGTCACCCCATGCGTCGTCTCATCCTGGCAATCACCCTGGCCCTGCTGCTGGCCCCGGTCCTCGACGCGCGCGCCGCGGTGAGCAACTCGCCGGCTTCCGCCCACCTCGAGGCTGCCGCGACCTGGAGCGGTCTCCAGTCCGAACTCCAGGCACTGGTGGCGGGCTGGAGTGGCGAGAACGCGGTCAGCGTCACCGACCTCCAGACCGGCCAGACGATCTCGGTCAACGGCGCGCGGCCCCAGATCGCGGCCTGCACGATCAAGATCGGGATCATCATGGCGGTGGCCCAGGATATCGAGGCCGGCCGCTACACCGCCGACGACGTCGACAGCCTGGTCCGCTCGATGATGGGCCCGAGCAACACCTGGCCCGCCCGCGAGCTCCTGGGGTATGTCGGCGGCGGCGACATCGGCGCCGGCATCCGTCGTGTCAACGACCTGATGCACGGCCTCGGCGCCACCGGCTCGCTGCTGGCCCATCCCCCCGGCTATCCCGAGGAGGACTACGGCTACGGCGACGCGAGCAACGTCCTGACGACCGACGATCTCAACCTCATGCTCGGCAAGCTCTACCGCGGCCAGGCGCTCTCGCCCTGGGCGACCGGCTACGTCCTCTGGAGCCTGACCATCGCGCCCGACTGGATGGATCAGTCCCTCGGCGCACCGCTCCCCGACGGCGTCCGCCTGTATCACAAGATCGGCCAGCTCTACGAGCCGGAGAACACCTGGAACGACGCCGGGCTCGTCGTCTTCAGCCGCAACGGCCACGACGAGGCCTACGCGATCTCCTACCTCGGCAGCTACGGGCCAAGCTGGCAGGACGCCTACGCCCACGCCCAGAGCGTCTCGGCGACCGCCTGGCACTACTTCGACGCCGCCTACTCCAATGCCGCCCCGCCCGCGCCCCTGCCGACGTCGCGGTTCTTCCCCCAGACCGGCTTCACCATCCTCGGCGGCTTCCTGCGCTACTGGGAGCAGTTCGGCGGCCTGCCCGTCTTCGGCTACCC
>DASSZN010000289.1:0-15471 GCA_035702805.1 Thermomicrobiaceae bacterium | reverse complement strand
GAGCCGCCGCGCGACGCGTCGGGCTATCGCCGCTACGGCGCCGAGCACGCCGTCGCACTGGTCAGGATCCGGACGCTCGCCGAGGCCGGCGTGCCGCTCGCCCGCGTGAAGGAGCTGCTGGCCGCCGACCCCGACCGGTTCGCCGCGGCGGTCGCCGAGATCGACCGCGCGCTGGCGGAACGGGTCGAGCAGGTCCAGCGCACCCGCGAGCGGCTGGCCCAACTCGGCGCCGGAGACCGCGCGTTCGTCCCGGCGGAGGTGGCCGACTACCTGGACCGGCTGCGCGGGCTCGGGGCGAGCGCGCGGGCAGTGCGGCAGGAGCGGGACGGCTGGATCCTGCTGCGCTCGGCCGCGCCGGAGGTGGTGGGGCGCTGGATCGCCGAGAAGCGCGTGGCGATCGAGGATCCGGAGTTCCAGTCCCTCTACCTCGCGTGCGACGCGGCGTTCGACTGGTCCCCGGACGACCCACGCCTCCCGGCGCTGGCGGAGCGCGTGGCGCGCTGGACGGCGGACAGCCGGCCCGGGGGCCAGGCGGAGCCGGTCCAGGTCCCGCCGATCGCCCGGCTGATCCTGACGTCGGTCAGCGCGTCATCGCCGGCCTGGGACCGGCTCACCGCGCTCGTCCGCCAGCGAAGCGGGCGACCCGGCGCCGCAGGGTAGGCTCGACAGGGCAGCCTCCCGGCCGGTGCGCCCACGCGGCACAACCCAGCGGCACGCGGCGCTTCAGGACTCTTCGCCAGCGCTCACGGTTGTCGTTCCGTGGCACGGCGGGTATGATCGGGACACTGGTGGGACATTCATCTGTCTTACCACTGGCATAGTCCTGGCACCCGACGTGCTCCGTGGGTCAGCAGGCGGCGGGCACGACCGACGGGAAAGGAGCAGCCGGTGTCAACGACCTGGCAGCCGGGAACCACGCCGCAGCAGGCACACGAGGCGGCGATCCGGGCACCGCTCAGCGAGATCGCGCAACTGCTGCAGCAGGTCCTGTCACGACGGCTGACGGCCTACCTGGCCGGTGTGCGGGAAGGGAAGACCGTGGCCCGCTGGGCGAGCGGCGAGGTCACGGCGATTCGCGATCAGGGCACGGAGGAGCGGCTCCGGGTGGCGTACGAGACCGCGCTGCTGCTGCTGCAGGACGACTCCCCACGCGTCGTGAGAGCGTGGTTCATCGGACTGAACCCGCAGCTGGGGGACGAGGCTCCGGCCGAGGCGTTGCGTGAGGGACGTTTGAAAGACGTTCTCGCGGCGGCACGGGCGTTCACGGCCGGCGGCTAGCTTGGCCCGCGCCGTTGGCAGCGCCCGACCGCTGCGCTCGGTTGCGCCCCCGGCTACGGGCGTCGTCCGCGTCGGTCGCGGCGTGGACCCGTTCGCGCCGCGCTCGTGGGACGATGTCGGCGAAGATGGGACGTTCGGCAACCGCTTCGACGATCCGGGCGCGCTCCGCAACATCGGCACCGCTCGCCGCTTCCGGACCATCTACTGTGCAACCGAGCGGGTGGCGGCCTTCGCCGAGGTGGTAGCGCGGATGCGTCCGTCGATTCGGCTGCTCGACCAGCTGGCTGAGGTCGACGACGAGGACGAGCCGCTGGACGACGTCTTCGCTGGCGTGGTCGATCCCGAGTTCCCTGCTCACGGCCTGATCACGCACGACTGGCGACTGCGACGGCGTGTCGGCAAGATCGCGCTGGACCCGGCGCTGCGTTTCGTCGACCTGGATGACCCGGAGAACATCGATCTCCTGCGACGAGAACTGGCCCCGCTGCTGCGAGTCCGAAAGATGGACCTGGACCTGAGCACCCTCGTCAGCGGAGACCGCGCGCTCACCCAGGCGATTGCCCGCTTCGTCTACGAACAGCAGGCCGACGACGGGCACCCGATGTTTGCCGGCATCCGCTACGTCTCGCGACTCAGCGCGTCCTGGGAGTGCTGGGCCGTATTCGATTCCGGCCTCCACGGCGACAAGGGGCTGCCCGAGACGGTCCATCCCGATGATCCGGGGCTGCTGGAAGCCGCGCGCGTGTTCCAGCTCACTATCGAGGGCCCGACGCGCGGTCACTACCTCAGGCCCTGGCAAGGGTGAAGACGCGACGGCCTGGGACCGGCTCACCGGGCTCGCCCGCCAGCGAAGCGGGCGACCCGGCGCCGCAGGGTAGGCCGGCCCGTGCGGCCATCGACGTCGGAGGGCGGGAGCCCGGCCCCGCTGACGCGGGGCCGGAGAGCCGGGATCGGGGATCACTCGCTGGACCCGTCCGCCGCGAGCGCCCGGGAGATGTAGGCCATCATCTCGCGCATCGGGGCGGTCTCGACGCCCTGGATGCTCTCCTCCTGCTGCCACATCGTATTGAGCGACTTCGTGATGCCGGGGTCGCCGCCGGTGAACTCGCCGACCAGGCCCATCCACTGCCGTGCCAGATCCCGCACGGCCGGGCTCGACGGATCGGTCCCCTTGTCCATCTCGGCCCGCACCGCCGCGATCAGCCGCGGCCACGCCTCGGTCTCGACCTGCTTGATGCGCTCCTCACCGACGACCCGGCGCCGCTCCTCGAGCGCCGCCAGCTGCTCCGGCGTGTAGTACTGCTCCATCCTGTCCATCACCTCGATCACGTCCACGAACACCTCGACCGAGACCGCCTCGGCCGCCCGCAGCGCCACGGCGATCCGCTCCAGCCGCCGGCAGAGCTCGTCCAGCAGCACCCGTTGCTCCCGCGCCCGCGCCAGCTGCTGCTCGACCATCGCCAGGGTCGAGCCACCCGAGCGCTCCAGGCACTCGCCAACCTCCCTGAGCGACAGCCCGAGCTGCCGCAGCGACTTGATCTGCTGCAGACGCACCACGTCGTCGGGACCGTAGCGCCGGTAGCCGGCCGCGCTGCGCCGTGGCGGGGAGAGCAGCCCGATCTCGTCGTAGTAGCGCAGCGTCCTGATCGTCAGGCCGGTCCGCCCGGCCAGCTCGCCGACGCTCATCTCGTCCGGCGGCATCCGCGATTCCTCCTCTCGAATCGGCCGCGCCTCGACCACATCCCGATGCTAGAGCCTCACGTCGCGTGAGGGTCAAGGGGATGGCGCGATCAATCTCGTCCCGGTCCGAGCGCTGGAACGGCCGCTGCGACGCCAGCGGGGCTCCAAGCAACGAGTGCCGGGTGGGGGAGGAGTGAGCCGGATTGACCGTACGCTATGAACGGACGATAATCTGCCGGAACGAGGAGTTGCGCCATGACGGACGAGTGGCGGCCTGAGCAGTGGTCCGGCGGCCCGGACGCGCCGGTGGTCATCGGAGTCGCGGTCACCCAGCTGGGGGCGAACGACTGGGTCGCCTCGGCCGTGGTGCTGGCCGACCCGGCCGGGCAGGGACCGTCGCGCCACGTGGTCGCGCGCGGCGCGAGCCGGGAGGAGGCGCGTCGCGCGCTGATGCGCGAGATCGCCGCGCTGGGCGACGAGCCCCTTCCCGACACCCGCGTCCCGCGCGCCGGCTGAGGTCGGCCGCGCGTCCCGCCTACGGCACCTGGCCCTGCAGGATCTTGACCAGCTTGGTCGCGTCGATGTTGCCACCGGAGACGATACAGGCGACCTTGCCGGCGCCGGCCTGCCCGCCGAGCGCCGCGGCCACTCCGGCCGCGCCCGCACCCTCGGCCACCACCCGGTTGCGCTCCATCAGCAGCCGCACCGCCCGCGCGATCTCCGGGATCGGCGCCACCAGCGAGGCGTCGACCAGCGCGCTCACCAGCGGCCACATCTCGGGGTTGAGCGACGGCCCGCTGATGCCGTCGGCGAAGTTCGGGCGGTAGTCGTCGAGCGCCACCGCGCGGCCGGCCGCCAGCGAGGCGGCGAGCGGCGCCGCCCCCTCGGCCTCCGCCGCGTAGACGCGGGTGCCGGGCTTGAGCGCCCGCACCGCCGAGGCGACGCCGCAGCAGAGCCCGCCGCCGCCGAAGGGGATTACCACCGCGTCGACGTCCGGCAGGTCCTCCAGGATCTCCAGCCCAATCGTGCCGTTGCCCGCCATCACCGCCGG
Source organism: Thermomicrobiaceae bacterium (assembly GCA_035702805.1). GTDB lineage: Bacteria > Chloroflexota > Chloroflexia > Thermomicrobiales > Thermomicrobiaceae > DASSZN01. The sequence continues at coordinate 11,462 of DASSZN010000289.1, read as the reverse complement.
GTCGGCGAAGGGGTGGATGAAGAGGCCGCGCATCCCCTCCCGGCCGTGGACCTCCATGGTGTGCCACCACTCCTCGAACGGCACTTTGACGACCTCGCCGCCGAGGCGCTGGATAGCGTCGACCTTCGTCTGCGGCGCCGTCTCCGGCACCACGACGGTGCAGGCCACGCCGAGGCGGCGCGCCCACCAGGCCACGCCCTGCGCCATGTTGCCGGCGCTGGCGGTCCAGACGCCCTCGGCCACCTGCGCGGGCGGCGCCTGGAGGATGGCGTTGCCGGCGCCGCGCAGCTTGAAGGAGCCGATCGGCTGCAGGGTCTCCAGCTTGAGGTAGATCTCGGCCGGCGCGTCGTCGACGTTGAGCCGCACCAGCGGCGTCCGCACGACCGCCCCGGCGAGGCGCGCCTCCGCCGCCCGGATCTCCTCGATCGGGATCGCTACGCTCGCTGTCATCGTCTCGCTCTCTCGCTCATCCCGGCGGCCGATCCGCCGGGTGCCCCGCCCGCGTCGGGCCGCGCTCAGTCGCGGGCCCGCGTCGTGTTGCGCAGCACGCCGATCCCCTCAACCTCGACCTCGATCGTGTCGCCCGGCTGCATCGAGCCGACCCCCTCGGGCGTGCCGGTCATGATCACGTCGCCCGGCTCCAGGGTCATCACGTTGGAGATGAAGCTGACCAGGTGGGCCGGCTTGAAGATCATCGTCTCGGTGGTCGTGTCCTGACGGACCTCGCCGTTGAGCCGCGACTGGACGCGCACGTGGTCCGGGTCGAGCCGCGTCTCGATGACCGGGCCGAGCGGGCAGAACGTGTTGTAGCCCTTGCCCCGCGTCCACTGCCCGCCGCCGAAGACGCTGCGGTTGCTGACGTCGTTGCCGCAGGTGTAGCCGAGCACGTAGTCGAGCGCCTCCGCCTCGGACACGCGCTCCGCCCGCCTGCCCATCACCAGGCACAACTCGGCCTCGAAGTCGGTGCGGCAGCCGTCCATCAGCTCGATCACGCCGCCGGGCGGCAGCAGCGCCGACGTCGGCTTGAGGAAGATCACCGGCTCCTCGGGCACGTCGCTGTCGCCGCCGCGCGCCATCTCGGCGACGTGCGCGGCGTAGTTCTTCCCGATCGCCACGATCTTGCCGGGCGCGACCGGCGTCAGCAGCGTCACGCTCTCCAGCGGGCCCAGCGCCGCGCCGGCCCGGAGCCCGGCGAAGAGGTCGCCCTCGGCCCGGTAGACCGTCCCGCCCTCGAGCACGCCGTAGCGGGGCTGCCCGCCGTCGTCGTAGCGCACGATCTTCATCGGTCGTCCCTCCCTGCCGGCCGCGGACCGGTCACCGCGCGGTCCGGCCGCGGCACTCGCCCGTCGCCCCATCGGTTACGCGTTACGGCGGTGACGATACGCGCCGCCGTCCGGCCGGTCAACCGCGACTTGACAATCCTTCGCCACCCGGCCCAAGATGCTCGCGTACCGACCACGATGCCGGAGGAATGCCGGGGTGCCGGGAGTCGCGGGGGACGAGCCGTCGGGCTCGTGCCGGGCCGTCGGCATCCGGCGCCGGACGGGAGAGACGCCATGGAGACGCCGCTGACGCCCCTCGAGTTCATGCGCCGCGCCCGGCGCCTCTACCCGGAGCGGGAAGCCGTCGTCGACGGCGACCTGCGGCTGACCTACGCGGAGTTCTTCCGCCGCTGCGACCGCTGGTCGTCCGCCCTCGAGGAGCTGGGGGTGCGCCCGGGGGACCGGGTCGCCTACATCGCGCCGAACACGCACCAACACCTGGAGGGGTTCTACGCCGTGCCGCAGCTTGGCGCGGTCATCGTTCCGATCAACTACCGGCTGAGCGCGGACGACTTCGCCTACATCCTCGACCACAGCGGGGCGCGCGTCGTCTGCGTCGACCCCGACTACCTGGACGCCGTCGACGGCATCCGCGCCCAGGTCCCGGGGGTCGAGCACTTCGTCGCGCTGGACGGCACGCGGCCGGGCTGGCTCGACTACGAGGCGCTGATCGCGGCGTCCGGGGAGGATCCGGCGCGGCCGGCGGTCGCCGAGGGGGACCTGCTGGCGATCAACTACACCAGCGGCACCACGGCGCGCCCCAAGGGGGTAATGATCACCCACCGCAACGCCTACATGAACTCGATCGGCACCCTGGTCCACATCCACATGACCCCGGCCGACCGCTACCTCTGGACCCTGCCGATGTTCCACTGCAACGGCTGGACCTTCGTCTGGACGCTCGCGGCGGTGGGTGGCACCCAGGTCTGCCTGCGGCGGGTCGAGCCGGCCGCCGTCTTCGGCGCCATCGCCGACGAGGGCGTCACCATGCTCTGCGCCGCCCCGACCGTGCTGATCGGCCTGGCCAACGGGCCGGCGGAGCTGCGCCGGGCCACCCGGCCGGGCGTGCGCGTCCTGACGGCCGCGGCGCCGCCAGCGCCGGCCACGATCGAGCGCGTCGAGGGGGAGTTCGGCTGGGAGATCATCCACGTCTACGGCCTGACCGAGGTCTCCCCCTTCATCACGATCAGCGAGCCGCGCCCCGAGCACGCCGCCCTCGGGGCGGAGGAGCGCGCCCGGGTCAAGGCGCGGCAGGGGGTGGAGCTGATCACCTCGGGCGAACTCCTCGTCGTCGACGGGGAGGGCAACGAGGTGCCGCACGACGGCCAGACCGTGGGCGAGATCGTGGTGCGCGGCAACGTGGTCATGCGCGGCTACTACCGCGACCCGGAGGCGACCGAGGCGGCCTTCCGCGGCGGCTACTTCCACAGCGGCGACGCGGCGGTGGTCCACCCCGACGGCTACGCCGAGATCCGGGACCGGATCAAGGACGTGATCATCAGCGGCGGCGAGAACATCTCCTCGATCGAGGTCGAGAGCGTGCTGCTGCGCCACCCGGCGGTGCGCGAGGCCGCGGTGGTCGGGCTGCCGGACGAGCGCTGGGGGGAGACGCCGCACGCCTTCGTCGTCCTCAACGCGGGCGCGACGGCCACCGAGGAGGAGCTGCGGGGGTTCGCCCGCGACCACCTGGCGCACTTCAAGGTGCCGAAGGCGATCCACTTCTTGCCGGAGTTGCCGAAGACGGCGACCGGGAAGACCCAGAAGTTCGTGCTGCGCGGTGGCAAGCCCGCCATCGCCCGCCAGTAGCGCCGGACACGGCCCGGTCAGCGAAATGCCACGAACGGCACCGGCTCCGGCGTCAGGGACCGGCGCGCCGCCGGCCCACCGCGACCCGCACCCGGCCGGCGACGGCGCCGGACCAGGCCGGGGCCCGCACCCGGTCCAGGCCGGCGGCGGCCCGCTCGACCCACGGCCAGGCCAGCTGCATCGCAACGAAGGTGAGGGTGGCCAGCGCCACCCCGGCGATGATGTCGATGACCCAGTGCTGCCCCAGGTAGAGCACGCTGAACCAGACGGCCAGGTTGTAGGGGAGGAAGATCAGCCCCTTCCAGCGGAAGTACTTGACCGCGAAGAGCAGCGTGATCCACGGGTAGGCCGAGTGGATCGAGGGCATCGCGGCCACGGGATCGCCGCTGACCGCCGTCCAGATGGTGTACTGGTCGAGGTTGTTCAGCGGGTGCGGGATCAGCAGGTGCCAGACCTGGTTGAACGGTATCTGCACCGTGGGGATCAGCCGCCACTGGCTGGCGAGCCAGGGCGGTGCCGCCGGGTAGAGCACGTAGATCACGAAACCCAGGTAGGTCATCACCAGGAAGGTGAGCGTGAACTGCCAGAAGCGCTCATTGCGCCCAATCCAGAGCACGAAGGCGAACAGGAGCGGCACGACAAACAGCATGGAGTAGACCACCACCGACATGATGTCGTACCAGTGGATCGTGCCCTGCACGAAGAGCTGCTGCTGCAGCCAGATCGCCGGGATCTGCCCGCCGAACATGGCGCGGTCTGCCGCGATCAGCGCGGCGGCGTGGATCACCCGGTGCTGCGCCCCGATGTAGTCGTAGGCCAGCCCCCGCAGGAACTCGTAGCCGAAGAGGAGCAGCACGACCGGGACCCAGTCGCGCAGGAAGGCCTTCCACTGCCCGAGCAGGAGCGCGGCGGCGAAGAAGAGGATGGCCACGCGGTCCGGGTGGAGCTGGGCGCCCCGCGTCACGTAGAGGCCCGCGGTGATCGCGATGTAGACCACGAAGATCACGATGCCGAGGCGCGCGTACGAGCGGTCGGCGACGTCGCCGGCCACCGGCGCGTCGCCCGTCGCCGGCACGACCCCCACCCGGAGCCGCACGCGCAGCAGGTAGGCGTAGTACGCGGCGACCCCGACGGCCACCACGACCGCCACCCAGAGCCAGAGCCGTGCGTCGAGACCGTATGCGGACACCCGGAGCGCCCGGAGGACGAAGAGGCCGAGCCCCGCCGCCAGGACCGCCATCTCGACGGCGGAGGCACGGTGGACCGTGTCGTACGCGGGCTGGCGACCGCGGAGCCAGCCGCCCACGTCGCGGTTCAGCGCGACCGTCCCGACCAGCCCGAGGCCGAAGACCGCGACGAAGGCGATCGAGAACGGCCCCCAGAGCGGCGTGTGGCCCGGCGGCGCGGTGAGATACGCCCAGCTCACCGGATCGTGCATCGTCCTCCTCCTCGAACCACGGGCGACACTGGACGGACGAAGGTGGGCGTAGCATACCGCGGACTCGACGGCACGAAAATATGTGCGGTACACACATCGCCCGCTGTACGCCCACGTCTCCCTCGCGGTCAATCCATGGCGTAGCATACGGGCCGGGAACGCAGCGACCGAAGGGGATGCCGATGAGCCAGACTGACTTCGACCGCGACCGGCTGTTCGCGGCCTACCTGAACTTTCCCGACCTGATCCGCGGCGGCAGCGCCGCGCCCCACTGGCTGAAGGACGGCACGCGCTTCTGGTACGCGCAGGGCGAGCCGGACCGCCGCGTCGTCTGGCTGGTCGACCCGCTGGCCAGCCCGGAGCCCACACACGAGCCCCTCTTCGACGTAGCGCGCCTGCGCGCGGCGCTGGTCGCGTACCTGCGCCACGAGCCGCCCCACGACGGCGTGCCCTTCGCCGAGTTCGACTACGACGAGGACGCCCGGCGCGTCACCTTCGAGGTCGAGGGGCGCGTCCTCACGCTCGACCTCGGCACGTACGCGGTGTCCGGGCCGCTCTACCCGCCGACCGACGCCGAGCGCGAGCGGGACCGGGTGCGCCTGGTCCGCCGCCCGCACATGACCGGCCTGCCGGACGTCTACGAGTCGAAGTCTCCCGACGGCCGCTGGATCGTCGGCGAGGAGCAAGGGAACCTGACACTGCGCGCCACCGTCGACGGGCGGCGCCGGCCGCTGACGACCGACGGCAACCCGGACGCGCCCTGGGACGTGGCCACGGTCAAGTGGGCGCCGGACAGCAGCCGCTTCGTGGTAGCGAAGCGCGACTACACGGGCGTGCCGCGGCTGCCGATCGTGCACTGGCTGAAGAAGAACGAAGAGGTCGAGTGGGTCCCCTACAGCAAGACGGGCGAGCCGCTGGCCCAGATCCGCCTCTACGTCGTCGAGGTCGTCTCGGGCCGGGCGACGCCGCTCGACGCCGGCGACGGCCGCGACGAGCAGCTCATCCCGATCGCCTGGAGCCCCGACTCGCGCGAGTTGACGGTGCTGGTGACCGCCCGCGCCTTCCGGTACGTGCGCCTGCTCCGGGCCGACGCCTTCACCGGCGCGGCCCGGCTGCTCCTCCACGAGGAGCCGAGCGGCCACCTGCCGGGGAGCTTCGGCGCCGTCGAGGAGAACGTCACGGTCCTCAAGGACGGCCGCTTTCTCTGGACCGCCAGCCATGACGGCTGGCCGCACCTCTACCTGCACGACCGCGACGGCAGCCTGGTGCGCCAGCTGACCCACGGCGAGTTCCCGGTGCTGCGTGCGGTCGCGGTCGACGAGGACGCGGGCTGGGTCTACTTCCTGGCCCACGGTGAGGAGCGAGTCTACGACACCCACCTCTACCGGGTAGACCTCGAGGGTGGGTATTTCGCCCGGCTGACCGAGGGCACCGGCCAGCACGACGTCGTTATGTCGCCTTCGTGCGCCTGCTTCGTCGACACCCACTCCAGCGTCGACCGCCCGCCGGTCGCCGAACTGCGCCGCGCCGACGGCGCGCGCCTCATGGTCCTGTCCGAGTCCGACACCGCGGCGCTCGACGCCCTCCCCTGGCGGCCGCCCGAGGAGTTCACCGCCCTCGCCGCCGACGGCAGGACGGAGGTCCACGGCGTCCTCTACCTCCCGCCCGACTTCGACCCGGCGAGGCGGTACCCGCTGGTCGAGGTCATCTACGGCGGCGCCCAGGTCGCGGTGGTGCCGCGCACCTTCGCCGCCGAGCGGCTGGGGACGGTCGTCGGGCTGACCAACTTCGCCCGGGCGCTCAGCGCGGTCGGCTTCGTCACGATGATCGTGGACACGCCAGGCACGCCCGGCCGCAGCCAGGCATTCCACAACGTGTCGCACGGCACGTTCGGCCAGCACGTCATCCCGGACCACGCGGCGGTGGTGCGGCAGCTCTGCGCGGCACGGCCCTACCTGGACCCGGAGCGGGTCGGCATCACCGGCGGCTCGTGGGGCGGCTACAACACGCTGCGGGCGATGGTCATGGCGCCCGAGACGTACCGGGTCGGGATCGTCTGCAACGGCGTGGGCGACCTCGTCGACCACATGGCGTCGGCCGGCGAGGCGGTGATGGGGCTCCCCTCCGACGACCCGGCGGGGTACGCGGCGGCCTCGAGCTTCGACAGGCTCGATCGCGTGACCGGCAAGGTCCTGCTCGTCGGCAGCACCAACGACATCAACGGGACCTTCTCCGCCACGATGAAGATGGTCGATGCCTTCACCCGGGCCAACAAGCCGTACGACCTGATGCTGCTCCACGAGCAGAACCACCATCCCAAGGGGGCGACCAAGGCGTACTGGGTCAACGGCATGCGCCGCTACTTCGAGGAGCACCTGCGGCCGTAGCGCGCGGGCGCACGGGAGGTGAGTGAGTGCCGGACGTGGAGTTCGCGAGCCCCGAGGTCGCGTCGTTCTGGCGCTTCATCGCCAGCTCGCTCGACCGGCTGGTGGAGCTGGCCGGGGCGCTGGAGGCCGAGGGCCTGCACTGGTCACCGCCGGCCCGGGACGCGAACAGCGTCGCCGTGCTGGTCACCCACACCCTGGGCAACGCCGAGGAGAACGTCCTCGAGACCCTCGCCGGCGAGGCGGTCGGCCGCCGCCGGGAGGAGGAGTTCGTGGACCGCCGGCTCACGGCCGGCGAGCTGCTACAGCGCTGGCAGGAGCTCCGCCCACGCCTGGCGGCCGCGCTGGCCCGACTGCCGGCCGCCGAGATGGACCGCCCACGCGCGCATCCCCGGCGCGGCAGGCTCACCGGACGCGAGGTGCTGATCGTGGTGGCGCGCCACGCGGCGGAGCACCTGGGGCAGGCCGAGCTGACGCGCGACCTCTGGCTCAGCGCCGGGACGTGGAGAGCCGGGTCGTGAGCTCCCGAGCGATGCGCCCGCCGCGGCTGCGGCTGCGGCTGACGAGCTTCGGCCACCTGGCCTACCTGCCCCAGCGCGTCGCCGTGGACCAGAGCTACTTCGCCGCGGCGGGGCTCGACGTCCACCTCGTCCCCCACGCCGGCCCCTGGACCGGGCTGATCGACGACCTGGCGCGGCGCCGGACCGACCTGGTGATCGGCAACGTCTGGTTCGCTCTGCAGCCAGCGCGCCACCCCGACGCGCTGGTGCCGATCGCCCACTGCCTGCGCCAGACGCGCTTCCTCCTCTGCCGTCGCCCGTCGCCGGATGTCGGGCCGTTCCGTTGGGAGAACCTCGCGGGCGCCGTGGTGGCCGTCCCGACCGACGTGCCGACGCCGTGGGTCGCCTTCCGCGAGGCGCTCGCGGTCAACGGCGTCCCGCTCGACCGGGTGCGGGCTGTGGTGGGCTACGACGGCCGCGAGGCGGCGCACGACCTGCGGGCGGGAGCAGTCGACTTCGCGGTGCTCGACGTCGAGCGGGCGGTCGAGCAGCGCTTCAAGGAGGTCGCTGCGTTGGCCGACGCGATCGGGCCGGTCCCCTGGTCGGTCTACCTGGCGCGCCGGGTCGACGTGGAGGCCCGGCCAGAGGTGTACCGTGCCTTCCGCCGGGCCAACGACGCGGCGCTCGGCTGGATCGCCAGCAAGCGCCCGGCCGGGCTGGCCCGCTTCATGGAGCACCGGTCCGCCCTCAGCCTGCGGGTGACACGCGGCAGCATCGAGCGCTACCGGCAACTGGACGCCTGGCCGGCCACGAGCGCGATCGACCCGGCCGACGTGGCGCGCTGGCACGACATCCTGGTGCGCTGGGGGCTGCTGCGGGAGCCGGTCGACTGGCGCGCCGCGCTGGAGTTCGCCGACGCGATCGACAGTGACGACCCGTCCAGATAGAGACAAGATCGGGGTCTCAACGAGAATTGGGCGCGATGAGTCGCGCCCCTACAGGTCCGATACGCTGTTAGGTCCCGTGCGACCGGCCCTACTCGGTGCGGCCGGCCGCGACGGCAGCCGTGGGGAGCGGGCGCAGGCCGGCCTCGATCCGGGCGCGGTGTGGCTCGAGGAAGGGCGGCAGCGCCAGCGTCTCACCCAGGTGCGCCGCGTCCTCGTCGGTGGCGAAGCCGGGGCCGTCGGTGGCGATCTCGAAGAGCACGCCCCCCGGCTCGCGGAAGTAGATCGAGCGGAAGTAGTAGCGGTCGATGATCGGCGTCACCCCGAGCCCGGCCGCCGCGATGCGCCGCTGCCAGGCCTCGTGCTCCTCGAAGGTCGGCGTGCGGAAGGCGACGTGGTGGACGCCGCCGCGCCCCTGGCGCGCCCGCGCCAGGTCCGGCCGGGCCTCGAGCAGCACCGTCGCACCGGGCCCGCCCAGGCCCACCTCGTAGACCGCCGTCCCGCCCGACGTGCCGTCCTCGGCCGGCAGCTCCGCCGTCTGGCGGAAGCCGAGCACCTCGGTCAGCACGGATGCCGTCCGCTCCGGACGCGCGACCGTGAGCTTCGCCGTGCCAAGCCCGCGGATGCCGACCCCGGACGGAACGCCGCCGCGCGCCCAGGGAACGCCGCCGGGGACGACGGCGCCGCTCTCGTCGACCAGCTGCAGCCGCTGCCCCTCCGGGTCGGTGAAGGCGAGCACCGCCCGGCCGCCCCGCTCCACGATCTCGCCGTGGGGCACGCCCAAGGCGTCGAAGCGGGCAGCCCACCAGTCGAAGGCCGCGCGGTCGGGCACGCGCAGGCCGACCGCCGAGACCTCGCCGTGGCCCGGGTGGTTCGGCGCGGCCATGGCCCAGTCGAAGAAGGTCACCTCGGTCCCGGCGCGGCCGAGCTCGTCGCCGTAGAAGAGGTGGTAGGCCGAGACGTCGTCCTGGTTGACGGTCTTCTTGACCAACCGCAGGCCGAGGACCTCGGTGTAGAAGCGCAGGTTCTCCGGGGCGTGGGCGGTCACCGCCGTCACGTGGTGGAGGCCGCCGAGCTCGAGTGCCATCGTGTTCATTCCCCTGTGTCGTCTGAATCGTCGTTTCCGCCGGCTCGTGATCGCCACTGCCCTGCAACACCGGACCGCCCCGCGCGCATCCCGCCGGGACGCAACCGCCGCGCCGCGTGGCATGCAGATCGATCCTCTGAGTGTGCCAGACCCGGCAAGGCCGGCCGGCGGCGCGGCTCAGCCCGCGCCGGACGACGCCGGAGCGACGGCGCAGGCCCCCTGCGCGTTCGACCACTCCCGCTGCACCGTGTAGCCGTCGAGCGTCTGGGTCTGCCAGGCGCAGATGTCGCCGATCTCGCCGTTGGAGGAGTCGTTCCAGCCGGTCCAGGGCTGGGGGTCGGTGATCGCCTCGCACAGCTCGTGGGAACTGGTGGAGGTGAGAGCATCGAACTCGGCCAGGCTGCCGAGGCAGCCGGCGCAGTTCGGGTAGGGCATCACCGCGTAGTAGATGGGGGTGGACCCGGCAACGTACCAGTGGTAGCCGCACATGGTCTGGCACGAGCGGTCGTTCTGCGAATCGGCGGCGGTCACGCCGGGCGGCAGGTAGACGAAGTAGAGGGTGTTGGCGGTGGGCCGCGGCAGCGTGCCCTCCTGGATCCAGCCCTGGAGCGCCTGCTGGATCTGGGCGTCGGTCACCTGGCGCCCGCCGCCCGCGACGGCCGAGCCCGGCTCGCTGCCGGTGACGGTGGCCGAGCCGGCGCGACGACCGTGGCCGATCGCCTGGCCGGCGACGCTGTACTGGGCCAGCAGGTCGAGCAGCGAACTGGTCAGGATCACGTCGAAGAACCCGTTCAGCCGCGCGACCTGGTCGCCGGTCGGGGACTGACCCCAGGCAGCACCCCAGAAGACGGTGACGACCTCGACGGCGGTGAGCAGCGGGCCGCCGCCGTAGCTGAGGTGCGCTGGCGGCGCGGCCGGGACCGGACCGAGGGTCTCCTCGCCGTAGAGCGGGACGATGCTCAACTCGACCGGCATGGCTGCCCCTCCTTCGGTAGTCGGCGTTCCGGCGGCCGGCGGGCCTCACCTCGTCCCGTCCGCCCGGGATGGCTGTCCATCCGCACCGCTCGGCACGGCGACGCGTCCGTCGCGCGTTGACGTCGCGCGGCCCGTGCCAGCGGTCCGGCCGCGCCGTCGCTGGTCAGCCGAGAACGGGCGCGCGGCTCACCGGGAACTGCAGCTCGACGACGCTGTCCCGGCCGTCCACGCCGCCGCGCTCCAGCATGACGACGCGCTCCGGCCCGGTCAGCCGGTAGCCGTTGGCCTCGATCCAGAGCAGAATCGCCTCGCAGCCCTCGCCAATCTCGGTGGGCGCGCCCTGGTGGACGACGCAGGCCATCGTCTCCTCCGCCGGCAACGTGCGCCCGGTCACCCGCCCGTCGGCCGGCACCGGGCCGTCGACGCCGATGGTCGCCTCGACGTCGATGCCCCGCTCGCGGAACTCCCTCTCGTGCCAGATCGAGGCCCAGACGGTGGCGGTGACGCGGTGGCGCATCTGGTAGGCGAAGAGCTCGCGGAAGAGCCCGGCGACGGCGGCGCGCTCGGGCAGGCGGTCACGGATCGCGGCGACGCGCTGCTCGGCCACGCCCTTCAGCACGACGTCGTAGCGCGCCGGCGCGGCGCCGTCGGCGAGCTGGCGCAGGCGCCCCTCGATGCGCCGCAGCCGCTCCTCCTCGGCCGCGATCTGCTCCCGCGTCTCGTCCTGCTTGAGCAGGAGCATCGCGCGCAGCTGCTCGGCGGAGAGGTCGGCGTCGAGCAGCCGGCCGACCTGCTCGAGGGAGAAGCCGAGGTCCTTGAGAGCCACGATGCGGTGCAGCCGCGACAGCTGCGCGCCGGTGTAGTAGCGGTAGCCGGTCTCGGGGTCGACCTGCGCCGGCACGAGCAGCCCCAGGCTGTCGTAGTGGCGCAGCGCCTTGACCGTCACCTGGGTCAGCCGTGAGAAGTCACCGATGCGGAACATGGCACCTCCCGGCCTTCTCCCGTC
>DASSZN010000201.1:0-15130 GCA_035702805.1 Thermomicrobiaceae bacterium | reverse complement strand
GGTTGGGGCGCACCGGCCTGAAGGTCGCGCCGCTCTGCCTGGGGGGGAACGTCTTCGGCTGGACCGCCGACGAGCAGGCGTCCTTCGCCGTGCTCGACGCCTACGTCGAGGGGGGCGGCGACTTCATCGACACCGCCGACTCCTACTCGCGCTGGGTGCCCGGCCACACCGGCGGCGAGTCGGAGACGGTCGTCGGCAAGTGGCTCAAGGCGCGGGGCAACCGCGAGCAGGTCGTGATCGTGTCCAAGGTCGGCAGCGTCATGGGCGACAACCCGCGGCAGCGCGGGCTCTCCCGCCGCTGGATCATGGAGGCGGTCGAGGACTCGCTGCGCCGCCTGCAGACCGACTACATCGACCTCTACCTCAACCACTGGGACGACCTCGACACCGAGCCCGAGGAGACGATGCGCGCCTTCGACGACCTGGTCGAGGCCGGCAAGGTCCGCTACGTCGGCGCGTCCAACATCAGCGGCTGGCGGCTGATGAAGTCGCAGTGGGAGGCCGACCGCCACGGCTGGGCGCGCTACGAGGCACTGCAGCCGCTCTACAACCTCGCGCGCCGCGAGCCGTTCGAGCGCGAGATGGAGGCGGTCTGCCGCGACCAGGGGCTGGGCGTGATCACCTACTCCTCGCTGGCGAGCGGCTTCTTCTCGGGCAAGTACCGCTCCGGCACGGCGCTGCCGGGGTCGGCGCGCGCCACGGGCGTCCAGCGCGGCTACATGAACGAGCAGGGCTTCCGCGTCCTGGACGCGGTCGACGCCGTCGCCGCCAACCTCCACGCCACGCCGGCCCAGGTCGCCCTGGCCTGGATCATGGCCCGGCCGTCGATCACCGCGCCGATCGCCAGCGCGACGACGCCCGCGCAGGTGCGCGAGCTGCTGGGCGCGGCCGAGCTCAAGCTCGACGCCGACGCGATGCGCAAGCTCGACCAGGCCAGCGCCTGGCAGCCGGCGTAGCCGGCCGGCGGGTGGACCCGAATCAGCGGGACGGAGGATCTCGTGGCTGAACCTCAGACGAACGGCGCGGGGGCGCCGGTGGTGGACCAGGGCCCCAAGGCGCTGGCGACGGGCCGCCGGGCGATGGTCTCGACCTCGCACCCGGCGGTGACCGAGGCGGCGCTCGCCGTGCTGCGCGACGGCGGCAACGCCGTCGACGCCATGCTGACGGCGATCCCGCTGCAGCACGTGGTCGAGCCGCAGATGTCGACCCTGGCCGGCGGCTTCGGCATGCTCTACTGGGAGGCCGCCAGCGGCACGACCACCTACCTCAACGCCGACCTCGACCACCCGGCCGGGGGGCCCATCCCCCGGCGCGGCACGCCCGAGCCCTCGGGCCAGCGGATCGCCGTGCCCGGGACGGTGGTGGGGATGCAGGCGGCGGCCGAGCGGTTCGGCACCCGCCCCTGGGCGTCCTACTTCGCGCCGGCCATCGCCGCCGCCGAGGACGGCTTCCCGATGTACTCCTTCCTCTACGGCGAGCTGGCCGGCGCCTGGGAGCGGGTGACCCACTACCCCTCCGGGCGCGAGCGCTACGCCCCGGCGGGCTACCTGCCGCCGGTCGGCAGCACCTACCGGCAGCCGGCCCACGCCGCGGCCCTGCGCCGGATCGCCCGGGACGACGGGGTGGAGTGGTTCCAGCGCGGCGAGTTCGCCCGGCACTTCGTGGACGCCGTGGTCGCCACCGGCGGCACGATGACCCTCGAGGACCTGGCCGGCTACGCCGTCCGCTGGGACGAGCCGCTGCGCTTCCGCGCCTTCGGCCACGACCTGGTCGGGGCGGCCATGCCGGACTACGGGCCCTTCTTCGTCGACTTCATGCTGGGCGTGCTCGAGCGCGCGGGCGTCTCGCCCCGCGAGCCCTGGCTCGGCTCGTCGCGCGCCATGCTCCTCGTCGGCCGGGCGCTCGCCGCCGCCGAGGACCACGTGGCGCGCTACGCCCGCGACCCGGCGGCCTTCGACCTGCCGGTCGAGACGCTGCTGTCGCCCCAGTACCTGGAGTTGCAGGCCAGGCTGCTCACCGGCAGTTTCCCGACGGCGGACCTGACGCCGGCCAAGCCGGACCTGTCCGCCGCTCCGGCACCGGCCGACGGCGGCGTCGGCAAGACCGACAGCAACCACCTCGTGATCGTCGACGAGGCGGGCAACTGGCTGACGATGCTCCACACCGTTTACGGCACCCCCTTCGGCACCGGGCTGGTGGTGGACGGCATCAGCGTCAACAGCGGCAACGGCTTCCCCGGCGTCTCGGTCGGGCCGGGGCGCCGGATCGTCACGCCCCTCACGCCGATGCTGGCGATGCGGGACGGCCGCCCGTGGCTCGGCATCGGCACGCCGGGCAGCGCCTGCCAGACGATCGCGCTGGTGCTGCTCAACCTGCTGGGCTACGGCATGACGCTCGAGGAGGCGATCGTGGCGCCGCGCTTCCGGCTGGAGGCCGGGGAGGTCGGCCAGTACGCCTGGACGACCGGCCGGCTGCTGACCGAGACGCGCATCCCGGAGGAGACGGTGCGGGGCATCGTCGCGCTGGGGGTGCCGGTGGCGCCGCTGGGCGACTTCAACTGGCACCTGGGCTCGGTGCAGGCGGTGATGCGGGACGGCGAGCAACTGATCGGGGCGACCGACCCGCGCCGCTGCGGCCTGGCGGCCGGGTACTGACGGGTCCGGGCGGCGCGCCGCTGCTCGACGAATGGCGAGGGGGCAGGCATCGCGCCTGCCCCCTGTCGTGTGCGTCTGCCGTCCGGGCGGGACGAGCCCCCCGCCGCGGCTCGAGGCTGCGCTACCGGCGGCGCAGCCGGGGGTCGAAGGCGTCGCGCAGGCCGTCGCCCATCAGGTTGAAGGCCATCACCACCAGGAAGATCGCCATGCCCGGGAAGACGGTCAGCCACCAGGCGCCGACCAGGAGTTCGTGCTGGCCGTCCTGCAGCATGTTGCCCCAGGAGGGGGTCGGGATCTGCACGCCCAGCCCCAGGTAGGAGAGGCTCGCCTCCAGGATGATGGCGAAGGAGAGCCAGAGGGTGGCCTCGACGATGATCACCGCCAGCGAGTTCGGCAGCAGGTGCCGCCAGATGATCTGCCAGGGCTTCGCCCCGATCGTGCGCGCGGCCGTCACGTACTCCTGGTCCTTGAGGGCCAGGAACTGGCCGCGCACCAGCCGGGCGCAGCCCGGCCAGGAGGTCACCCCGATCACGACGATCGTCGTCAGGATGCCGGCGTTGAAGAGCGCGGCCGCCGAGATCAGGAGCAGGATCTGCGGGATCGAGAGCAGGATGTCGGTGAAGCGCATGATGAGGCCGTCGACCCAGTGCCCGAAGTAGCCCGACACCGCGCCCAGGGTCGTGCCGATGGTCATGATGATCGCCACCGCCGTGAAGCCGACCGCCAGCGACACGCGCCCACCGTTGAGCAGTCGCGAGTAGACGTCGCGGCCGTTGCGGTCGGTCCCCAGCCAGTGCTGGGCCGAGGGGGCCAGGTCGCGCGCGCCGGCCTGGATCCGGTCGGGCGGGTAGCGCTGGATGAGCGGGGCGATGATGGCGATGAGGTAGAAGAGAACCACCACGACCATGCCGGCTACCGCCAGCCGGTTCTCGAGAAAGCGCCGCAAGATGGCGTGCTTGCGCTCCGGCCGCAGCGACTCCGCGGTCAGGACGGAGGTGGCGCTGCGCTCGCGCGTCGTCTCACTCATCACGGTTCACCAATCCAGTCGCCCGGCGGCCGGCCACGACGTCGTCAGCCCGCCAGCGAGACCCGCGGGTCCACCACCACGTACAGGATGTCGACGATGATGTTGACCACGATGACGAAGGCCCCGGCGATGGTGGTCACGCCCAGGATCACCGGGTAGTCGCGCTGCAGGATCGCCATGTAGGCCAGTTGCCCCAGGCCGGGCCAGGCGTAGATCTGCTCGATGATGACCGCGCCGCTCAGGATGTGGGCCACCTGCAGCCCGATGGTGGTGACCATCGGGATGAAGGCGTTGCGCAGGGCGTGGCGGGTGATGACGATCCGCTCCTGCAGCCCCTTGGCGCGCGCCGTGGTCATGTAGTCCTGGTGCTTGATCTCCAGCATGGCCGAGCGCATGAAGCGGGCGAAGTAGGCCACCGACGGGAAGGCCAGCACGATGACCGGCATGATGAAGTACTTGATCCGCTCGGGGAAGGGGACCGACGACTGGCCGGTGCTGATCGCCGGCAGCCAGTGGAGCTGCACGCTCAGCCAGAACTGGAGCAGCAGCGCCAGCCAGAAGTTCGGCAGCGCCCAGCCGATGAAGGCGCCGACCGTCGTGGTGTTGTCGAGCAGGCTGTACTGCTTGAGCGCCGAGAGGATGCCGAGCGGGATGGAGATGAGCAGGGCCAGCACCAGCGAGATCACCTGGAGCTCGATCGTCGCTCCGGCGTGGGTCTTGATCAGGTGCCAGACCGTCTGGCCGTTGAAGGAGTAGGCGGTGCCCAGGTTGCCGTGCAGCAGGTTGCCCAGGTAGATCAGGTACTGCACCGGCAGCGGCTTGTCCAGCCCGAAGTTGTGGCGCATCTGGGCGATCATCTGCGGGGTTGCCAGCCCCGGCGAGATGAAGGCGTCGACCGGGTCGCCCGGGGCCAGGTGGACCAGGCCGAACATCACGATGGTCAGGCCGAGCAGGACCGGAATCCCGATCAGCACACGCCGCACGGTGTAGCCGATGACGTTGGTCCCCATCCACCCGCTCTCTCGCTGCGCTCAGGCTCCTGGATCGGATACGTCCGCGTTGCCGCGCCCGGGTCCCCGCGGGAGCGGGTGCGAGACCCGCCCCCGCCGGGAGGCTGTGTCGGCAGGCCGGCCGCGGACGGCACCGCGCCCGCGCGCGATGCTAGCCCTTGACGTACACCGTCTGGAGGGAGTTGAACACCCCTTCCGGCAGGACGTTCTCGACCACGTAGCCGGCGAACTTCTTCGCCACCACGTGGATGTAGGGCCGGTACCAGGCGTAGTTCGCCGGCTGGTCCTGGACCAGCAGCTGCTGGATCTGCGCGTAGATCGGGATCTGCTTGTTGATGTCCAGTTCCTGCTTGGCCTGCTTGAGCAGCGAGTCGACCTGCGGGTTGCTGTAGCTCATGTCGTTGCCGGAGCCGCCGGTCAGGTAGTTGTTGTAGAGCGAGCTCGGGTCGAGGTTGGAGTAGATCGAGATCGGCCCGGTGACGGCGTCGAAGTTCTTGTCCTGCGCCATCTTGACCAGGGTGGCCCACTCGATCAGCTTCGGCGTGATGTTCCAGCCGACCTTGGCCAGCGCCTGCTGGGTGTAGGTCAGGAAGTCCTGGCGCAGCACGTTGCCCTGGTTGGTGGCGAAGACGATCCCGGCCGGCGGCGTGCCCGCCTGCTGCAGGAGCGACTTGGCCTTCTGCGGGTCGTAGGGCCACGGCTTGAGCGTCTTGTCATAGGCGTAGACGCTCGGCAGGATCGGGCCGGTGGCCGGCTTGCCCAGCCCGTAGAGGGAGTCCTGGGCGAACTGGCTCATGTCCAGGGCGTAGGCGACGGCCTGGCGGACCTCCTTCTTGGCCAGGTAGGCGTTCTTGAAGTTGTAGGTCCAGCCGTCGACCTCGCCGAAGGGCGGCGTCAGCACGCTGAGGTTGCTGTTCGACTGGATCTGCTTGGAGGCGCCCGGGTCGGCGTAGATCGTGCCGTCGATGCCGCCGGACAGGAGCGCGTTCACCAGCGAGTCGGAGTCGGCGATGACGCGGTGGGTGAACTGGTCGAGGTAGGGCATCGGCGCGGCATAGTAGTTCGGGTTGCGCTTGGCGACGAAGTCGCCGCCGGTGGTCCAGGAGACGAACTGGAAGGGACCGGCGCCGACCGGGTGCTGCCAGAACGGGTCCTTGGAGGCCTTGGAGAGGTCCTTGCCCTGCAGCAGCTTGCTCGGGACCGGCATGAGGTAGCGCAGGTTGAAGTTGAACGCGGCGTCGGGGTTGGCCAGCGTGACGCTGATCGTCTTGGGGTCGATGACCTTGATGCCGGAGACGTCCGTGGCACTGCCGCTGGCGTACTCTTTGGCGCCCGCGATCGACATGAAGTACGTCTGGTACTGGCTGGCGTTCTTCGGGTCGATCATCGCCTTGAAGGTAAAGGCCACGTCGTCGGCGGTCAGGTCGGACCCATCGGAGAACTTGGCGTTGGGCTGCAGGTGGAAGGTGTAGGTCAGGTTGCTGACGTCCCAGGACTTGGCAATGTCCGGGGCCGGCTTGAGGGTGGCCGGGTCGACCTTGACCAGCTGGCCGAACATCATCTGGGTACGCCAGGTCCCCTCGGACTCGGCGCCGACGATCGGGTTGATGCCGGAGGCCTCGCCGAGGGTGCCGATGATGATGCTGCCGCCCTGCTTGGCGGTGCCGCCGCCGACCGAGGCCGCGGTGGGCGAGGCGGCGCTGCCCGAGGTGCTGGTGGCGGCGCTCGAGCCGCTGGTCGACGCCGTCGACGTGCCGCTCGACGTCGAGGTGGTGGCGGCCGGGGTGGAGCTGCCGCCGCAGGCGGCGAGCAGGGCCGCGATCGCCGGGGCGGACAGGCCGATGGCCATGCCGCGGCGCACGACCTGGCGCCGGCTCAGCCGGCCGCTCAGGACGTCGTGGTACAGGTTGAGGAACCGTGAGTCACGCAGTTCGCCCATGATGTCGTCTCCCTCCTCCACTGGTGTGCGTGTGCGTCCAGGGATACCGCGGTATCGTCGCGGACGGCGCGCCGCGTCCGGCGACGTGGGCCGACCGGCGAGGCTCGGGCACCGGCGCGTTCGTGCCGGCGGCGACGGACCCTGCCGCTCGGGTGGGGGCTGCACGCCCGGCGAACCTTAGCAGACGGCCCGGCACGGTCGCAACGCGACCCACCGCCGGCGGCCGGCCAGTCGTCCCCGCCCCGGTGTCCACCGCCGACTGTGCCGGTAGCCGCGAGCGATGCCGCGACGGCACCCGGTCCCCTCTCCGTCGCTACAGCCGGACGATCAGGCCGGCGAGGTCCCGCGGGTAGTAGGTGATCCGCTCCGCGCCGCCCGCGCGGATGACGACCGTGTCGGAGTGGCGGAAGCCGGCCAGACCGGGGACGTAGATCCCCGGCTCGACCGAGAAGACCATGCGCTCCCGGATGACGCGCGCGTCACCCCGGTCGATGTAGGGCGCCTCGTGTCCCTCCAATCCGATGCCGTGCCCGGTGTGGTGGCGCTGGTAGGCGGCCACGCCGAGCTCGACGAACGCGCGCGAGACCTCCGTCTCCGCCTCGGCCAGGGGGCGGCCCGGCTTGAGGGCGTCGAAGGCGAGCTGCTGCAGCTGGAGCATCAGCTCGAAGTAGCGCACGAACTCGTCGGTCGGCTCGCCGACGACCATGGTGCGCTCGAGCTCGGACTGGTAGCCGGCGACGTCGGCCCCGGCGCCGGTCACCAGCACGTCGCCGCGCTGGAGCCCCAGGCTGGTCGCCAGCGGGTGGGGGAAGGCGGTGTTGGCCCCGGCGTGGTACATGGCGATCGCCGGGTTGGGCGCCGCCCAGGCGCCCGACTCCGGGTGGTAGGTGGGACCGAGCGCGGCCAGCATCACGCGGCTGGCCTCGGCCGAGGCCTCGAGCGCCACGTCGATCTCGTTGCGCCCCAGCGCCAGCCGCTCCTGCATCAGCCGGTGGGCCAGGTTGCCCCAGCGCGCGCTCTCGGCGATGAAGGCCAGCTCGCGCTCGCTCTTGATCATGCGCAGGTCGTCGACGACGTCGCGCGCCTTCTCGGCGTGGCCGGCCCAGAGCGCGGTCAGCTCGGGGCCGTCGTAGCCGTTGACGTCCTGGCCGCCGTTGTTGTCGTAGCCGATGCGCTTGCCGGCCAGCCCCATCTCGCCGAGCAGGTCGACCAGGTGCTCCATCGGGTGCTTGGTGCCGCCGGTCGGGAACTCCGGGTAGACCTTCACCCGCGTGACGCTGGGTGACTTGGCGATGTGCTCCTGCTCCAGCGCCGGGATGAGCGCGCCCAGCCCGCCCGCGAGCGGCACGACGATCGCCATCGGCCGCTCGGTCGTCAGGTGGAAGAAGCCGGAGACGTAGGCCATCCGGATCGGGTGGAACAGCACCAGCGCGTCGAGCTCGCGCGCCTCGAGGGCCGCGCGCACCCCGGCGACGCGCTGGTCGTACTCCGCCTGCGCGGTCTGCCAGTTCACCACCGGCGTCTCGCCCGTCGCGCGGTCCTCCATGAATCGCCCCCTCTCCGGTGCCCGGGCGGTCAGCTCTTGACGTAGAAGTTCGCCAGATCGGCGAAGACCCCCTCGGGCAGCGCCCCGGTGACGGTGTAGCCGGCGAACTTGCTGGCGACGACGTGGATGAACGGCCGGTACCAGGAGTAGGTGGCCGGCAAGTCGTTGTACAGGATCTGCTGGATCTGAGCGTAGAGCGGGACCTGCTTGGTGAGGTCGAGCTCCTCCTTGGCCTGCTTGAGCAGGGTGTCGAGCTGCGGGTTGCTGTAGCCGGTCGTGTTCTCGGACCCGCCGGTCGAGTAGATGTTGAAGAGCTCGCCCGGGTCGATGTTGGCGCCGGAGCCGACCTCCTCGCTCTCGGCGACGTCGTAGGTCTTGTTGATGATCCGGTCCACCAGCGTGGCGTACTCGATCAGCTGCGGGGTGATGTTCCAGCCGATCTTGGAGAGCTGGGCCTGGGTGTAGGTCAGGAAGTCCTGGCGCAGCACGTTGCCCTGGTTGCTGACGAAGGTGATGCCGCTGGGCGGGGTGCCGGCCTGCTGCAGCAGCGACTTGGCCTTCTCCAGGTCGTACGGCCACGGCTTGAGGCTCTTGTCGTAGGCGTAGCTGCCCGGCGCGATCGGCCCGGTCCCGGGCCCTCCCAGTCCGTAGAGGGAGTCCTTGGCGAACTGGGTCATGTCGAGGGCGTAGGCGACGGCCTGGCGGACCTCCTTCTTGGCCAGGTAGGCGTTCTTGAAGTTGAACTGCCAGCCGTCCGGCGGGCCGAACGGGGGCACCAGCACCTTCAGGTTGCCGTCCGCCTTCAGCTTGGCGGTGCCGGAGGGGTCGGCGTAGATCGAGCCGTCGATGCCCCCGGACAGGAGCGCGTTCACCAGCGACACCGAGTCGGCGATGACGCGGTGGGTGAACTGGTCGAGGTAGGGCTTGGGCGCCGCGTAGTAGTGCGGGTTGCGCTTGGCGACGAAGTCGCCGCCGACGTTCCAGGAGACGTACTGGAAGGGGCCGGCGCCGATCGGGTGCTGGAAGTAGGGGTCGGTCGAGCCCTTGCCGAGGTTCTTGCCCTGGAGCTGCTTGCCCGGGACCGGCATCACGTAGCGCATGTTGAGCAGGAAGGAGGAGTCGGCGTTGGTCAGGGTGACCGCCAGCGTCTTGGGGTCGACGATCTTGATGCCGGGCACGTCCGTGGCCGTCCCCGCGGTGTACTCCTTGGCCCCCTGGATCGAGACGAGGCGCGTCTGGTTCGGGCTGGCAGTGGCCTTGGCCAGGATGGCCTTCATGGTGAAGGCGATGTCGTCGGCGGTCATGTCGGAGCCGTCGGAGAACTTGGCGTTGGGCTGCAGGTGGAAGGTGAAGGTCAGGTTGCTGATGTCCCAGGACGAGGCGAGGTCCGGCACCGGCTTGAGGGTGGCCGGGTCGATCGCGACCAGCTGGCCGAAGAGCTGCTGGCAGCGGAAGAGGTCCTCGGACTGGCTGGCGATGATCGGGTTGATGCCGGAGGCCTCGCCGAGGGTGCCGATGATGATGCTGCCCCCCTGCTTGGCGGTGCCGCCGCCGACGGAGGCCGCGGTGGGTGAGGCCGCTCCCGAGGCGCCGGGCGTGCCGCTCGTGCCGCCTGGGGAGGTCGACGAGGTGCTCGTCGCCGCGGTCGAGGTCGTCGGGCTGGCACTGCTTCCGCCGCAGGCGGCAAGCAGGGACGCCACGATCGGCCCGCTCAGGCCCAGCGCCGCGGCGCGCCGGATGAGCGCGCGGCGGCCGATCCGTCCCTGGATCGCCGCGAGGTACAGGCGCGTGACGCGCGGGTCTTCCATCCTCCGGCCTCCTCTTGCTACGCATAGGCGTCGGTCCCGGGCGGCGCGCCGTGCCGCCGGATGCTCTGCTATACGTCCGCCGACGTGCGGCGGATCCGCGAGGCCGCGCCGCCCGCCCCCGTCGGCGGCCGCGGCGCGGACACGGTTCGGGCCGTCAGCCCATCACCGTCAGGTCGCGCGGGGCATGGTTGAGCTTCTCGCCGCCCGTCGGCGTCACGACCACGGCGTCCTCGATGCGCACGCCGAAACGCCCCGCGATGTAGATGCCCGGCTCGTCGCTGAAGGCCATGCCGGCCTTGAGGGGCAGGGTGTTGCCCTCGACCAGGTAGGGCTCCTCGTGCCCGTCGAGCCCCAGGCCGTGCCCGACGCGGTGGATGAAGTACTCGCCGTAGCCGGCGTCGGTGATCACCCTGCGCGCGGCGCGGTCGACGTCCTGGCAGGCGGCGCCGGGCCGGATGGCGGCCAGCGCCGCCTCGTTGGCGCGCAGCACGATCCCGTAGACGCGGCGGTACTCCTCATCCGGCTCGCCGACGTGGACGGTGCGGGTGATGTCGGCGGTGTAGTGCCGGTACTTGCCCCCGTAGTCGAAGACGACCGCGTCGCCGGGCTGGATGACGCGGTCGCCGGTCATGTGGTGGGGGTTGGCGCTGTTGGGGCCGCTGGCGCAGATGCCGAGGTTGCTGACCTCGAGGCCGTGCCTGGCCCGCAGGCCGGTCAGGATCTCGGCCGCCTGCCGCTCGGTCTTGCCGGCGAGCGTGGCGGTGGCGACGAACTCCTCCCAGGCGGCGTCGGCCATGGCGGCCGCGCGGCGCAGGTTCTCGACCTCGGCCTCGTCCTTGGCCATGCGCAGCTCGCGGATGATCGGCGTGGCGCTGCCGAAGGAGGCGTCGGGGAGCGACTCGAGCATGCGGACCAGGAAGCCGCTCCACATCTGGTCGCTGACGGCGATGCTCGGCCCGGCGACCCCGCGCACCACCTCGCGCACCAGGTTCACCGGCTGCTCGGTCTCGCCCCAGGTGTGGATGTCGACGAGCCCCTCGCGGCCGGCGGCGCGCGAGCGCTCGAGGACCGGCACGACCAGCTGCGGCTTGCCGTCGCGCGGGACGACGAGCAGGGCCAGCCGCTCGCTGGCGTGCGCCGGGTAGTCAAACAGGTAGATGAGGTCGGACGACGGGGCGACGAAGAGGAAGTCGACCCCTCGCTCCGCCATCAGCCGCTGGGCGGCGCCGATGCGCCGGGCCAGCACGCTCGGGTCCACGCTCACGCTCGCGCTCATCAACCCCTCCTCGTCGATTCGGCCGTCCCCGCTGGACCTGGGCGCGCTGTGTCGCGCCCCGACACGCCGCGAGAGCCTCCTGGCCTCGGCCGGCCGCGCCTCAGCGCTTGGCCGAGGTGCGCAGGATGAAGACGACGTTCGCCGGCCGCTCCGCCAGCCGGCGCATCAGGTAGAAGTACCACTCCGGCCCGAAGGGCGTCGCCACCAGCACCCGGAAGCCGCGCCGGACCAGCTCCTGCTGGTACTGCGCGCGCACCCCGTAGAGCATCTGGAACTCGACGCGGTCCGAGCCGATGCCGTGGCGCGCCGTGAAGTCGATCACGTGGTCGATGATGCGCTCGTCGTGCGTCGCGATCGCGGTGAAGGCGTTGCCGCCGGTCAGCATCCGCTCGGCCAGGTGCAGGTAGTTGCGGTCGACGTCGGCCTTCTTCGGGTAGGCCACGCTCGGCGGCTCGAGGTAGGCGCCCTTGACCAGCCGCAGGTTCGGCGCGAGCGGGAGCAGCTCCTCCAGGTCCTGCTGCGTGCGGTAGAGGGACGACTGGAGGACGGTGCCCACGTTCTCGTGGCCGGCCGCGCGCAGCCGGCGGTAAATGCGCAGCGTCGGGTCGACCCGGGCCGACTCCTCCATGTCGAGACGGATGAAGTTGCCCAGGCTCGCCGCGTGCGCGACGACGCGCTCGACGTTGGCGTAGGCCACGTCCTCGCCGACGTCGAGCCCGAGGTGCGTCAGCTTGAGGGCGATGTTGGTCTGCAGCTGCTCCCGGGCAATGCGGTCGAGGATCGTCACGTAGGTGTCCGCCACGGCGGAGGCCGTGGCGGCGTCCTTGACCCCCTCGCCGAGCAGGGTGGTGTTGGTGCGCAGCCCCTTCTGGTTGAGGGAGCGCAGGACCGGCACGGCCTCGTCGAGCGACTCCCCGGCGACGAAGCGTGCCCCGCCCAGCCGCATGCCGTAGCGGCGCACCACGCCCGCGACGGCGGCGTTGTGGGTCGCGACGAGGATCCCCTTGCGGAAGACGCCGTTGAGCGTCGTGGCCAGCTGGCTCCGGGGCGCGAGGTCGTCCGTCGCCTGTGGCCGGGTCACCGGTTCCTGGACCGCCACGGTCCGCGCTCCTCTCCGGGATGCGCGCGGGCGCCTAGAGGCGCTCGCCGATCGCCTTGAGCTCCATGAAGTGCTGCAGGTAGTCCGGCCCGCCGCCCTTGGTGTTGGTGCCGCTGAGCTTCATGCCACCGAAGGGGTGGACCCCCATCATGGCGCCGGTCGACTTGCGGTTGAAGTAGAGGTTGCCGACCTCGAACTCCTGGCGGGCGCGCTCCAGGTGCTCCCGGTTGCGCGAGTAGACCGAGCCGGTCAGGCCGTACTCGCTGTCGTTGACGATGCGCAGCGCGTTGTCGAAGTCCCTGGCCTTCACGATCGACAGGACCGGGCCGAAGATCTCCTCGCGGGCGATGCGCGCCTCCTCGGGGACGTCGACGAAGATGGTCGGCTCGATGTAGTAGCCCTTGCCGCCGACCGGCTCGCCGCCCATGGCCAGCCTGGCTTCCTGCTTGCCGACCGCGATGTAGTCGAGGATCTTCCGGTACTGGCCCTCGTCGGCCACGGCGCAGACGGTGGCGTCGCCGCCGAGCCCCGAGCCGACCTTGACCACCTCGCGCGCCCGGCTGACGACCTTGTCGACGATCTGGTCGTAGACCGGCGCGACGACGATGGCGCGCGAGCCGGCCGAGCACTTCTGGCCGGCGAAGCCGAAGGCGGAGGTGACGATCCCCTCGGCCGCCGCGTCGAGGTCGGCGTCGGCGTCGACGATGATGGCGTCCTTGCCGCCCATCTCGGCGGTCACCCGCTTGAGCCAGCGCTGGCCCGGCTGGACCCTGGCCGCGCGCTCGTAGATGCGGATGCCGACCTCCTTGGAGCCGGTGAAGGCGATGAAGCGCACGCCCGGGTGGTCCACCAGCGTGTCGCCGACCTCGCCGCCGCTGCCGGGCAGGAAGTTGACGACGCCGGCCGGGACCCCCGCCTCCCGCATGATCTCGAACATCTGGTAGCCGATGACCGGGGTGTTGCTGGCCGGCTTGAGGATCATCGTGTTGCCGGCGGCCACGGGCCCCATCGTCAGCCCGGTCAGGATCGAGCAGGGGAAGTTCCAGGGCGGGATCGAGACGCCCACCCCCAGCGGCACCCAGCGCACCTCGGTGGCCTCGTCCGGCAGGTGCGACAGCTCGACCCCGCGGTCGAGCTCCAGCGCCTGGCGCCCGTACCACTCGAGGAAGTCGACCGCCTCGGCGACCTCGCCCTCGGCCTCGTCCCAGGGCTTGTCGAGCTCGTAGACCATCCAGGCCGAGAGGTCGAGCTTGCGGCGGCGGACGATGGCGGCCATGCGGAAGAGGACGCTCGCCCGCCCGCTCGCCGGCATCGTGCGCCAGGTCTTGAAGGCCTCGGTGGCCGCGGCCACGGCGTCGTCGACGTCGGAGCGCCGGGCCCTGGCGACCTCGCCCACCAGCTGGTCGGGGTTGCCGGGGTTGACCGAGCGGATCCACTGTCCCGTCTCGCGGCGCTCGCCGCCGATCACGAGCGGGTAGCGTTGGCCGAGCTGCTGCTCCACGCGCTTGAGCGCGGCCTGCATCGCGGCGCGGTTCTCCGGGACGCTGAAGTCCGTCGTCGGCTCGTTGCTGAAAGCGGCTCTCATCGCGCTATCGACCTCCCTGTCGTCGCGGTCCCACCAGTCATCTCCTCCATGCTACATCGCGTCGCTAGGCGGGCAATCCGACCACCGGGATCCCGGCGGCCGCGATGGCCGCGTTGAGCGCCGCGGCCCGCTCGCCGGCCGCCCGGTCGAGGCGGCGCGTCAGCTCGTCGAGCTGGCCGGTCAGCGCGGCGTACACCTCGCGCGCCTGGCGCGGCGGGGCGTAGTCGGCGCTGTCGACCGAGTCGAAGAGGGCGTTCAGCTTCTCGTGCAGCCCGCTCGGCCAGAGTTGCGACTGGCGCATGTTGACGTCGATCAGCCGCGGGCGGATCGCCAGCAGTTCCCGCTCCAGCTCGCCGGCCGCCTCGCCGACGGCCGCCGCCCCGTGCTCGGCGGCTCGCTGCTGCCAGGACCGCGCCTGGGCGAGCAGGGCGTCGAGCCGGTTGATCGTCCGGTTGACGGTCGTGAGGGCGCCCAGCACCTGCCCCAGGAAGTCGAACTGGGCCGCCAGGTCCTCGCGGCTCGTCCGCACGCGCGGGTCCGGCTCGATCGCGAACGCCTGCTCCCGGGCGCGGCCGTCGATCTCCAGCCGCACCCGGTAGGTGCCGGGCAGGACGAGCGGCCCGTCGGGGCGGTGCCAGGGCTCGAGGTCCTCGCCGACGACCTTCGGAGCGCCCGGCAGCCGCATATTCCAGACGAAGCGGTTCATGCCCGGCTCGACCGGGACACCGTCCTCGCCGGTAAAGCGGCGCAGCTCGTTGCCGGAGTCGTCCAGCACCGTCAGGCTGACGCCCGTTCGCGGCGCGCGCTCGACGTAGTACTGGATCACCACCCCCTGCGGCGGGTTGGCGCCGGCCTCGAGCTGCTCGAAGCGGAGGCTGCCGTCCGGCTCGTGGACCGGCAGGTAGGCGACGGTGCTGGTGTCGGCCTTGGTGTAGTGGACGTGGCCCGGCGCGACCTCGCTCGGGGCGCGGCCGTAGACGCGCATGCGCACGGTCGGGCGGGGCCGGAAGAGGTAGCTGCCCCCGGCCGCGACGGCGTCCTGTAGCTGGTGGAGGGGCGTGAGGTCGTCCAGGATCCAGAAGGAGCGACCGTGCGTCGCCACGACCAGCTCGACCCCCTTGACCACGACGTCGTGGATCGGCACGACCGGCAGGTTCGACGGGAAGCGCTCCCAGTGGCCGCCGTC
>DASSZN010000113.1:0-3320 GCA_035702805.1 Thermomicrobiaceae bacterium | reverse complement strand
GTCCGGACCGTACTACGGGCGACCCTACCACGAGATCGCCGCGCCGTTCGACACGGTCTACGTCTCGTTCTACAAGGGGCTGGGCGGGCTGACCGGCGCGGCGCTGGCCGGCCCCGCCGACGTGATCGCCGAGGCGCGCGTGTGGCAGCACCGGCAGGGCGGCCGGCTCTTCCAGCTCTTCCCCTACGTGCTGTCGGCCCGGCACGGCCTCGAACTGCGGCTGGGGCGGATGGCCGACTATCACCGGCGGGCAGTCGAGATCGCGGGTGATCTCAAGGTGTTTCCCCAGATCGCGATCGTGCCCGACCCGCCGCAGACGAACATGATGCACCTCTACCTGCGGGGCGACCGCGACCGCCTGCTGGCCGCCGCGGTCGAGATCGCCGAGGAGACCGGCATCGGCGTCCTGCGCACGCTCGCGCCGACGGCCCTGCCCGGCTACCAGAAGTGGGAGTTCACCGTCGGCGACGCCACCCTGGCGCTCAGCCGCGCGGAGATCACCGCCACGATCGGGGCGCTGCTGGAGCGGGCCGGGAGCTAGGCCGAAAGCGTGGCCGGTGCGGCACGTCGTCGACGGCGGGGCAGGTCGCCGTCACGGGAACCCCGCCGCCGCCCAGGACCTCACCCTCGAGGCCCTCGGCGCCGACCCCTGGGACTGGGTCCAGGCCATGCGCGACGCCGTCGGCCCCGCCCGCTGGTCGACCTACTGGCGGGCCTACGCGGCGCTCCCGATCGCCCGCGCCCTCCGGCTGCTCCGGCCCGCGCCGGTGCCGGTGATCGTGGCCGTGCGCGGCGGCCCCGGGCGCAGTCTGCCCGCCCGCCTGGTACATGGACGGAGCCGGCAGCTTGGGATGCGCGCCGCCTGAGGGCGCACCGATCCACCGCGAGGCGCCGGCGTCAGCTGGGAAGCGGCCGGCGCCTCGTCGCGTCCCGTTCCGGTGATTTCCCCCCGCCGCGTGTGTTCGTAGGAGTAGGAGCGGGCCGCACCCTGCTCCGAGGGCACCCGGTGGCTCTCTCCACCCGGCCCGGCGTGGCCGCGCCCGACGGCTCTACCGCGACCTGTTGGCGGCCGGCCACCACACCACCTATCAGCACGCCAACTTCGTCTTCATCCTGGACTGCCTCTCGCGCCTGGCGATCTGGTCCTTCTTCCACCACCACCCGTACTGCGACTTGGAGCAGGTCTCCTACGCGTTCGCCCGCGTAATCGAAGAGGGCAAATCGCCAGCCACCCACTCTCACGCGAGGTTCACGACCATCTGCGGGATCACCTCGGCGTGTTCTTAATCATGTTGAGCCCCAGATTTCCCGATCAGAGAACGGTGCGCGGCGCCAGCACTGAGGTACTGGGAGATCCATAACGCCACGTGCAAGGTTGAGAACGGGGCGCGCTACGTCCTGCCGCCGGCGACGACGAGCACTTCTCGTCCCAGACCGACAACACTCTCGTGGCCCCGTGCCGATGGAGATTCCGGCCGTGAGGCTGGTGAGAATTTCCGCGTGCTGCCGAGGATATCGGCTAACCGAGCGACGCCACTGGCTGGAACTAGTTCCCATGCTGTGGGTCAGGTGTAGTCTGCTAACAGTAGGTGTCGTGCCGCCGTGGGCAATCTCGTATGTCCGTACCCTGTGCTACGGTTGCGTCGAGGAGGTGCGTGATGCCGGAACCGCCATGACCCAGACTTAACGAAGACGGCCACCTCCGCGAAAGGTGACCGTCCGGTGACACCAGAGCCCTGTGCGCTCCGTCGTGCCAGCTACATGTTAGCACGGCCCGGCGGAGCTTTCCCTCACGAACGTCGTTCGTCTGACAGAAGGGATTCCGCCGTGAGCCAGGTCCTGACCCTGACCCCGACGATGCTCGAGGCCTACTCCCGCTGCCCCAGCCTGTATTCCAGCCGCTACGTTGTTCGCCAGCGCTCCAGCGAACCGCCGAGCCCCGCCCTGGCGCGCGGCAACGCTGCGCACGCCGTTCTCGCCGAGCTCTTCGACCTTTTCTGCGGTAGTGGCGCTTTTCCGCTTGACCTTTACGATCGGGTCGCGACGCGACTGCCTAGGGAGCCGTATGACTCCGATACGGCACACGCGGCCGACGTCGACGAGATCGTCAGGTGGGTCAAGGGCGCGCTGCACGACTTCGACGGCACTGCCCGGGTCGTCGCCGTCGAGGAGTGGCTCGAGTACCAGCACCGCGGCGCCGATGGACGCCCGCTGTTCAAGCTTCGGTGCCGCCTCGACCTCGTGCTGCGACACGATGACGGCACCATCACGGTGGTCAACTGGAAGTCCAGTTCCTCGGGCCGGACCGATCCGATCGCTACGATGTGCGCCACGGTCGTCGCTGGCGCAACCTACGGCGTCAACCGGGAGATCCAGGCCGCGACGGTCTTCCTACCGGTCGGGCTCACGGTGACCGAGGTCCTTACCCGCGAGCAGCGGCAGGCGGCGTGGCGAGAGATCCGGCGACTGGCCCAGGCGATCGACACCGACCGCACCTGGCAGCCGTTGAGTAACGCCTTGTGCCCGTACTGTCCGCGGTTCCACCACGACTGCCCGCTGCATCCCCAGCCGCTCGAGGACGACTCGATGCGCGACTGGCTCGAGGGTGCGGGGGAAGCCGCCGGGTAACGGCGTTCCCTTAGCCAGCAGCCCTTCCCCGAGGCGCCGGCGTCAGCTGGGAAGCCGCCGGCGCCTCATC
The DNA here is from genome assembly GCA_035702805.1 of Thermomicrobiaceae bacterium. Classification (GTDB taxonomy): domain Bacteria; phylum Chloroflexota; class Chloroflexia; order Thermomicrobiales; family Thermomicrobiaceae; genus DASSZN01. Next base: position 622 of record DASSZN010000113.1, on the reverse strand, counting down.
GCGTCCCGTTCCGGTGATTTCCCCCCGCCGCGTGTGTTCGTAGGAGTAGGAGCGGGTGGCGCGACGCCGCGACCACGTCCCGCCCGGCAGCCCTCCCCCGGCAACTCGCCCGGGGTCCGCGTGGTGGGAGCCGAGCGGTGGACGATCCCGAGCACGACGACGCCCGCGAGCGCGCCTATGCCGAGCTCAGCCGCCGCATGGCCGGCCTGCGCGCATGCTCCGACCAGGACCCGCGCAAGCTCCGTTTCTTCTGGGGCTCCCTCTTCGTCGCCGTCCTCGTCGACCAGGGCGGGCTCGAGTGGAGTGACGTCGAGCGCCTCTGGCGGCGCTGGCTCGGCGACTGGGGCGACGTCGACCCGCCGCGGCCCTTCCCCGGGCCGACCGGCGACGTCCCGCGCCCACCACGACGCGGCCGGAGTCGACGGGGCGGACGGGGTCACCGCGACGCGGCCGCAGTCGGCGCGGCCACCGGGGCGGACGAGGGCGAGGGAGCCGGCGGCGCGGCTGGTGGCGCGAGCCGCCCATCCCGCTGCCGGAGTGAGGCGCGATCGGCGCCGGTGGCTGCGCGCCGGAGAGCAGGCCGGCGCTGGGGAGCGTTCCCGTTGCCAGGTCCCAGCGCCGG
>DASSZN010000331.1:0-12506 GCA_035702805.1 Thermomicrobiaceae bacterium | reverse complement strand
ATCGGGGTTCGGCGCGCAGCGAGCGCGCGGCGTCCCTGCTGCGCGGCCACGGCTACCGGGCCTGGGCGCTCGACGGCGGGCTGCCGGCCTGGGTCGCCGCCGACCTACCGCTCGAGGGCGCGGGCACCGTCGACTGAGCGCCGCTCGGACCCACAACGCGCGACGCCTCCCCGTACCCTTGCCTTCCGCGCCGGGAACACGGCGCACGCGATCAACCCCATGCAGCCTCCCCAGTCGAGCCGTCCCGCTGAATGAGGGAGCGACGGACGCGATCGCGCGGCAGACGCGCGGCCTGACCGCACAGATTCGGCGACTCGCGCAATCCTCCTGATTTGGGCGATGAACTTCAGTACAACCTGGCGTATACTGCGCCTATCGGGATTCAACAGTCGTGGCCGAGTTGGGATCCTCACGCCCGTCACGGCGCACCCATTCCGACCGGACAATGCGGCGAGCGTCGCTGCCCGCCGCCAGTGCGGCAGGCGGACGCGGCGAAGGAGGGAACACCGTGGACGGCCTCATGATGGACTTCCCGCTGACCCTGCCGGTCATCCTTGACCGGGCCAGGACCCTCTTCGGCGGCCGCGAGGTCGTCTCGCGCCTGCCCGACCGCTCGCTCCAGCGCGCCACCTACGCCGAGGTGGCCGAGCGCGCCACCCGGCTCGCCGCCGCGCTCCACGAGCTCGGCATCCGCCCGGGCGACCGCGTCGCCACCCTCTGCTGGAACCACCAGCAGCACCTCGAGGCCTACCTCGGCATCCCGCTGGCCGGCGCCGTGCTCCACACCCTCAACCTGCGCCTGCACCCGGATGACCTGGCCTACATCGTCGACCACGCGGGCGACCGCGCCATCATCGTGGACGACGTGCTGCTGCCCCTCCTCGCCCAGTTCCGGGAGCGGGTCGACGTCCCGCACGTGATCGTGGTGGCGCACGACAGCGCCGTCCCGCCGGGGACGCTCGACTACGAGGGACTCCTCGCCGCGGCGGACGTGGCGAACTTCCAGGAGCCGTCCATCGACGAGCGGCAGGCGGCGGCCATGTGCTACACGTCGGGCACGACCGGCCGGCCCAAGGGGGTCGTCTACCCCCACCGGGCACTGGTGCTCCACTCGCTGGCGGTGATGACGGCGGACGTCGTCGGGCTGAGCGAGCGCGACAGCGTCCTGCCGGTAGTGCCAATGTTCCACGCCAACGCCTGGGGCCTGCCCTACGCCTCGGTGCTGGCCGGCGCCAAGCAAGTCCTGCCCGGCCCGCACCTCGACCCCGCCAGCCTGCTCGAACTGATGCAGACCGAGCGGGTCACCCTCGCGGCCGGCGTCCCGACGATCTGGCTCGGCCTGCTCCAGTTCCTCGAGCAGCACCCCGGCGAGTACGACCTCTCCAGCGTCGCGCGCATGCCGATCGGCGGCCAGGCCGTGCCCGAGTCGATGATCCGCGCCTACCGTGAGCGGCACGGCATCCAGATCATCCAGGCCTGGGGCATGACCGAGACCGGGCCGATCGCCACCATCGGCCACCTGGCCGCCGACCTCGACGGCCTCGACGCCGACGAGGAGTACCGCTACCGCAGCCTGCAGGGGCGCGCCGCGGCGCTCATCCAGGTGCGGATCCGGGGCGAGGAGGGCATCCTCCCCTGGGACGGCGAGGCGATGGGCGAGGTCGAGGTGCGCGGACCCTGGGTCGCCTCCGCCTACTACGAGAACCCGGAGAGTGCCGGCCAGTTCACCGACGACGGCTGGCTGCGCACCGGCGACATCGCCAGCATCGACCGACGGGGCTACGTCGCGCTCAAGGATCGGGCCAAGGACGTGATCAAGTCGGGCGGCGAGTGGATCTCCTCGATCGCGCTGGAGAACGCGCTGATGGGCCACCCGGCCGTCGCCGAGGCGGCGGTCGTGGCGGCGGCGCACCCGCGGTGGCTGGAGCGGCCGGTCGCGGTCGTCGTGCTCAAGGACGGGCAGGTGGCAACCGAGCAGGAACTCCGCGAGCACCTGGCGCCGCGCTTCGCCAGGTGGTGGCTGCCGGACGCCGTCGTCTTCGTCGACGCGATCCCCCGCACCTCGACCGGCAAGTTCCTGAAGGCGGCGCTGCGGGACGAGTACCGCGACCTGCTCACGGCGCGTGCAGCGGCGGAGCAGGCGGTCGCCGGCCCGGCCGCGGACGGCTCTGGCGCGTAGGCGCGGCGGCACGTGCGGGGTTCGAGCGATTCGGAAGCCGGCCGGCCATGGAGGGCGGAGTAGCATGCCCGGCGAGTACGACCTCTTCAGCCGGCGGGCGCGCCGGGACCCCTACCCGGGGTACCGCCGCATCCGTGAGGAGGCGCCGGTCTACTGGGACGGGCGCAAGTGGACCCTCACCCGCTACGACGACGTGCTCGCCGCCCTCAGCGACCCGCGCTGGTCGGTCGAGCAGGGCGGCTTCGCGCCCGCGCCCGGCGACGGCGAGGGGGACGACCACGACGCCCTCAACCGCACCCTGCGCGACATGATGCTGCTGGCCGACCCGCCCCGGCACACGCGCCTGCGCGGGCTGGTGGCCCAGGCCTTCTCGGCCAGAGCCATCCGGCGCATGGCAGAGGAGATCGCGCGCCAGGTCGATGAGATGCTGGTCGAGGTGAAACCCCGCGGCCGGATGGACGTCATCGCCGACCTGGGCAACCCGCTCCCCGGCCGGGTCATCGCCGCCATGCTGGGCGTGCCCGCGTCGGACCAGGAGCAGCTCAAGCGCTGGGCGACCGGCATCGCCTTCGCCCTCGACTCGACCGGCAGCCGGGACGCCGAGGAGCGGCGCCGGCAGGGCCGCCAGGTCGTCGTCGAGCTCGCCGCCTACCTGCGGGAGATCATCGCCGCCCGCCGCCGCGCGCCGCGGGACGACCTGATCACCGCGCTCGTCCAGGCGCGCGACCGGGACGACCGGCTGACGGAGGACGAGGTCGTTTCCACGGTCATCCTCCTCCTCTTCGCCGGCAACGAGACGACGACGAATCTGATCGGCAACGGCGTGCTGACTCTGCTGCGCCACCCGGACGCGCTGGCGCGACTGCGGGCCGACCCGGGGCTGCTGCGGACGGCCGTCGAGGAGGTGCTGCGCTTCGAGAGCCCGGTCCAGTACACGTCGCGCGTCGCCCTGGCGCCGACCGCGGTCGGCGGGAAGCGCATCGAGCCGGGGCAGACCGGCGTCTTCGTGGTCGGCGCGGCTAACCGCGACCCGGCCCAATTCGCCGACCCCGACACGTTCGACGTGGCGCGCGCGCCGAACCACCACCTGGGGTTCGGGCACGGCACGCACTTCTGCCTGGGCGCGCCGCTGGCCCGGCTGCAGGGGCAACTCGCGATCGGCGCGGTCGCGCGGCTGGCAGGGCTGGAGCCAACGGGCGGAGAGGTCGAGTGGCGGGAGACGGCCGGCTTCCGCGGACTGACCGCGCTGCCGATCGCCTTCGAGGCCCGGTGATGGAACTGGCGTCCGGCCGCAGGCCGTAGGACGGCGACCCCGGGGGTCACGCTTTCATCGTCGGTTGGAGACAGTTTCGGCATCCGCCGAACACGCGCCGACGCGTCCTACGGGTGTCGCGACCGGCACGACACCAGACGCGGCGCGCGGCGGTTCCCGAACTACCGCGTTCAGAAGGGACGCGTCATGCACATTCGAATCACGCGCAGCCACTTCGACCCGTCGCGCGCCACCGAGGTGAGGCCTTTCGGCCCCGAGGTCGCCGCCATCGTGCGGCGCCTTCCCGGCTGCCGGCACTGCTCCAACGGCATCGCCGAGGCGGCGGGCCAGACGATCACGATCAGCATCTTCGACACGGCCGAGCAGGCAGACTTCTCGCGCGAGGTCTTCGGCGACCTGCTCGCCCGCTTCGCGGATCTGGGACTGCGGTTCGATCCGCCCGAGGTCTACGAAGAGGTCGGATAGCCGGCCCACCTGGCGGACACGGGCGCTCTCACCCCGGCCAGCGAGCCCGGCGCCGAGCGGAGCGGTGGGCGTCAGCCGGCCGGGGTGAGGTCCGGCACCGGCCGCGGCCGGCCCGTCTGCCGGCGCACCGTGGGCAGCAGGACGCCGCGACCCAGCAGCGTCCCGGTCTCGACCACCGGGGCCGGGCGCGCGAAGAGGAACCCCTGCCCTTCCTCGCAGCCCAGCCGCCGCAGCACCAGCAGCTGCGCCAGCGTCTCGATCCCCTCCGCCGTGACCCGCAGGCCGAGCGCCCGCGCGGCCGCGATGATCGCGGCCACCAGCGCCTCGTTCTGCGACTCGTGCTCCAGCCCCTCGACGAACGACCGGTCGATCTTCAGCGCATCGACCGCGAAGCGCCGCAGGTAGGAGAGGGACGAGTAGCCGGTGCCGAAGTCGTCGATCGCCAGCTCCACTCCCAGCGCCTTCAGCCCCTGGAGCACCGCGTGGGTGTCGCTCCCCTCCTCCATCATCAGGCTCTCGGTGATCTCGAGCGTCAGCTGGCGCGGCTCCAGGCCGGACGCCGCCAGGGCACGGCCGATGTCCTCCACCAGCGCCGGATGGCGGAACTGGTACGCCGACAGGTTCACGTCCACCCGGAAGGGCGGGTCGCCGGCATGCTGCTGCCAGTCGCGCGCGTGCCGGCAGGCCTGCTCCACGACCCACTGCCCGAGCGGCACGATCAGTCCCGTCTCCTCGGCCACGCCCACGAACTGGTCCGGGGTGACCAGGCCGCGCTCCGGGTGCCGCCAGCGCAGCAACGCCTCGACGCCGCGGATCAGCCCCGACTCCAGGTCGACCATGGGCTGGTAGTGGATCTGGAACTCCTCGTGGCCGACCGCTGAGCGCAGCTCGAGCTCGAGCGCCAGCCGCTCGTGGACCGGGCCGGTCATGCCGCGCTCGAACAGCGCGTGGCGCGCCTTGCCCAGGTGCTTGGCGCGGTAGAGCGCCACGTCCGCCGCGCGCAGCAGGTCCTGGGCGCGGTCGTGCCCGGCGAGGCTGACGGCGATACCGATGCTGGCGGTCTCCACCAGCTCGCGCTCGTGCAGGACGACGGGCGACTGCAGCGCACGCTGGACCCGCTCCGCGACCTCCATAGCGTCGGCCGTGTCCACCAGGTCCTCGAGCAGCAGCGTGAACTCGTCCCCGCCGAAGCGCGCGACGGTGTCCCCGTCGCGCACGCAGGTCAGGAGCCGCTCACCGACCTGGACCAGGAAGCGGTCGCCGACCTCGTGCCCCAGGCTGTCGTTGATCACCTTGAAGTTGTCCAGGTCGACGAAGAGGACGGCCAGGCCGTGGCCCAGCCGCCGTGACCGCAGCAGCGCGTGCTCCAGGCGGTCCAGGAAGAGGGCGCGGTTGGGGAGGTTGGTCAACGGGTCGTGGTAGGCCTGGTGGGTGAGCTCGACCTCGAGCTGCTTGCGCTCGGTGATGTCGCGCGCGCTCAGCACGATGCCGTGGACGTCCGGCTCGTCCAGCAGGTTGCTCGCCACGATCTCGACGGTGGCCCACGCCGACTCCAGCCCATGGACGCGCACCTCGATCGGGCCGGAGACGCCCGGCGACTGGGCGCACGCGGCAAGGAAGGCCTCGAACGCCTCGACGTCGTCCGGGTGGAGCCAGCCGGAAAAGGACTCGCCGCTGGTCGGGTCGGATGGTCGGCCCTTCCAGAGCATCTTGAGCAGCGGGTTCAGCTCGACGAGCTTCCCCGCCGGATCGACGACGAGCAGGAAGTCGGACGTCGCGCGGGCGAGCGCGAGGAACTGGCTCGCGCGCCGGCCGGCGGCCTCCTCCGCAGCACGGCGGTCGGTGATGTCGATGAGGGCGCCGTACCAGTACGCGCCGGCCGGCGCCGCCCGGTGCGACACCCAGCGCGTTCGGCCGTCGCGCGTGACGACCGGATGCTCCAGGGTGAAGGGCCGTCCCGCCGCGCGGGCGCGAACGAGCTCGCGCAGCACACCCTCGCGCTGCGCCGCGGGCAGCACGACCGACCAGACGTCGCGCTGCCCGCTCAGCGCGCCGCGGGGGTAGCCCAGGAGCGCCTCGCCGGGCGGGCTGACGTAGACGAGCCGGCGCGGGTCGTCGGCCAGCGCGACGTAGGTCGCCGCCGGCAGGTGCTCGACGAGCTCTCGAAACGTCAGCCGGAGGGGCGAGTCGGCCGCCGGGGCGACCGGAGCAGCCGGCAATTCGGTAGGCCATCGTTCCTCGACGCCGGGCATGCGGATGCGGGCCGTGCCGCCGGCCGCGCCGTCCAGGTCGCCGAGGGGTCTTCGCTCGATAGCCACCGGAAGGCCACTCTCCAGGTACGCTCGGATCACTCGGCCACGCCGAGTTGCGCGCCACCCGCGCACGCGCGACAAATCGAGCCTCACGAGTAGAGTAGAGCACGATCACTCGGTCCGATACGGTCGAAAGCATCACGATCGCCGGGTGCTTCGGTCTGCGGCTGGGCGACGACCGTACCGGTACGATCCGACTTCGCGACGGCGCCGTGCGACCGTGCTACCCTGCGGCGGGCAAGGCGCCGGGGCAGCGGGAAGGCAGGAACGTGGGCGGCGGGGAACTGGGCGCGGAGATTCTGTGGGACGAGTGGGGCGTACCGCACATCTACGCGGATGACCTGCCGGCCCTCTTCCGCGCCTTCGGCTGGGCGCAGGCCCACAGCCACGGCGACCTCCTGCTGCGCCTGCTCGGCCGCGGGCGGGGCCGGGCCGCCGAGTACTGGGGTGAGGCCGAACTCGAGAGCGACCGGCTCACCCGCACGCTGGGCTTCCCCGAGCGCGCTCGCGCCTGGCTCGCCGCCCAGTCGCCCGAGTTCGCCGGGCACCTCGCGGAGTTCGCGGCGGGCGTCAACGGCTACGCCGCGGCGCACCCCGAGCGTCTCGACCCGGCGGCGCGCGCCGTGCTGCCGGTCGCGCCGGCCGACCTGCTGGGCCACGCGCTGCGCTTCGTCTTCACCTTCCTGACGCTGTCGGGGCAGGCGGCGCGGGAGGGCCAACCCCTGCTGCTCGTCACCCAGGGCATCCCCTTCCCGCCGGCCTCCAACGGCTGGGCGATCGGCCCCGGCTACTCCCGGAGCGGCACGCCGATGCTGCTGGCCAATCCGCACCTGCCCTGGGACAACCTCTACGTGTGGTACGAGGCGCACCTGGTCGCGCCCGGCGTTGACGTCTACGGCGCCTGCCTGGTCGGCTCGCCGGTGCCGACGATCGCCTTCAACGACCGACTCGGCTGGACCCACACCGTCAACACCTTCGACGGCTGGGACGCCTACCTGCTCGACCCCGTCGAAGGCGGCTACCGCTTCGACGGCGCGGTGCGGCCCTTCGCGGTCGAGACGCAGGCGCTGAGGGTCCGGCAGCCGGACGGCACGCTGCGCGACGAGGAACTGACGATCCGGCGCTCCATCCACGGCCCGGTGATCGGCGAGGTCGACGGCCGGCCGGTCGCGCTGCGCGTCGTGGCGGTAGACCAGGCGCCGATCCCCGGGATCTACGAGCAGTGGTGGGCGATGTGCCGGGCGCGCGACCTGGCGGAGTTCGAGCGGGCGCTGCGGATGATGCAGGCGCCGATGTTCACCGTGATCTATGCCGACGCCGACGGGCACGTCCTGTCCCTCTTCAACGGGCAGGTGCCGGTGCGTCCCGGCGGCGACTGGGACGAATGGGCCGGGCTGATCCCGGGCGACACCTCGGCCACCCTCTGGACCGCCGTCCACCCCTACGAGGACCTGCCGCGGGTCGTCGACCCGTCCACCGGCTGGGTGCAGAACTCCAACAGCCCGCCCTGGACGACGACACTGCCGTCGCCGCTCGACCCCGCCGGCTTCCCGCCCTACCTGGCGCCGGCCGGCTCGCCGCGCCCGCGCGAGCAGCGCGGGCTGCAGATGCTGATCGAGCACGGCCCGCTCGGCTGGGCCGACCTGCTCGCCGCCCAGGGCTCGACCCGCTCGGACCTGGCCGACCGCCTGGTGCCCGACCTGGTAGCGGCAGCGGAGGCGCGCGGGGGCGTGGCCGCCGAGGCGGCCCGCGTCCTGACGGCCTGGGACCACCGCTTCGACGCCGAGAGCCGCGGCGCCGCCCTCTTCGCCGGCTGGCTGGCCGAGGTGCTGCCCCTGCCGACACCGGTTACCACCCTCTTCGCCGTGCCCCCGGATCCGGCGGACCCGCTCGGCACGCCGGCCGGGCTGGCCGAGCCGGCGCGGGCGGCCGAGGGGCTCGCCGTCGCGGCGGAGCGGCTGCGGGAAGCGGCGGGCAGCCTGGACGTCGCCTGGGGCGACCTCTACCGGCTGCGCCTCGATCCGGTAGATCTGCCGGGCAACGGGGCGCGCGACCCGCTCGGCTGCTTCCGCGCCACCTGGTACCTGCCGGAGCCCGACGGCCGCTTCCGCGCGGTCGGCGGCACCAGCTACCTGGCGCTGGTGGAGTTCGGCGGGTCGCAGCGGGCGATGGCGCTCAACCTCCCCGGCAACGCCTCCCAGCCGGGTTCGCCACACCGCGGCGACCAGCTGCCGCTCTACGCGAGCAAGGAACTTCGGCCCGTCTGGCGCGACCGCGCCGAGATAGAAGCACACCTGGTATCGCGAGAGCGGGTCTGAGCGCGCGCCCCGGCCGCGCGTGACGCCGCGACCTACATCGGGTATACAGAACGTGAGCAGCGACGCAACGACAGCGAAGCCCGGCGGGATCGCGCGCCGGGCGATCGCCTGCCGGCATCGTGCGGTGAGGAGGCGCCACTGTGCCCGAGACGCCCCAGTCGCCCACCACTTCCGACACGCCCGCGCGGCCCTGGCTCAGGCTGCTGCCCGCCAACGTCCCGGCCACGCTCGACTACCCGGAGATCCCGCTCTACCAGGTGCTGGCCGACACCGCGGCCCGCCGCCCCGACCAGGCCGCGGTACGCTTCGCCGGCACGTCCCTCACCTACCGCGAGCTCTGGGGCAGCGCGCTCCGCTTCGCCCGTGTGCTCGCCGACCTCGGGGTCGGCCGGGGGGACCGCGTCGCGCTGATGCTGCCGAACTGCCCGCAGTACGTCATCGCCTACTACGGCGCGCTGCGTGCCGGGGCGATCGTCGTCCAGGTCAACCCGCTCTACACGCCGCGCGAGCTGGGCTACACCCTGACCAACTCCGGCGCGCGGACCATCGTCGTCGCGGACGTCCTCTACCCGGTGGTCCAGGCGACGCTGCCGCATGCGGCGCTCGACCACGTCCTGGTCGCCCGGCTGCGCGGCGAGGCGACGCTCGGCCCGGGGGCGCGCTCGTTCGAAGAGACGCTGGCCGCGGCGTCCGGCGAGCCGCCCGCGGTCGAGGTCGGCGCGCACGACGTGGCGGTACTGCAGTACACCGGCGGCACGACCGGGGTCTCCAAGGGCGCGATGCTGACCCACTACAACCTGGTCGCCAACGTGCTGCAGTGCCGGGCGGCCAATCCGGAACTGCCGCGCGACGACGAGTTCCGCATCCTGGGCGCGCTGCCCCTGTTCCACGTCTACGGCATGACGGTGGTGATGAACCTCTGCCTGGCCTGCGGCGGCTCGATGGTTTTGCTGCCGCGCTTCGAGCTCGAGCCGGTGATGCAGACGATCCGCGCCTTCCAGCCCACCCTCTTCCCGGGCGTGCCCACGATGTACGTGGCGGTCAACAGCTACCCCGACGCCGAGGAGTACGGCGTCGGCTCGATCCGCTTCTGCAACTCGGGCGGGGCACCGATGCCGGTCGAGGTGATGGCGGCCTTCGAGCGCCGCTTCGGCGCCAAGGTGCTGGAGGGCTACGGGTTGTCCGAGACGAGCCCGGTCACCCACGGCAACCCGGCCTGGGGCGAGCGCCGGCCGGGCACGGTCGGCCTGCCCGTGGCCGACACCGACTGCCAGATCGTCGACGTCGAGACCGGCACGCGGGTCCTGCCGACCGGCGAGCCGGGTGAGATCCGGCTGCGGGGGCCGCAGGTGATGGCCGGCTACTGGGATATGCCGTCCGAGACGGCCGACGCCCTGCGCGACGGCTGGCTCTACACCGGCGACATCGGCACCATGGACGCCGACGGCTACCTGACGATCGTCGACCGCAAGAAGGACCTGATCCTGGCCTCCGGCTTCAACGTCTACCCGCGCGACGTCGAGGAGGTGCTCTACGAGCACCCGGCCGTGCTCGAGGCGGGCGTGGCCGGCATCCCCGACCCCTACCGGGGCGAGACGGTCAAGGCCTACGTGGTGCTGCGGCCCGGCGCCTCGGCGACGGCCGCGGACCTCGAGGCGTTCTGCCGGGAGCGGCTGGCGGCCTACAAGGTGCCGCGGCTGTTCGAGTTCCGCGACGAGCTTCCCAAGAGCGCGGTCGGCAAGGTGCTGCGCCGGGTGCTGGTCGAGGGGGAGCAGGCGAAGCCGGCGACGGGCTAGCTCCGCGTCCACGCCGGCCAGCCGGCGACGGGATCTCGCGGCCGCGTCACCGTAACGAAAGAGGCGCGGGGGTCGCTCCCCGCGCCTCGTGTGTCGACCGTCGTGCCTACGGCTGCTGGCTCAGCTGCTGGTAGCGCCAGATGTAGTAGTGCTGACCGACGTTGCCGGCCTCGACCTGCCAGCCCGCCGGGTTCGACGGCGTGTAGGTCAGGCAGCGCCGCTCGAAGCACTGCACCAGCACCTGCTTGGAGACCCCGCCCACCAGCACGTTGGTCCAGTACGCCTCGGTGATCGGGTAGCCCGTGGCGTAGAACGGGTTCTGGAACAGGGGCGCGGTCACGACCTGGCCGTTCTGCACGACCGGTCCCGAGCTGTTCATGAAGCTCCAGAAGACCGACGCCACGGTGTGGTGGGTCGGCGCGCCGACGTCCACCGCCGTCACGTTGTAGGACGCGAGCGACGAATCGTTGCCGACCTGACCGGCCCGGTTGAGGGTCTGCGTGAGCTTCCAGCCGTTGGGGATGGCGCCGTAGCCCATCAGCGGCGTGAAGGTCGCGTAGGTCGGCCCGTTCGGGTCGTTGGGGTCACCGGCCACGTTGACCTGCGCCGGGGCGACCTGCACGAAGGCACTGTCGCCGCCCTGGATCTTGCCGGTGATCATCTCCTCGGCGAGCAGGCCGTTGGTGATGTACCAGACGCTGGTCGGGTCGCCGCCCGGGTGGGTGATCTCCATGCGGCTCTTGTCGAAGTAGACGACGAAGCGGAAGGGCAGGCTGGTCGGGAGGTTGCCCGTGGAGCTGCCGTTGGGCTCGGTCGCCTGCTGGTAGGGCTCGGCAACCGGCGGGGCGTAGAAGTCCGGCCCCCACATCCAGGTGCGGGAGACGGCGCCGCTGGCGACGAGCGAGTCGGTGCGCACCCAGGGCTGGAAGACGGAGAGCGCGTCCTTGACCGAGGTCACGATCGCGCCGTTGGCGTAGGTGCAGGCCAGCGCGCTGAGCGACGGCGGGGTGGGCGACTGCGCCGGGACCGGGACGCTGGCGTCGCAGGCGAGGCTCTGGTTGCCGGCGGTCGGGTAGAGCTTGACGGCCAGCGTGGTGCCGCCGGTGAGCCCGGTGAACTGGAAGGTGTGCGCGTCGAGCCTGGTGCCGGCCTGGCCGTTGCCGGTCACGCCGGAGCACTGGGTGTTGACCAGCGAGTTCGAGCTGGTGCTCAGCTGGAAGCAGTAGGCGGTCACGTTGAGCGTGACCGTGTTCGGCGTCGGTGAAGGTGACGGCGAGGGAGACGGCGAGCTGGCGGCGGTGATCTGGAGCGGCACGGTGCCGGTGTTGCCGTTGCTGTCGGTCGCGCGCACGGTAGCCGCGCCGGCCGCCGCCGTCGACGGGATGGTCGCGGTGACCAACAGGGCGGGCTGGCTCCCGTTACAGGCGACGGTTCCCTGGCCAAGGGAGAAGGAGGTGCCGTTCGCGTCGACGAGGACGAAGGTGACGGTCTCTCCCGACGACCAGCCCTGGCCCTGGAAGCCATCGCCGGCGATCTGGACCGACTGGCCGGCCTGGATCGTGGTGGGCGAGACGCCCCACGAGCCGCTGCTGATGGTGCAGGTGGTGGGCGGTGGCGGGTTCGAGTTGCAGTTGACGACGCCGACGCTGGCCGTCGTGCTCTTGTCGGCCGTATTGGTGTCGCCGGACGACGGGTCAGGGTTGATCGTCAACGTGACGCTGTAGTTCCCGGCGGGGATGTTGTTGATCGTCTGCTGCTGGGTCGTCGAGGCTCCCGCGTCGAGGCCAGCAGGGAAGTTCTGCTTCTGGCTGAGCGAGCCAAACGTCCCGCTGACAGTCCCGGTGACGGAGAAGGCGCCGCTGGGCGAGCCGCCGTTGTTCTTGATCGTGGCCTGGAAGGTCGGCGAGGTGCCCGCGCAGATGCCGGTGAGGGAACCTCCTCCAACCAGCGTGATCGGAGAGATCGACAGGTCGGGCGGCGTGGTCGCTCCGACCACGGCCGGTGTCGCCAGCGGGAGCATCAGGCTGCCGAGGGTCGCCCCCAGCAACACGACGATGGACGCCAGCGAGAGTCTCGCTCGTCGCAGGAACACGGTCGAACCCCTTCTCTTCACCGATCGACGGCGCGCCGACCACCACGCTCGGACCCCTGGCGAGGGGCACG
>DASSZN010000164.1:0-18751 GCA_035702805.1 Thermomicrobiaceae bacterium | reverse complement strand
CTCGCGGGAGTGATCGGCGTCGTGACGCTCCCGGCCTTCCTCCCGGCCGGGATGGGCACCGGCATCGCGCCGACCCCGCGGGAGATGCGGTTCCTCCTTCCGGCAACGCCGGGACCATAAGCCCTACGTCCCGCCGTCCGGCCGGGTGAGCGCCACGGGCACCCGGAGGTCCTCACGTTCGGCCCTCTCGTCGGGACCCGAGACGGTGGCGGCCGCGTGCCGGTCACGCTCCCGAGGAAATGCTCGGCCGCTGGCGGCGACTCGTGCGTCGTGACGCGCGGGCGCGTGACCCGGCAGCAACGGCGGGCCGGCACCGCGGCGGCACGGTCGCCGCCCAGACTGGCGCATCCGTCACCCCTCCGACACTATGCCGAATGGCGTATCGCCCGGACGACGCACTCTGGTAGGCTTGCCTGGAGCCCCCGACTATCCGGGGTGGTTGGCAGGTTCGAGCCGACCGCCGGCGGCACCGATGCACCCGGCGTGGCTCACCCACCGGCATCACGCCGGTAGGTGGTCGCGATCAGCCCCGACTCCGGCATTCGGGTGAGTCGCCGCCGCGACGCGGTGACCGGCGTGCCAGGACGACGACGGGGCGCGAAGCCCCAGCAACACGGTGAGCAACACGATGGCAGTCAGCCTGGCGGCACCCTCCCGGTCGAAACCCTGGTTCTGGCTGGGCTGGCTCGTGCCGGCCTGGTGCGTCGCGCTCGTCGCGCTGACGGCCGCCATCCTCTGGGTGCCGAGTCTCGCGTTTGCCTACCCCGATCCGCCGCGCGCCGCGGCGCTCGAGACGTTCATGGTGCTGGTCGCCACGATGGTGGCCTTTGTCGGGCTGGCGCGCTTCGCGATCGACCGTGAGCCGCTCGACCTGGCCATCGCCGTCGCCTTCGCCGGCTTCGCGCTCGCGCGGACGTGGTTCATCCTCGTCCCGCTCCTCGTCGTCGTGACGCCGACCGAGCTCGGGCCGGCGCCGCTCTACAGCTGGATCGTCGTGCGCCTGTCGGCCGGGCTGCTCCTGCTGCTGGCACTCAGCCGGCGCGGACGCGCCTGGATCACGCGGGCGGGGTTTCGCCTGCTGGCCGGACTGGTCGTCGTCGCCGGCCTCAACGCGTGGCTGACGGCGAACCACACGGTGCTCCCGGCGCTCCGGGCGGCACCCGCCGCGCCGAGCACCGGCGACGTGCCGGTCAGCCTGGCGGGCCTATCCTGGCCGGTGGTCGCGGTGCAGGTCGCGATCGGCCTGCTCTACGCGGTGATCGCCTGGCGGCTGTTCCGGGACCGGAGCACGCCCGCGCAGCTCTGGCTCCCCCTGGCGCTGAGCACGGCGGCAGTCGCCGAACTGCACTTCGCCGTCTACCCCACGCCGTTCGATGCCACCGTGACCACGTCGTCGGACCTGCTCTGGCTGGTCGCCTACGCCTTCCTGCTGACCTATCTCGGGCACCAGTACCTGCGCACCGCGACCCTGGTGCGCCGCCAGCAGCGCCGGAGCGCGGCCCTGCTCCACCTGAGCCAGACGCAGGTCGCCGCGCGCGATCGGGGCCGCGTACTCGCGGCGATCGGCCTCGCCACGCGGGCCGTGGACGTGCCGAGCCGCCTCGTGCTGCAAGCCGGCGACACCGGGCCGGCGGGCGGCACCGTCCGGCGCTACCCGATCGCGGATGCCGGCACCGTCTACGGCTGGATCGCCGCGACGCCACGACGCCCGGCCGACCTCCCGCCCGACGTCGACGAGTACCTGCGCATCGTCACCAGCCAGGCCGCCAGCCTGCTGCGCGCCATCGACCTGTACGGCGAGCTGACCGACGCCGCCGTGCGCGAGGAGCGGATGCAGCTGGCGCGCGAACTGCACGACGGGCTGGCGCAGGACCTCGCCGTGCTGCGCTTCGAGCTGCAGGAGGCGGAGCGGTCCGATCCGCAGCCGTCCATCGAGCGGGCACTGGCGGAGGCACGCTACCTGGTCACGGTGCTCCACGGCGACGATGCCGCGCCGAGCGACTTCCTGGCGGCATTCAGACGCCAGGCGGAGGACCTGGCCGACCGCTTTGCCTGCCCGGTCGACGTCGCGTGCCAGGGGGTCGTCGGGGCGATCCCGCCCACGATCCAGGTCGCGTTCCTGCGCATCGCCCGCGAGGCGGTCATCAACGCCGGCAAGCACGCCGCCGCCAGCCACATCACGGTGCGGCTCGCCGAGTGCGGCGAGCGGCTCGAGCTGGTGGTGAGCGACGACGGGCACGGCTTCGACCCGAGCGCCCCCCGGCCGCGCGAGCGCTTCGGGCTGCGCGGGATCGGCCAGCGCGTGGCGACCATCGGCGGGGAGTGGGCGCTGGAGAGTCAACCGGGGCAGGGCACCGTCGTGCGCGTCACCGTCCGGCGCTCGGCCGAGGAGGTCAGGGGATGATTCGCGTCATGCTGGTCGACGACCATCCGCGCATGCGCAAGGCGCTGCGGAGCATCGTGGAGGTCGATCCGGGCATCACCGTGGTCGCCGAGGCCGCCGACGGGCAGACCGCCGTGGCGCGGGCGCTGGCGGCGCGACCCGACGTGATCCTGATGGACATCGCCCTGCCGGACCAATCGGGCATCGAGGCGGCGCGGGAGCTCGGCGCGTGTCTCCCGTCGACACGGGTGGTCATGGTGACCGTCTCGTCGAGTGACCGGCACCTGCTGGAGTCGCTGCAGGCGGGCGCGGTCGGCTACATCACGAAGGACGCCAGCCGGGAGGAGATCCGGGCGGCGGTGCGGGCCGGTCACGCCGGGAGCCTGCCGTTCACCAGCGCGATGGCGGCGCGCGTGCTGGCCCACTTCCGGGGGCTCGGGCCGGTCGAGCACGAGGGCGCCGCGGAGCGATTGAGCCAGCGCGAGCACGAGGTGCTGAGCCTGGTGGCTCGCGGGTGCAGCAACAAAGAGATCGGCTCCCTGCTCGGCATCTCCGCGGGGACCGCCAAGAAGCACGTCGAGAACATCCTCGGCAAGCTCCAGGTGCGCACCAGGGCGGAGGCCACGCGCTGGCTGAGCGCGACCGGGACGCGTCGGGAGCCCGCGGAGCGCCTGGACGCCGGGATCGGCCCGTAGCCACGACCGCGTCCGCCGAGATCGCCGGCACGGTGCCCGATGGCGGCCGTCGTGAGCCGGACGGCGCGCCGGCGGTCCCCCGCGACGCAGCCCCGGAACGCCACGCACGGTGCCGGGTCGCCGGTTGCCCGGCGACCCGGCGACCACGCGCCGTAGCTCAGAAGCCGCGCGGCAGGGGTGTACCCCCGAGGGCGGTGACCCGAGCCGCGTAGTCCTCATAGTCATGGCTGGCCTGCGCCGGGGAGAGCTGGCCCGCGGCCACCCCCAGGCGGAGGGCGCCGTGATAGACGAGCAGCGCGTCGAGCTCGAGCGTCGTCGCCGTCTCCGCGCCGATCGCCTTACCCCGCTGCGCCTCGACCAGGTTGACAAACGCCGTCAGGCTCCCGAGCGCCGCCGCGTAGCGGTGCGCTTTCATGTCGGCCTGGACCGCGGCGAACTGCTGCTCGAGCGCCGTGGAGACCCCGCCGGCAGCCGGGCCGGTGATGCCCCCACTCGCCAGCGCGTCGTCGATGAGCTGGGCCATGGTCCTGTAGGTCAGCGTCGTCGTCAGCGGCGCGGTCAGGGTGGCCGGCGGCACGGGAGCGAAGGACTGGGCGAAGTACTGTGTCCCGTCGATCCCGTTCACGCTGGCGTCGCCCGCCAGCGCCAGCGGCGTCCCATCGTCGAGCCAGACGGCCAGCGGGGTAGCGTCGTTGACCGTGCCGAGCGGGGTCCCGCCGTTGGCGATCCCGGCCAGGTTCGGCGCGGGCAGCCCGCCGGTCCGCACGGTCAGCAACTGCTGGGTCCTGTAGGTCGCCGAGACCGTGACGTTGCCGGTCACGAGGAGCGGCGTTGTGTGGCTCGTCCCGACGAGCGTGTAGCGCGTTCCCGCCGAGAGTGCCGGGACGGGATCCTGGTAGCCGAAGCTGACGGAGGTGTATTCGTCAAACCACGCGTCGTACGGCCCCGCCTGCGCGACGTTGTCGACCATCACCGTCCAGGGGACGCCGGCCGGAATCCCCGCCTGGTCGAAGGTCACGTGGTGCTGCAGGACGTAGGCGGCGGTTGCCGTCCTGGGCGCGTCCATCAGGACGGTGGTGGAGGGGGAGATGTCGGACACATCGCCCGTCCACCAGCGGAAGCGATAGCGGTCCGCGCCGGCGGGGACGTAGGGGTCGGTGGTGAGCGTGACCGTCTGGCCTTTCGGCACCCACTGGCTCGGGGTCAGCGACCCGTCACCCGCGGCGACCACGCCCGGCGAGGTATCGACGGTGAGGCGGTACTGCGTGCCGTAGACGGCGGTGCTGACCACGTCCTGGTCGATGAAGGTCGTGCCGTCGCTGCCGAGGCTGCCCGTCACGTACTGGACGCCGGTGGCGCCGGGGACCGGAGACGGGAAGCTCCAACTGGCGTGACCGTTGTGGACGATCGTCATGGTGCCCTGCGTCGCCAGGTCCACCGCGTGTGGCGCGGTGTCGTTGAAGATGGCCTGGCTGGTGACGGTCGCCCTGCCGGCATTGGGCAACCCGACGGTCTCGAGCGTGAGGGTGTGGGTGAGCGGGACGCAGGCGTTGTCGCGGTTGGACCAGTACGGCGCCACGGCGAGGCCGTTGTCGAGCCGCACGCGTGGTTGCGCCCCGCAGATGTCGGCCGCCTCACCCTCCTTGAGGAAGGACCCGGCGAAGTCGATGGTGTCGTTGTCGATCCAGCCGTGCGGGCCGATCGGGTCGGTGGCCGCCTCGATGACCTCGTGGCTGAGGAGATAGCTCAGCGCGTCGCGGTTCCCCTGAGCGCACTTGAGCGGGACTACCGCGTAGGAGAACGACTGGAAGTGCGGGTAGGGCACGACCAGGATCCAGTCGACGGTGAGGGCCATCGACTGCAGGTGGTAGGCCTTGAACTGGTCGCAGGTGCCGCCGAGCGGCCCGTTGTTGATGTCGACGCTCGGCGGCAGGTAGACGACGTAGAGCGTGTCGTCGTCCGGGTAGGGGACGCCGGTGCCGGGGCTCTGGACCTCGCAGGTGATCCAGAGCTCGATGGAGAGCTGGTTGGTCGTGCCGCTCGGCGCCCCGGAGCAGCCGTCGTTCTGGGTGGACCCGAGGAAGCTGCCTCGCCCCACGCCGTACTGGACGGCCGGGTCGAAGTAGTCGCTGGCGAGCAAGTCCCGCGTGAGCTGATCGATGGCGCCGCGGCTGAACTGCGGGTCGATGCCGCCGTCCCAGTTGGCGCCGGCGAAGACGTTGTGGACCCTCGCGTGCTCGAGCACCCGGCCGTCCATGCCGGGACAGACGATCGTACTGGCCAGGCTGAACCAACCCAGCAGGAGGCTGCAGACGTCGCCGGCGAGGGAGACGGGGCTGTCGAGGCCCCGGTTGTCGTCCAGCCGGTTGGGTGGGCTGCCGGCCAGTGCCGGCGCGGCCATGGCCTGGAGCATCGCCGCGAGGACCGCGGCGACCAGGAGAAGGCGAAGCACGGCGATTCGCTGCTTCATGACGATCCTCCCGGCTCGCCCAACACCCCACGATCATGAGGCCGGGGGCGGGACAGCTGTCCCGCCCCCGTTGACGCCGTCACCTAGTGACCGCCGGTGCTGAACGCGTAGAAGGTGTGACTCCCCACGCCGCCAAAGACGGCGAGGTTTGCGTAGCCAGAGCCCCAGTAGACGGCGTCGTTGGCGACGACCGCACCGGCGACGACCGAGCCGCCCGAGGCGTAGCTCCACAGGGTCTTCCCGGTGGCGGCATTCAGGGCGAACATGTTCGGCGTGCCGGCGCTCTGCGCTCCCATCGAGGGGGCGTAGACCACGCCGTTGGCGACCGTCATGGGACCGAGGTCCATGGCGCCGTTAGGGTCGGCGACCTGCCAGATGACATGCCCGTCGGCCGGGTCGAGGGCGGCCCAGGAGCCGGCGTGGCTCGTCTGGCCCGAAGGCAGGGTATAGGGGACGCCATACAGGTTACCGACTGCCACGTAGATACGCTGACCGTCGCTGGCCGAGCCCCACTGGATCCCACCGAGGGCGGAGCCGGGACCGACCTGCGTGCCCCAGAGCACCTGCCCCGTCGTGGGATCGAGCGCCCAGTAGACGCCGCTCTTCTGCCCGGCGCCGAGGATGGTCCTGGACCCCTGCGCGGTCTGGTAGGTGATCAGGTTCGCGCCCGAGCCGAAGTCAAAGTCGGGTCCCGCGGGCTCGGGGCAGTTGGGGTTCCCCGGGTAGAAGCAGGCGACGTTCCAGTCGTCGGCGCTCGCGAGCCGCGTTGCCCACTGGACCTGACCGGTCGCCATGCTCAGGGAAACGACCGAGTCGACGAAGTCGTCGGGCGAGAGACAGTCCGACTCCGGACTACCGGCGGCGATACAGTCCTGGACCGCGGCGGGCGTGGTGTAGTTATTGCCGGTGGTGGCGAAGATCACGCCCAGCTGGGGATCGGGGACCAGCGTGCTGCCCCAGACGGAACCGCCGGTGTACCCCTCGGGGACCGTGTAGGTCTTCCAGAGGATCTGGCCGGTGCTCGCGTTGAGGGCAACCACGCTGCCGCGGAACGAGCAGCAGGGATAGGAAGGGTCGGCGGCCGCCGCCTCCTCGAGCGAGGACACGCCGACGTAGAGCACACCGTTGTGAACGACCGGCGAGCCCGTGTCGACCGCCCACGGGTGTGCGTCGAGCTGGGTCGCCCACCTGAGGGAGCCGTCCGCGGTGTTGATGGCCAGCAGCCTGGCGCCCGTCTGCGTGCCGATGTAGAGCGTGCCGGTAGCGGCATCGACGAAGGGGCTGGTGCGGGAGACGACGGTCGCGCCAAGCGAGCCGTTGAAGTAGTCCGCCGCGATGTTCCTCGACCAGATCAGCTTCCCGTTGGAGGCTTTGACCGCGTAGAGGTGACCGCTCCAGTCGGGAAAGTAGGCCACGTTCCCGACCACCGCGGCGCGGGCGGAGACATCGCCGCCGGTGTTGAAGGCCCATTTGAGCTTGAGGTGCTTGACATTCCCGGTGCCGATATTTGTCGACGCGCTGGCCGTGTTGTTCAGGTTCTGCCCGAACATCGGCCAATCCGAACCGGAGGCGGCGGTGGCCGGCGGCAGGATGCCGGTTCCGACGGCCGCCATCGCGAGTACCAGGACGACACCGAGCCAGGCACGAAGGGTCGTAACGGCCGACCGTTGCATATCCACTCCTCCATGACCGTATGACACATCGCCGAACGTCGAATCTGCCGGTAGCCGCGCT
Source organism: Thermomicrobiaceae bacterium (assembly GCA_035702805.1). Classification (GTDB taxonomy): domain Bacteria; phylum Chloroflexota; class Chloroflexia; order Thermomicrobiales; family Thermomicrobiaceae; genus DASSZN01. Next base: position 11,469 of record DASSZN010000164.1, on the reverse strand, counting down.
ACGACGCGACCCGCGCACGCTCGTCCGCCGCCACCCAGCGCGCCGCTGCCTCGTCGAGCAGAGACCGGCGCGCGGCCGGCACGAGCCAGTCAAGCGCATCGACCCGCCCGCACCGCGGGCAGCGCAATCCGACCGGAGTCGCGCCCGCGGGCACGGGCTCCCGGTCCGCCAATTCACCGCACCAGCCGCAGAAACACGTCTCGCGCATCGTGCGAGTCCTTTCGATCGTTCCGCCGGTCACGGCGGGTCGGCCATGACCGACACGTCCATCCGTACGTCGAGGCTAGGCGCCGGACGGGGGGAGGAGAATACGCCGATCGGCATAGGGACGGGGTCGACCGCACCGCCACGACGGTGGATTCGGGCGCGGCGCGAGTCCTCCTCCCACGGGACGAGGGAGCCCCGCCCGGGTGCTGGGCGGGGCTCATGGGAAGGGAAGGGGTGGGAACGGGGAGATCAGGGGGTGGGCGGCGCCTGCCTCCGGCCGACGCGCGGGTCAGCAGACGCCGGGGATGGGGATCGTGGTCAGCGCGTCCGGCAGGGTCAGCCCCGGACCCTGGCGATCATGTGCTCGATGACCCGGCTGTGCTCGTGCTGCGGGCTGAACATAACGATATCGGCGTCGGCATCGACCCGGACGTTGTGCCCCGGGGGCCAGTAGAACAGCTCGTGGGCCCCGACCGTCTCCTCGGCGCCGTGGGCGTCGGTCGTGGTGAGCCGGCCACGCAGGACGAACCCCCAGTGGGGACACTGACAGCGGTCGTCCTCCAGGCCCTGGAAGACCGGCGTGGTGTCCATGCCGGCCGGCAGCGTGAAGTACTCGGTGCTGATGGCGCCGTAGCCCGTGACGTCGCCGAAGTCCCGACGCTGACGGATCACCAGGCCCGGGCCGTCCAACCGAACATCCACCTGGTCTTTCGGGACGTGCATCTGCCCTCCTCCTTACCGCGCTCAGCGCCGGTGGGTCCGCCCGCCGCGGGCACCCGGCCGCCTCGACAGCCTCACGATAGGCGCGAGCCGGGCCGCCCGGAATACGCCGTTCGGCATACCGGCCGACCACGACGGTCTGGCACGGTACGGAAATCGCCGGTGGTCTCCGGCACGGACGCATGTCGCGGGCGGAGCGCCGACGAAGGCGCCCGCCGTCCCGGGGCGGGCGCCGCTAGTTCTCTCAGGAGATCAGTGGCCAGAGTGGGTCGATCCGCTTACTTCGGCGGAGGTGGGACCAGGCACGCCACTCGAGCGGACTGGTTGCCCGCGGTGTCCACCGCGTAGACCAGCGCGTCGCCGTTGAGGGTGATGTGCGCGCTCACCGCGCCCGCCATCGGCGTCGCGCCCGGCGTCGCGCCCGGCGCCTGGGTGATCTTGACGGTGGTACCGCTGGCATACGGCCCGGCGACGAAGCTGCCGGCGCTGTCGGCCACGTAGAGCTTGAGGGCCGACGCGGCATCCACGTTGTCGGTCGCCGTCAGCAGGTAGAAGCCGTCGGGGTTCTGGCCCGCCTTCGGGTTAGCGTTGGCTCCAGGCACGTTCTTCCCCGCGGGGTTCGTGCTCGGTTCGCAGGCGGGCACCGGCGGGGTGATGTCGTTCACCGTGATCGCGATCGTCTCGGTGAACCCATCCTGGTGCTGGCCATTGAGCAGGAAGTCGACGGTCGCGTGGAGCGTCGTGCCCTGCGGCGCGTCGGCGGCCACGCTGATCGTCTCGGTAAAGGTCGCGTCGGTGCCGCTGGTGACCGTCTTGCTCGGCGCGTCCCAGCCGACGCTCAGGCCCGTGTCGGCGCTCGCCAGCTGCGGCGTCACGGTGACCGGCAGGTTCCCGAGGCCGCTCAGGATGGCGCCCGACACCTGGTCGGGAGTCGCGGCCGGCATGAGTTCGCCGCCGGTGGCGGTGGTGATCGCCGTCGCCTGGCCCGTGGCATCGAGACCGTCGCCGGCGCCCGAGTTCACCGGGATGGCGATGACCGCGATGTTGGCCGCCTGGAGCGCGCTGATCGCGCCGCTCAGCGTCACGCCCAGCGCCGGATCGTGGCCGGAGGCGTCACCGAACCAGACGATGATCCGGGTCGAGTTGGGACGGAAGGTGACCGCGCCGGTCGCCAGCTGGTCGAGCGCGTAGAGCTGGGACTCGGGCGTATCGCAGCCGCCGCTGGCGCTCCACGCCGAGACGTCAGCCGTGCCGGGCATCAGCGCCTGGTCGAGCTTGAAGGCGAAGGGATCCGAGGGGCAGGTGTTGGGGTCCCCGTCCTTGTACTCGGCGACCGCGAACTGGGCGGTCGGCTGTGCGGTCAGCACCGTGCTGGCGATGCTGCCGATGTTGGCCTGCACGTTGGCGATCGCCGACCCCATGCTCCCGGTGGTGTCCGACAGGAAGACGATGTCCGGGTTGGGGGGGATAGCCGGCGTATGGACCGTCTTGGTCAGGGTGAAGGTAGCGCCCGGGTCGAGGTTCTGGGATACGCTGGACGGGTCGACGCCCTGGGCGAACGCGACCAGAGGCGCGAGGCTCAGGACGAAGATAATTAGCATCACCAGGCGCAGGCCGCGGGCTGCCGTACTCCGCATGTCGTATTCCTTTCCCTGGGAGCGATAGCGCCGGAGCCGGAGCAACACGTCCGTCCAAGGACCGCGGCCCCCCGCTCCGGCCTGCCTCCGTCGGCCGCGATCGAGCGCCGGTGGACACCCCGACAGGCCGGGGGTCACACCCTGGCGCTCCTCAATCCCGCATAGCTGCCCCCCTTCATCAGGGTGGTCCGGCGCGGTCGTCGCCGGCGGGTCCGCCCGATCCAGGCGCCGGTCCGCCACCGCAGGCCCAGAATGGGCGCGATCCAGGCGGCCCGGAATACGCCGTTCGGCATAGTGCATGGCGGACGGCGAGCCGGGGTTGTTGGCTCAGCCCCAGGCGCACGCTCGGGCGCCGCGCCCACCGGCGAATGGAGAAGCCCCGCCCGGGGAAGGCGGGGCTCATGGGTAGGGAAGGGGGGACGGGGAGATCAGCGCAGCGTGATCACACGAACGGCCCCAGGTGCCGGATGGCGCGAGACGGCGAGCGGGTCGCCGCCGTGGTCCGCCGGCCGGGGCCGGCGCCCGCGCGAGCGGACAGGCGCCGGATCGATCGCCATCAGGCGTCGGCGCGCCGCGAGGCCGGGGCGGGGAGCACGACGACGAGGAGAGTCGCCAGCAGGACACCGACCGCGGACGCGATCTGCCACCCGATGGCCAAGGCAAAGGCGATGCCGGGCACGGTCAGGAGGCGGTTGACGACCGCCGCGACCAGGCCGAGCAGCATGCCCCAGCGGCGTCGCCTCCAGGCCAGGCAGGCGCCAACGAGCATGAGGGCGCCGAGGACGTACCCGCCGTAGACCACGAGCGCAGGGACGTCACCGGGGCTCTACCCGGTCAAGACCGGGACGAAGCCCAAGACGCCGCCGACCGCGAGCAGCGCCGCACCGACGGTGAGGGTGGCGGGGCGACGGGTGGTCATGGCGTCGCTCCCCTCAAACCGACTACCCGAACCGACGCGCCCCGGTCGGTGGAACGCGCGACCGCCCGCGCATCCGCTGTTACGGGACCAGGGTGCCGCACCGGCACACCGGGCCAGAGCGCAGCCGCGAGAACAGCGGCCCGGGAATATGCCGAACGGCGTATGGGAGGAGCCCGCCATCCGCTCTACCATCGATGCCATCGACGGCCGGTGTTGACCTGAGGAGAGCGATCTCAGCACGGAATCGAGGTCGCGCTCTCCCTGGTGGTGAGAACGGGGAACCGGGGAAATGCCAATCGGCGCAGGGACCCGCGACCGGGCACCGCCGCCGGAGCGGCCGACCCGCATCGGGTCAAGGGTCGACCGGATCGATGCGACCCGTGGCCCGATGGTGAGCCGGGACGTGACGGCGTGTCGTTGCTGGGGATTAGAGGAGAACACCATGCCGCTCGTGACGATCAAGCTGATCGAAGGGGTATTCACCACGGAGCAGAAGCAGCAGATGATCGAGCGCGTCACCGAGGCGATGCTCTCGGTCGAGGGTGAGACGATGCGCCCGCTCACCTGGGTCATCGTCGACGACAACGTCAAGAGCGGTGACTGGGGTATTGGCGGCCAGGGCGCGACGGTCGACGCCGTGCGGGCCATTCAGCACGGCGAGGCCAAAGCCCCAAGCGCGGTGTAGCGCGCAACGCGGGCCCACGCCCCCGGTGCCGTACGGGTGGGTTCCCGCGCTGAAACCTCGGGGAGCGGATCGCGCGGGTCGACCCGCTCCCCGTCTACCCGCTCCGGGCACCCATGTCGTTCGCCTTACACGACGCCGTACCGGGGGCTCGAGCCCGGCGTCGTCGATCCGGTGGCAGGTCAGGTCCTGCTCGGCGAGCGCGGCGTCCCGGCTGAGCCGATGTCCATGACCGGCGCCTGGAAGCAGGCCGTCGCCGACCAGGGCCACCAGCTGCCGCGCGACGAATGACGCGGAGGGTCCGCGGGGACCGGTTGCCCGGTCCCCGCGACGTGATGGTGCTCGGATCTGTCCGCGCCACGCCACCGGGCAACCGGGCGACCATCGCCGGCCGAGTGCGCGGGAGGCGGGCGCAGGCAGCCGGCAGGGACGAGCGCACATCGGCGCGCGCGACGCGGGTCGAGCCGGCGGGGACGCGCGTGCCGGCTGCGCTCGGTTGGTACCGGACCGGGAATGCCTGGCCGGCAGGGCGCCGGAAGGCAAGTGGAGGGACGACCAGTGTCCAGACGGATCCGCAGCTTGCTCGCCGCAGCGATGGTCATGGCCACGCTGGTAGTGATCGCGCCGCCGGCCGCGGTCGCCGCCCCACTTCCGGTGACCGTCCGGGTCACGATCGAAGAAGTCCGGGCCATCGACTGCTTCGAGGGCACGGTCCTCGGTGGCTGTCTCGGCGCGGCCGACTTCTACAGCCTCGTCAAGCTGGGGAGCGACCCGGAGTCGCAGAGCGCGACCATCGACGACAACAACGATCCCCATCCCAACTGGGTGTTCCAGACCACCGTCGACTACAACAGCGTCTCGACGATGCCGATCGCCGTCGAGGTCCGGGACGAGGACGGGGGCTTCCGGCTCGGCGACGACCTCGCCGACGTCAACGGGACGCCCGGCATCGACAAGTCCGTCCTCGACCTGACGCTCCATATGGGACAGGTGCCCTGCACGATCACGGGCGACAGCGTGAACGGCACCTGCGGCATCGCGATGACCACCCAGGGGAACGGCGACGGCGACGGCAACGCCGCGCTGACCTTCAAGGTAGACGTCGTCAACACCGCCCCGGATGCGGACGGCGACGGCATCCCGGACGCCTGGGAGTCGAGTGGGGTCACGCTCAACGGCCAGTTCATCGACCTGCCGCAGATGGGCGCCGACCCCAACAAGCCGGACATCTTCCTCCACGTCGACTGGATGCAGGACGCCACGCACAACCAGAGCCTGAGCAACGCGGCCATCCGGCAAGTCGTCAACGCCTTCGCGAACTCGCCGTACGTGAGCCCGACGGGCTCCGTCGGCATCAACCTGCACGTGGACCAGGGGTCCGGCAGCACGCGCGACTTCGCGACGAGCGCGACCTGGGGCGCGCTCAGCCGGGCCGGGGCGATCCCCTGGCAGAACAACCTGGGGACGCTGACGGGCGGCCAGTACGACTGGACGCAGTTCCAGGCCATCAAGTCGGCCCGCTTCGATCCGACCGGCCGCTCACCGATCTTCCACTACATCATCGCGGGGAACTACCAGGAGCCGCCGCCGCCAGGCGGGAGCCAGAACACGTCGAGCGGCATCTCGCGCGGCATCGGCGCCAGCGACCTGCTGGTCACACTCGGCGGCGGGGGCGGCGCGGGGACGCCGCAGCAGCAGGCGGGCACGCTGATGCACGAACTGGGGCACAACCTGAGCCTGCTGCACGGCGGCAACCAGAACACCAACTACAAGCCGAACTACCTCAGCATCATGAACTACCTCTATCAACTGCGCGGCCTCGACGTGGCGGCGACGGCCGGCGTGGTGGACTATGCCGGCGGCCAGCTGCCGGTGCTCGGTGGGCTCAACGAGGGCGCCCTCAACGAGGGCAACGCGCTGGGGCTCGCCGGGTTCGGTACGGGGTCCCGCTGTCCCGCGGCCGGTGGCGGCTACACCAGCCAGTACACGGTCAACGCCAACGGCGCGTTCGACTGGAACTGCAACGGCCAGGCGACGGACGGCGTCGTCAGCTTCGACGCCAACGGCAGCGGAGGGGTCGACGGCAGCCTGACCAGCTTCAACGACTGGGCCAACATCAAGCTCAGGGTCGGCGCGATCGGTGACCTCGGCGCGTCGTTCCTGCCGACGCTGACCGACCCGGAGCCGGCCATCCCGTGGGACTACGTTGCCCCGACGACGACCGCGCAGGTGGCGCCCGCGCCGACCGGCTACGGCTGGAACAAGGGCGCGGTGACCGTCACGCTGACGGCGGCCGACAACCCGGGCGGCTTTGGCATCCGCGACATCACGTACAGCGCGACCGGCGCGCAGTCGATCCCGAGCACGACCGTGATCGGCGACGCCACCAACTTCGTCGTCAGCACCGAGGGCGTGACGACGATCACCTACGGCGCCCGGGACCAGGCCCTCAACAGCGAGGCCGCGCAAACGCTGGTGGTGCGGATCGACCTGACCAACCCGGTGGTCGTCCTCGGCACCGCCTCCCCGGCGCCGAACGTGGCGGGCTGGAACAACACCGACGTCAACGTCCCGTTCACCGCGACCGACGTCCCCTCGGGGATCGCCTCGACCACGCCGACAGCGAGCCCGCTCGTCCTGTCCGCTGAAGGGGCGGCGGTGACCGGCACGGTCACGGCCGTCGACAAGGCGGACAACCTCACGACGGTCACCACGCCGGCGTTCAAGATCGACAAGACCCCGCCGGTCATCACCGTGACCGCACCGACGCCGAACCAGGTCTTCGACTCCGACCAGACGATGACGCCGGTGTTCGGCGCCACGGACGCGCTCTCGGGCGTCAAGAGCGTGGTCGCCGTGCTCGACACGGGTCAGGAGGTGACCAGCGGCACCGCCGTCGACCTCGGCCTGCTGGTCGGGCAGCGCACGCTGACGGTCACCGCCACCGACGTGGCCGACAACGTCGCCACCACGGTCGTCCCCTTCCGCGTCCGGCCCGTCTTCGTGGGCAACACCTTCGACGACGCCAACAGCAGCGCGATGCGTGAGGCCGGCGAGGCCGGGCTGAGCGGCGCGACGGTCTTCCTGGATACGAACGGCAACGGCAAGCCCGACGCCGGCGAGCCGAGCGCGGTCACCTCGGACAACGGCGCCTACCGCGTGGTCGGCGAGGACGTCGGGCCGGCCCGGGTCTGCACCCTGCCGGTGGCCGCCGAGCGGGTGCGCACGACCAGCCGGTGCCAGACGGTGGTCGTGGCGACCGGGATCCCGGTGCCGCACACCGACTTCGGTTCGAAGCTCCGCGTTCCGGGCGCGACGACCGGCGGCGTGGCGGACGTGATCCAATCGCTGGCGCTCGCCGGAGAGTCCGGCCAGTTCTGGCGCCCGGCAGCGCTGACCGGCTCGGCTGAAGGTCCTTGGGCCGGCAGCCGGCTGGACCTGCGTCCCGGTGGAGCGGGACCCCTCGTCCAGGTGCAGCCCGGTGAGCGGGTGGCGACCGGCATCTTCGTCGGCGGCGTCGACGCCGCGCAGGTGCCGAACCTGGTGCTCAGCGTCCAGATCCAGCCGAACCGCCAGAGCCTGGTGGCGATTGTCGCCGCCGATGGGACCGTCGCCAGCGCGGCGTCTGGCCCCTCGACGACCTTCTCGTACTCGCTGAGCGGCAACGTCGTGACCATCTACGGCGTGCCGCAGGACGGTCTCGGTGGGTACCAGGATATCTGGCTGATCACGGACGTGTCCGCCGGCAACGGGACGATCACGACCGTCGCCGGGATAGCGGGCACCATCGAATCGCGCGACGGGAAGACCGTATTGCGTCCGCTCGGCAATACGTCCGGCGACACGAGCCAGAGCTCGATCATCAGCGGCACCGCCGGAACGCGGACCGGGGCGCTCCTGGTCGACGACGTTCCCGATAGCGGTACCACGGCCAATCCGTTCTAGCTCTCGCCGTCACGCGAGGAGGTCGGGGGCCCGGGCAGATGTCCTGCCCGGGCCCCGGTGCGCCGGCACGTCCGCCGCGTGTGGGGGACCAACGGAGTCGGCGAGCGAGACGGCGCCGTCGGGCGGAGGACGATCCCGACGAGCCGACCGACCCCGAAAGCGACGCTCGCAGCCGGGGTGCCGACGCAGGTTCGTCGCGCGCCGTCTGAAACGCCCCGGCCGACCGACGCACGGGTGCCACGGACGTCCGGGCCGCGGTCGACGACGCCCGCGAGCACGACCTGCCCCTGCCGATCACGGGGGGGCGGCCACAACGTCTCCGTCAATGCAGTCCGCGCGGGTGGGTTGGTGCTCGACCCATCGCCGGCGAAGGGGACTCGCGCCGATCGGGTCTGGCGGACGGCGCGCGCCGAGCCGGAATGGTCCGGGGAGGGTTCGGCCGGGACAGACACGCCTTCGGCATGGCGACGCCGGTCGGGTCGGTCGCCACGACGGGACCGCCGGAGCCGACGTGAGGCGGCGGCGCTCAGCCCCGGCGCCGGACGCGCGAGCGGCGGTCAGGCCTCGCAGTCGTCGTCGCCGCAGGAGCAGGCGCCGCGGCCCGCCCGGGCGCCCTCCAGTGCCTCCCGCGCCTCGCGCCCCAGCCAGTAGAGCAGCCCCAGCGCCGCCAGCGGGTCGGCCCACCACCAGCCGAGCGTCGCGTGCAGCCCCAGCCCGACCAGGAGCGCGCCGGCCATGTAGGCGCAGGTCGTCGAGCAGGCCGCGTCGCCGCGCAGCGCCGCGCTGCCCAGCCGGCTCGCCAGCACCCGCTTGCGCCAGGCCAGCAGCGGCATCAGGACGACGGCCACGACGGCCAGGGCGAGCCCGGGCAGGGAGCGATCGGGCGCCAACCGCAGCGCCAGGCTCACGATCGCGGTCACCACCACGTAGACCACCAGCAGGGACAGGCCAACGCCGACGACCCAGGCGGCGCGGTGCTCGGCCCGCTCGACCCGCTCCAGCGCCCCGCCCCGCGCCTCGACCACGAGCCGCCAGAGGAGCACGCCGCCGGTCACCAGCTCGATGACGCTGTCGACGCCGAAGGCGGTCAGGAGGACGCTGCGGGCGATGACCCCGGCGGTGATGGCGACGGCCGCCTCGACCACCATGTAGCCGAGGGAGAGCTCCTCGATGCGGACGCCGGCGCGGAGCTGGGCGCGCCGTGGGGTGGACGACGGGGTGGGGATGGCGACCATGGCGACCCTCCTTCAGTCGGCGGGCGGTCAGGCGACGCCGGTGGCCGCGTCCGGGTCATCCCGGTCGACGAGCACGGGCACGGGCACGGGCACGGGCACGAAGCGCGCGAGGAGGTCGACGACGGTGTCGTCGACGAGCGCGTAGTAGGCGATGTGGCCGGCCTTGCGGACCCGGACGATTCCCTGGGCCCGCAGCACCCGCAGCTGCTGGGACACGGCCGGCTGGCGCATGCCGAGGACGGCGGCGAGGTCGCAGACGCAGAGCTCCTGACCGACGAGCGCGTGGAGCAGCCGCACCCGGGTGGGGTCGGCGAGCACGCCGAAGGTGCGGGCGACGGCCCGCGCGTCCTCCACCGGGAGGAGGCGCGCCCAGGCGGCCGCCACCGCCGCCGGGTGGATGCAGGAGACGTCGCAGGTGTCGAGGCTGGGGCGCGTGGGGGGCATCGCGGTGGTCCTCCTTACATGCGCAGCCTAGCATATACCGGGCGGCGCGAGAAGGGGGGAGGGGGGACGGAGGCCGGCCGCGCTGCGTGGGCAGGACGTGGCCGGTGGTGGCGGGGTCCGCGGTGCGCTTGGCGGAACCGGTAACCGGAGGCCGGGCCGTAGCGGCGGGACTCGGGCCCCAACGTCGCCCATCCGGCAACGATCGTGGCGCACCGCCCCCGATCCCGATTGGCGAGTGGGGCGGGGCGGAGTGCCGGGCCGGATCGCCTACAGCCAAGGTAGTTATCCGCCAATGCTCAGGGCGCAACGGGACGGGCCAGCCGGGGTGCTTTGCGCGCACCTGATGCCCGGTGACCGGCGTTGCGTCCGGCAGCGTCCGACCGGTTCAACCGTGCGGCCGTGACACGCGCACGGAGCGAGGCGCGGGGGCTCGCGTGCGCGGATTGGCCGCGACTGGCGACCCATCCGGGCTCAGCCATCCAAGAAGCTCGATGCTAGCTACACGCGCCTCATGAACTACACGCGGCACACAACCTGCATAGCGGTGCGCACGACGCCGACCGCGTACCGCGGACGGGCACGGCAGGACCGCGGCGTCGCTGGATCGATTTGGGATGGGGGCGAGAGCGCCCTCTGCGCTATCCAAAGGGGAGTTGCGGATGAAGGCCAAGTTGATGATCTTCGCCATGGCCGCGGCGCTGCTGGCGACGTTTGCCATGGCACCGCTGACCGCCGGGGCAACCGGCCGGCAGACGCACACCGGGTCGCTGACGGCCCCCGTCACCGGCACCTACACCGACCCGACCACGGGGTCTGTCGGGTCCTTCACGGGCACCATGACGATCACCAAGTTCGCGGCAGACGCCACCTCGCGCGTGCTCACGGCGAGCGGCACCATCACGGGTGTCGTGGACTACACGTCCGGCACGCTGGCAAATACCACACAGAGCATCACCACCACCTTCACGGCTCCGGTGGACCCGACGTGCCCGATCCTCAGCCTGACGGTCGGCCCGATCCACCTGGACCTGCTCGGCCTGGTGCTGAACACCAACACCATCCAGGTGAACCTGACGGCGCAGTCCGGCCCGGGGAACCTGCTGGGCAACCTGCTGTGCGCGGTGACGAACGCGCTCAACGGCAACGCCTCGCAGACCGCCCTCAACCAGATCGTCGGTCTCTTGAACCAGATCCTGGCGTCGCTCTAACCGGGTGATCGCCACAGACCATGGTCCTGCCAAGGCGACCGGGGAGGGGCAGTGCCTCTCCCCGGTGCCACGTGCGGATCATCCCCACCCCCATTCGAGCGGGCCGCGGCGAGGCCCGGGCGTGGACGGAGCGCCGGTGCGCCGGCAGAGCGGTTCGCGTCTCCCCGGATGGCAACCGGCCCGAGGGGTCCTCCCCGGCGGCCAGGGAGTGGAGCGTGGCGGCTCGCCTCGCGCCACGTGCCGGTGCCGCCGACGGATCTCGGGTGCCCGAGCGCGGTCGGCATGCGGTCAGGAGGTACGCGGGGCCACCAGCTGGGTGAAGCCGAGGTGCTGCCCCCGGTCCGCGCGCAGCAGGTCGATCCACCGCGGCCCGGCCACGTAGCCCAGCTCGAACAACGCCTCATCCCCGGCGAGCCAGTGCCGCCAGCCGTCCGGGACGAGCTCGGCGACCTCCACCGTGACCAGCCCGGTC
>DASSZN010000143.1:0-2479 GCA_035702805.1 Thermomicrobiaceae bacterium | reverse complement strand
CGCGGCGGCGCCTGCCGCCCGCCGCGCGAGCGCGCAACGTGAGAGGAGCCACGCGCCATGGTCTGGTTCAAGGGTGGCCTCGGCGTCGTCTTCCTGCTGGTCGGGGTCGTCTGGATCCTGCAGGGTGTCGGCGTGCTCGGCGGCTCGATGATGTCGGGCAAGTCCATCTACGCCGTGCTCGGCGCCGTCGTCGCGGTCGTCGGCCTGGTGCTCCTCTGGAGCGCCCGCCGCTCCTGGTCCCGCGCGCCGCGGCCCGGCACCCCGCGGACCTGACCGGGCTGGCCGGCCCCGCGAGCGCCGCTCGCGGGGCCGGTGGCGTCGACGGTCCCTACGGCTGGGTGCCGTAGCGCCACTCGTAGTAGTGCCGGCCGACGTTGCCCATCTCGACCTTCCAGCCCGCCGGGTTGCTCGGGGTGTAGGTCAGACAGCGGCGCTCGAAGCACTGGACGAGCACCTGCTTGAGCTGCCCGCCGACCAGGACCGTCGACCAGTAGGGCTCGGTGATCGGGTAGCCGGTAGCGTAGAACGGGTTCGGGAAGAGCGGCCCGTTGACGAACGCGCTGCCGTTCCAGATCGTCCCCTGGCTGTTCATGTAGCTCCAGAAGACGTCGGCGATGGTGTGGTTCGTCTGCGGCACGAACTCCGCCGCCGTCGCCCCGGCCGGGCCACCGCTGCCGACCGTGCCGGCACGGTCGATGGTCTGGGTGATCGGCGTGCCGACCTTCGCTGCGGGCGCGTTCAGCACCGCCTGGAGCGTGGCGTAGGTCGGCCCCGAGGTGTCGGTCGGGTCGCCCGCCACCGGGATCTGGGCCGGCGTGCGTGTCACGAACTGGTTGTCCCCCACCTGCATCTGGCCGGTGATCATCTCCTTGACCAGCAGGCCGTTGGTGACGTACCAGATCGAGCTCTGGTCGCCGCCGGGGTTCGTCACCTCCATCCGGCTCTTGTCGAAGTACTCCACCGCGCGGCGCCCGCCCGGCGCCTGGGCGTAGACCTCCTGCCGGGTGGCGAAGGGCGCCGGTCCCCAGATCCAGGTGCGCTGGGCCGCGCCGGCCGCCACCGGACGGTCCTCGCGGTTCCAGACGTTGCTCCAGGCCGCCGTCACCGTCGGCGTGATCGGCGTGGGCTGCCAGGCGATCCAGCCGACGTTCGCGAACGACACCTCCGCGCCGCTGGTCAGGCTGCGGATCGCGGTGACCGACGGCTTGCCGTAGGGCGTGTCGATCAGCGCCACCCGGTCATGGTCCGGCGAGAAGCCGATCACCATGCGCGCGTCGTTCGACAGGAGCGTGGTCGTCGCGCCGCTGCTCAGGTCCACCCGCGTGATCGTCGTCGGGTAGCTCTCGACGACGTAGGCGTACTGGCCCAGCGGGTCGACGGTCACGTAGGCGTCCGGCAGGTTGTTCGAGGGGAAGGACACCGGCAGGTTTGGATAGTCCCGCTGCTGGAGCGTGGTCAGGTTGAGCGCGACCAGGTCGTGGCCGCCCGCTCCGTAGTCCAGGAAGAAGAGCGTGCTGCCGTCGGTCGAGGTGAAGAAGGGGCCGCCGCAGGGGTTGGCCAGCCGCTGGGAGATCACCCGGTCGGTGCCGTTCGACACGTCGTAGCTGTGGACGAAGCCGTCCGCTACGGAGACGTAGAGCAGCCGGTTGCCGTCCCCCGCCCAGGCGAACTTGCCGATGGCCTGGGCCACGACGGTGCTGCTGCCGCTGTTGGCGTCGATCCAGCCCAGGTCCTGCACGGCGCAGCCCGCGTTGTACGGGTCGCTCAGGAAGTGGGTGAAGCCGATGCGGCCGCCGTTCGGTGACCAGAGGATCTGGTTCGCCGCCACACCCACGCTGCGCTGGGCCGCGCCGTTCCGGTCGTAGGTGTAGACCCAGCCGCTGTCGATCAGGGCCAGGCGCGAGCTGTCGGGAGACCAGACCGGATCGCTGCCCGTGTGCAGCCCGCGTACGCCGAGGCTGCCGTCCGCGCTGACGAGCGACACGCCGCCAGGCCCGACGACCGCGATGAGGGAGCCGTCTGGCGACCAGGTGAAGCTGGTGTAGCCGCCGGCCGTCGTCAGCTGTTTGGGTGCGGCGCCGTTGTCCTGGGAGACCCACAGGTTGTTGGCGCGGTCGAGGTAGGCGACCAGGCCGGTCGGCGCCAGGGCGGCGGCGGCGCGTGCCGGTCGAATCAGCGAGGTGAACGGAGACGCGCTGAGGATCACGGCGAAGACGAGCAGGAGCGCGCCCCGGGTCCGAGCCCGCGGCATGCGCACGGAGAGCCTCCCCAATCCAGCCGGCACGGTGCCCGGACGGCCCGGCGCGCGGCACTTCCCTCCCGCCGTGCCGGACGCGGCGTCGCTTTCCGGCCCGGCCGTCCCCCCGCGGTTCGACGCGGGCGGCTCTGCCGGCTACAACGAACGAGCCCGCCACCGGGCGCATCGCGGCGCGGCGATGGGGATGCGCCACGCGCGTCCCCGTCGGGCCAGGTGTCCGTC
>DASSZN010000090.1:0-13296 GCA_035702805.1 Thermomicrobiaceae bacterium | reverse complement strand
ACCCGGTCCACCCGGATTCGGGCCGCAAGCTCAGACCGGCCGGTGCCGGGCGAGTGCGCCCCGGAGCGCGGCTCGGTCGACTCGGCGGCACACGGGAAGCGGCGCGCGATGCGACGTACCTTCCCGCAGCCCCGCCGATGCCGGGCACGATTCACGTTTCACTGGCGTGCACTATACCGCAGTCCGCGGTGCGCGGCGCGGTGCACGGTGCGCCGGCCCTCGCCGCGTGCCGGCCGACAACGGCGACCGGGACGACGCCTGTCGGCGACGCCCCGGTATCACGGTCGGGAACTCGGCTGTGAGCGCTCCTAGCTCGACTTGACGTTCCAGTCGGAAACGTTCCACAGCGTCGACGACGAGAACGCCCCCTGCGGGTATGTCTTCGGGTCCAGCTTGGTCGACACCGCGGCCACGTTGTTGCGCGCGACCTCGCCGATCTCAGCGATGTCGTTCACCACGTACGTCTGCATCTGGTTGAACAGGGTGGTCGCCGTCGCGTCGTCCAGCGTCTTGGCCACCTGCGCGTAGAGCGTGTTGAACTGCGCGCTCTGGTAGCGTGTCACGTTGTTGGCCGAGTACTGGTTCGACTGCTGCGCGATGTCCGTCGCCGGGTTGGCCGACAGGTAGCGCTCGTACCAGACGAGCGGGAAGATGTCGGCACTGTTGGTCCACATGCCGAGGTCGTACTCGGCCCGGTTCAGCGTGTCCGGGTTGCTCGGGTCGCCCGAGAAGAACACGCTGGCGTCCACCGACTTGATCTGGATGCCGATGCCGGCCTGGGCCGCGGCCGCCTTGATGATCTCCTGGTTCTGCTGGCGCACCGTGTTGACCGACGTCGAGTAGACCCAGTTCATCGCCCGGCCGTTGAGCACCCGGATCCCGCTCGAGTTCTTGCTGATCCCCGGGATCGCGTCCAGCGTCGAGTTCGCCTTGGCGATGTTGTACTCCCAGCTCAACCCCGCCGGCATGTACTTCTTGTTGTTGTTGAGGGTGTACGGCGTCGCCGAGCCGCCCGGGCCGTAGAGCGTGTCGGCGATGGTCTTGCGGTCGACCAGCAGCGACAGCGCCTGGCGCACCGCCTTGACCTTGAAGTGCGGGTGGGGCGTCTGGTAGTAGGACTTCTGCCCGTTGGTGGTCGTGTCGGGGTCGGCGAAGTTGATCTCGATGCGCTCGGTGCCGCCGCCCGGCCAGGTGAAGATCACCCCCTGGGCGTTGGAGCCACTCATCGACTTGAGCACATTGGGGGCGATCTGCAGGTTCCAGGCCCAATCCTCCTCGCCCGTCTGCATCACCGCCCGAGCCGCGCTGGTCGCGTCACCGCCGCCCTTCATCGTCACCGTGTCGAAGTGCGGCTTGCCAGCCTGCCAGTACGTATCGTTCAGCTTCCAGGTCGAGACGTCACCCGGGGTGAAGGTCTGGATGACGTACGGCCCGGTCCCGACCGGCTTGAGGTTGAAGGGTGCGCTGTGCGCCTTGGCGCCCACGTAGTCCTTCAGCACGTGCTGCGGCAGGATGTAGCCGTTGGCGCCCGTGAACGCCTGGTACCAGTAGAGGGTCGGCTGCTTGAAGGTGATCTTGACCGTGTAGTCGTCCGGCGTGTCGACCGAGGCGATGTTCAGGTAGCTGCCAAGCGTGGTAGCACCCGTCGCCTTGTTCGAGACGAAGTCGTAGGTGAACTTGACGTCGGCCGAGGTGAAGGGCTGGCCGTCGTTCCACTTGACGCCCTGCCGCAGCTTGTAGGTCACGCCACTGTGGTCCGAGGCGACGCCGCCGTTGGTCAGGCTCGGCACCTCGGCCGCCAGCAGGGGAACCATGTTGGCGTCCTGGTCGAAGTCCAGCAGCGGCTCGAGGGTCAGGCGCGAGGCGTCGAAGTCCTTGGTGCCGCTGGAGAGGTGGGCGTTGAGGATCGTCGGCGCTTCCCACCAGAGAAGCTTGAGCTGGCCGGCGCCTCCTCGCTTGCCGCCCGATGCCGCCGTCGTGGCGGCCGCCTGTGGGGTGGAGGCGCTCGCCGACGGCGTTCCCGCTCCCGCGCCACCGGTCGTGCTCGTGCTCGTGGTGCTGCTCGAACTGGTGCTCGTCGACGCGGGCGTCGACGAGCCGCCGCAGGCGGCGAGCAGCGCCGCGATCGCCGGTGCGCCCAGGCCAAGGGCGGCGCCCCGCTTGAGCAGCTCTCGTCGGCTGACCGTCCCATCAAGCGCCGCCTGTCGCAGCGCCTCGAAGCGTGTGTCGGACATCGAGACTCTCCCCTCACTGTTGCCTGGACTACCCGGTTCAACTCTCGTTATTAAATACGGCAGCAGTGCGGTCGGAGGTTCTCTTCTTGCGCCGCGACACAGGGGCCGACCGCGCGGTGACCGAAGTCATCCCGGCCGGTGATGCCGCTCACCGCGCTCCGACGATCGGTGGCTTGCGCCGGGGCGCCTTCGTGCGCCCCGGCGCGGACCCGTGTTTCACTCAGGTACCGGAGATCTTCTGGGCTCCTGCCTTGAGGTTCCAGTCGGCCACGTTCCAGAGCGTCGACGACGAGAACGTTCCCTCGGGATAGGTCTTCGGGTCCAGCCTGCTCGACACCGCCGCCACGTTGTTGCGCGCGACCTCGCCGATCTCGGCGATGTCGTTCACCACGTACGTCTGCATCTGGTTGAACAGGCTGGTCGCCGTCGTGTCGTCCAGCGTCGCCGCGACCTTGGCGTAGAGCGCATTGAACTGCGCGCTCTGGTAGCGCGTCACGTTGTTGGCCGAGTACTGGTTCGACTGCTGCGCGATGTCCACCGCGGGGTCCGCCGACAGGTAGCGCTTGTACCAGTCGAGCGGGTAGATGCCGGCACCGTTGGTCCACATGCCGAGGTCGTACTCCGCGCGGTTCAGCGTGTCCGGGTTGCTCGGATCGCCCGAGAAGAACACGCTGGCGTCCACCGACTTGATCTGGATCGTGATCCCCGCCTGGGCGCACGATGCCTTCACAATCTCCTGGTTCTGCTGGCGCACGGTGTTGACCGACGTCGAGTAGACCCAGTTCATCGCCCGGCCGTTGAGCACCCGGATCCCGCTGGAGTTCTTGCTGATCCCCGGGATCGCGTCCAGCGTCGAGTTCGCCTTGGCGATGCTGTACTCCCAGCTCAGCCCAGCCGGCATGTACTTCTTGTTGTCGTTGAGCGTGTACGGCGTCGCCGAGCCGCCGGGGCCGTAGAGCGTGGTCGCAACGGTTCCCCGATCGACCAGGTAGGCCAGCGCCTGGCGCACCGCCTTGACCTTGAAGTGCGGGTGGGGCGTCTTGTAGTAGGACTTCTGCCCGTCGGTCGTGGTCTGCGGGTCAGCGAAGTTGATCTCGATGCGCTCAGTGCCGCCGCCCGGCCAGGTGAAGATCACCCCCTGGGCGTTGGAGCCCCCCATCGATTTGAGTACGGTCGGCGGAATCTGCAGGTTCCAGGCCCAATCCTCCTCGCCCGTCTGCATCACCGCCCGAGCCGCGCTGGTCGCGGACCCGCCACCCTTCATCGCCACGTTGTCGAAGTGCGGCTTGCCCGACTGCCAGTAGGTGTCGTTCAACGCCCAGTTGCCCACGTCGCCCGGCGTGAAGTTGATGATCTTGTACGGTCCGGTCCCGACCGGCTTGAGGTTGAAGGGCGCGCTGTGCGCCTTGGCGCCCACGTAGTCCTTCAGCACGTGCTGCGGCAGGATGTAGCCGTTGGCGCCGACGAACGGCTCGTACCAGTAGAGGGTCGGCTTCTTGAACGTGACCTTGATCGTGTAGTCATCCGGAGTGTCAACCGAAGCGACGTTGAGGTAACTGCCGAGCGTCGTGGCGCCGGTGGCCGGGTTGGTGATGAAGTCGTAGGTGAACTTGACGTCGGCCGAGGTGAAGGGCTGACCATCCTGCCACGTAACGCCCTGACGCAGCTTGTAGGTAACCGAGCTGTGGTCCGAGGCGATGCCGCCGTTGGTCAGGCTGGGCACCTCGGCTGCCAGTAGGGGCACGAAGTTGTTGTTCTGATCCAGGTCAAGCAGCGGCTCCTGGCATAACCTGGAGGCGTCGAAGTCCTTGGTGCCGCTGGAGAGGTGGGCGTTGAGAATGGTCGGCGCCTCCCACCAGAGGAGGCGCAGCAGGCCGGCCCCACCCCGCGCGCCGGTGCTGGCCGTCGTGGTGCTCGCGCTGGGTGTGGCGCTTGGGGTGGCCGCGCTCGCGGCAGCGGGCGTGGCGGTCGTGGTGGTCGACGTACTGCTGCCGGACGTAGTGGTCGACGGCGCGGACGAGCCGCCACAGGCGGCAAGCAGCGCGGCGATCGCCGGGGCGCCCAGTCCAAGCGCGGCGGACCGCTTGAGCAACTCTCGTCGGCTCATCGTCCCCGAGATTGCCGCTTGCCTGAGTGCGTCGAAGGGGGAGCCAGACATGAATCCTCTCCTGTCTACTGGCGTAACGTGACTATTTATTGATACGGAATCTACCGCCCGGGTGGATCTCGCCCCGTGTCGTCGAGGAGGAGGCGTTGGGTGGCACACGCGCCTGACCGTGGGCGCGCTTGCGCGCGCGTCCCGCCTCCGAGATGCGCTCGGTGAGCCCCTTCGCCTGGCGTCTCCGCTCGGACCTCGGCGGAACAGGCGACCATACCCGGGCTCCAGATTGCCGTGATGGAGAACTCCGTCGCCACGTTCACAGGTTGGACACAAACCCGCCACATCGCGGTCACCGGTGCGCCCTAATCTGGTCAGCGTCGGGGTACTGCCCTGACCGACGGAGAAGATCCGATCGGCTCGACCAGGCAAGGAGATGGGACACGTGGCAGTGGGGTCGTCGGTGGGAGATCGGCTGATCGGCACAAGGCCGCCCGGCATAGAGTCCGGGGCCGGCACACCTCCTGGTATCGTCCTGCGGGTGGCTGGCCTGTCGAAACGCTACGGCGACATCCAGGCCGTGCGCGACGTCTCGTTCACGGTCCGCGCCGGGGAGGTCTACGGCTTCCTCGGCCCCAACGGCTCGGGCAAGAGCACAACCATCGCGATGCTCCTCGGGCTGGTAGCTCCGACCGCCGGGACGATCGAGCTCTTTGGTCGCGGGCCAGCGGGGCGCGCCGAGGCTCTGGCTCGTGTCGGCGCCATCATCGAGGCGCCGTCCTTCTACCCCTACCTCAGCGGATTCGACAACCTGTCGGTCCTCGGCGCGTTGCGCGGAGGTATCACCACCGCGCGGATCCGGGAGGTACTGGCGCTGGTTGACCTCGCCGGCGCGGCGGATCGTCGCTTCGGGCAGTACTCGCTCGGCATGAAGCAGCGACTGGGGATCGCCTGGACGCTGATCCATGATCCCGACCTGATCATCCTCGACGAGCCGACCAACGGGCTCGACCCGGCCGGCATGGTCGAGGTGCGCGCGCTCATCCGCCGGCTCGCGGACGGTGGCACGACCGTGTTCCTGTCCAGCCACCTGCTGAACGAGGTCGAACAGGTGTGCGACCGGGTGGCGATCCTCAAGCACGGCGCGGTGCTGGCCGAGGGCCGGGTGGTCGATCTGATCGACCGTCGTCCACGCGCCGTCGTTCAGGTCGATCGCGCGGGTGAGGCGCTGCGGCTCCTGGCGGCGCTGCCGGGCGTCGAGCGCGTCACGCAATCGGATGACGGGGACCTGATCGTCGAGGGTGAGGTCGCCCCGGAGCGCGTGGCGGACACACTGGTGCGCGCCGGGCACGCCCTCTATGAGCTGCGCCGCGAGCGTATCTCGCTCGAGCACGTCTTCCTGGACCTGACGGGGAGCATGGACGACACGGATGGAGAAGCGCATCATGGATAGCCTGGTGGTCGCGGGGACTCCTCGGACGGCGGCCGGGCAAACGGCCGCGCGCGGTGGTGCCAGCATCGGGCGCCTCACCGCGATGGAGTTGCGCAAGCTGGTTCGGCGGCCGATGACCTGGGCCATCTTCGGGCTTCCGGCGGCGCTCGGCGCGGTCATGTTCCCGATGGCGTACCTGGTGGCACGTGCCCAGGGCACGGTGGCCGCGCTCGGGCCACGCCTGTTTCCGCCCGGTTACATCTCGAGCTCGTTCGACGTGCTCATCATGCTCGGAACCATCTGCGTCGCCGTGCTCGCCGCGGGAGTGATCGGCTCGGAGTATGGCTGGGGAACCATCCGGGTGCTGATCGGCACCGGCGCGCCGCGATCGCGGCTGCTCGGCAGCAAGCTTATCGCGCTCTCGCTGGCGGTGGCGGCCTGGATCGTCACCTCATTCGCCGTCATCTCGCTCTCCTCGATTCTGGTGACCGCGGTGAGCGGGCACGCGGTGAGCCTTGGTCAGGTGGACGCGACCTGGCTGGGGCAACTCGGGCTGATGTTCGGCCGCACCTGGCTGGTACTCGAGGCCTGGATGACCATGGCGGTCGCGGCCTCGGTCGTGGGCCGCTCCCTCGCCGCCGGCATCGCCGTCCCGATCGTCTGGGAGGTGATCGAGGCAATCCTGTCACGGCTGGCCCCATTCGCGGGCAGCCTCGGTACGCACGTGAGCGACCTCCTGATTCAGGTCAACTCCCTTACCTTCCAGGCCCACAACGTGTTCGGGACGCCCCCGACGCAACCCGGAGCCGTGAGTCAGGCCCATGCGGTGCTGGTCTTCGCCGGCTACATCGTCGTGTTGATCTCGGTCGCGGCCGTCGTCTTCATCCGGCGCGACTACTCGACCGGCGCCTGACGCGGGGTCGGCTGGATCTCCGAGCCCGCGCGGCGCGTGAGGCACCGGCGCGGGCTCGCTCGAGGAGCGCGAACTCGTCGGGACGGGAAACGTATCATTCGTGAACGACGAGGAACGACGAGAGACGTGGAGGCACCTGGGACAGATGGCGCGCGTGGTGCTGGTCGAAGATGAGCGGGAGCTGGCACGGCTCGTCCACGGCGCGCTCGAGGAGGACGGCCACGTCGTCGAGGTCTTCCACGACGGGCGATCCGCCCTCGAACGGCTCCTTCCCGCGACGGACCGCGGGCCCGATCTGATTATCCTGGACGTGATGCTTCCGGGTGTCGACGGCCTCGAGATCCTCCGTCGCGTGCGGCAGCGCCACGTTACCCCGATCCTGATGCTCACCGCGCGCTCGACCGAGCTGGACAAGGTGCTCGGCCTCGAGCTCGGCGCCGACGACTACGTCACCAAGCCCTTCTCGCTGCGCGAGCTCCAGGCTCGGGTGACGGCGGTCCTTCGGCGCGTCGAGATGCTCCGCGCCAGCTCTCGCACCGAGGAGGTCGCAGCCCCGGTCGTCGACGACCGGCTCCGCATAGACCCAACCGCCCGCTCGGTGCTTGCCGACGGTCGCGCGGTCGCGGTGACGCCCCGCGAGTTCGACTTGCTGCACCTGCTCGCGGCCAACCCGGGTCGCGTCTTCAGTCGCGACTACCTGCTCGACCGGCTGTGGGGTGACGACTACGAGGGCGGTGACCGCACGGTCGACACGCACGTGCTGCGCTTGCGGCGCAAGCTCGGGGGATCGGGCAGTGTCGCCGACCGTCTCGTCACGCTCTGGGGGGTCGGCTACAAGTACGAGCGGAGCGGACCGTGACCGCGACCAGCAGCGCGGTACCTACGTCCACGCGTCGACCCGCCCGCCTGCTCCGCCGGCTCGGGAGCGTCCTGGCTGGCCCGTTTCGCTTCTATCGTCAGCGCATCTACGCGCAGCTCATCGCGTCACACCTGCTGGTAGCCCTGCTCATGGCGGTGCTTCTAACCGTCGTCGCGTTCGGCCTGTTCCTGGTGGTGATCATCCCGAATGCCGCACCGCCGCTCGTCAGTGCCGCCGCGATCACCGAGCAGGACCGGATGCTGTCGCGCCTGATCACAGCCGACGATATCGCTCGCCTCGAGTCGCCCAATTCGGCGGGCACCGCGCGGCAGGTGACGGCCATCCTCAGTCGCGCGGTCGCGGCGGGACAGCCGGATGAGTCCCATGTGCTGCCGGTCCCCTCAACGCGGCAGGACCTCGCGCTTCTAACCGACCCGTGGGGGATCGTGCTGGCCACATCGGACCCGTCGATGCCGCTCGGTCAGCCGGTGGATAGGAGTCGCTGGCCGCTCGCCGCCGCGGTGGAGGCGAGATTTGCCGCGAGCGCGAACCCAGTCGGTACGGCGAGCGGGCAGTTCTTTTCCGCGTCCGGATCGACCGCGCGGGCGGTGGGGTACGTGATCCCGGCGAGCAACGCCCGGTCTGGCGGACTCGTGATCCTGCGGCGCACCGACCTCGGCCCGATGTCCCCCGTGCGGCCGCCGCGTCTCGCGACCGTGCTCGCGGCGTTCGCGGCGCTCGCGGTCCTCCTCTTCACGCTTCCGGCGCTCGTGCTGGCCGTCCCCTTCGGGGCCTGGCGGGCGCGGCGCGTCTCCCGCCGGCTCGGCAGTCTTGAAGCCGCCGCCGATGCCATGGCACGCGGCGACCTGGCTCGGCGCATCGCTCGCACCGGGGACGACGAAATCGGGCGCCTCGGCGAGCGCTTCAACGCAATGGCGGCGAGCCTCGAGGCGGCGGACCGCCAGCGCCGGTCCTTCGTCGCCAACGTCTCGCATGAGCTGCGCACCCCGGTCGCCATCGTCCAGGCCAACGCGGAGCGTCTGCTCCACGCCACGCACGTCGGCGCTGGCCAGCCGCCGGAGGAGCTGCAGGCGATCCAGCATGAGGCGGCAGCGCTCGCGCGCCTGATCGATGACCTGTTCACCCTGGCCCGGCTCGACGAGGCGGTGCTGCCGATCGAGCCGGTCTCGGTCGACCTCGCCACCGTGGTCGGCGAGGTCGTCGACGGCATCCGCGGCACGGCCTGGGACCAGCGCCGCGTCGTGGTCCGCTCGCTCGTCTCCACGAGCCTGCCGGCCGTGCTGGCCGATCCGACCCGCCTGCGTCAGATCCTCGGCAACCTGGTCCACAACGGGCTGCGCTACACGCCCGAGGGGGGCATCGTCGTGGTCGACGCCGACCGCACGGGCAACGACCTGGTCGTCTCGGTGTCGGACACCGGCGTCGGCATCCCGACCGGCGAGATCGACCAGGTATTCCGGCGCTTCTACCGCGGGACGCAGCCGCGCGGCGACGCCGACGCGGGCGGACTGGGACTGGCCATCGTCAAGCAACTGGTGGAGGCGCAGGGGGGCACGATCGTCGTCGAGAGCAGTCCCGGCCAGGGCACGGTCTTCCGCTTCACGTTGCCGGTGGCGCATCCCGCCGCCTGAGCGGCCGCGCTGAGGGCCTGCTGTCCCGCGAAATGCCCCTCTTTCCACGTCGCGCCGACTCCCCCTCCGTCGGACCCGCGGCAAATATTGATCGTCGCAACTTCTGGTAGCATTCGACCGACCTGTCTGGGGGAGGGACGCCCGCGCGATGCATTCCAGGTCCACAGCCTGTTGCGGACAGGCGGCGATGAGCGCCGTCCGATGAAGCGCGGCCTGCCGAAGGCCATGGCCGCGCTCGAGCACCGCGACTTCACGCTTCTCTGGGGCGGGCAGTTCTTCCTGACGCTCGGGACGCAGGTGCAGACGGTCGCGCTGGCCTGGCTCGTCTACGCGCTCAGCGGCTCGGCGGCGCTGCTGGGCGGACTTGGCCTGGCGCGGGCCATCCCGACCATTCTCCTGTCACTCTTCGGCGGGACCCTGGCGGATCAACTCGATCGCCGGCGGCTGCTCTTCCTGACCCAGTCCGCCCTGGCAGGCTTCAGCGTCCTCCTTGCCCTGGCCGTCCAGGACCACCTGGCCAACGTCGCGCTGCTCTACGTGTACGCAATTCTCACCGCGGCGATCACGTCGATCGACTCACCGACGCGGCAGGCGTTCCTCCCTGGTCTCGTGCCCCGCGACCGGATCGCCAACGCGCTCACCCTGACCGTGGTCACCAGCAACGTGGCCGCCGTCGCCGGACCGGCCCTCGGGGGCGTGATCATCGCGCGGGTGGGAGCGGCGGCCTGCTTCTGGCTCGGCGCGGGCTGCTGCGTCGTCGTCGTCGGCTCGCTGGCGGTGATGCACGCGCGGCCTGAGCTGGCCGCGCTGCCGCGGCGCGGCCTCGGCGCACTGGTCGACGGTCTGGCCTTCGTGCGCGATCGACCGATTCTCTGGCAACTGATGGTGATCGACTTCTTCGCGGTGCTGTTCGCCTCGCGCTCTGGCCTGCTGCCCGTCTATGCCGCCAACGTCTTCAAGGTGGGAGCCCAGGGCCTCGGCCTGCTCTACGCCGCCGTCAGCTTCGGCGCGGTCCTCGGCGCGGTCGTCGTTGCCGTGCTGCCGCATCCGCGCCATCCTGGACGGATGGTCGGGCTGACCACCCTGGCGTACGGGGCGGTGCTTGGCGTGTTCGGGCTCACGCACTCCTTTGTGGTCGGGCTAGCGCTGCTGGCGGCCTCTGGGGGACTGGACGCCGTCAGCATGGTGATGCGCCAGACCGCGCGCCAGTTGATCACGCCCGACAACCTGCGCGGGCGCGTCGGCGCGCTCTCGTCCATCTTTTCAGCGGGCGGCCCGCGCCTGGGCGAGTTTCAGTCGGGCATCGCCGCCAGCCTTCTGGGAGCGGGAAGCGCGATGGTCGTCGGTGGCGGCGCCTGCATAGTCATGGCGCTCACGTCGCTCCACTGGGCACGTGCCCTCTGGCGTTACCGCGGCGACGACGTCCACCCGGCAGACGCCGGCTACCCGGCGGCGAGCTCTCGCGCGGCCGCGGTGTCCGACGTCGACGCGGCGCCCGGCGCCGAGTAGACGTACCTCCTCAGCGCGTCAGACCCGGGCCCTGGACGGCGCGCACCGCCGCCTCAGTGCGCCCCGTCACGCCAAGCTTGTCGTAGATGTGCTCGAGGTGTTTCTGCACCGTCCGGGCACTGATGCCGAGGCAGCCGCCAATCTCCTGATTCGTCTTCCCGCGCGTCACCAGGACGAGGACCTCGGCCTCGCGTGGTGCGAGCCCGAGCCGGATCAAGTCGTCGGTCGACGGCGCGTCGCGCTGCTCCCGCAGCAGGAGCAC
The DNA here is from genome assembly GCA_035702805.1 of Thermomicrobiaceae bacterium. Lineage (GTDB taxonomy): Bacteria > Chloroflexota > Chloroflexia > Thermomicrobiales > Thermomicrobiaceae > DASSZN01. The sequence continues at coordinate 2,337 of DASSZN010000090.1, read as the reverse complement.
CCCGTCACCATCGCTCAAGGGAGCAAAGAGGAACCGAATGGTGAGCCGCCGGCCGACGCGCTGCTCGACAAGCGCCTCAGGCGGTGCCGGGACGTCGTCGTCGACGAGCAGCCGTCCGCGCTGCGCCGACACCCAGGTCCTGACCGTCTCGGGTAGCGCTGCCGGGCTCGACGTCGGACCGAAGTAGTCGAGCAGCAACGCCCGCGCACGCTCGGAGGCCCTCCCGACGCGGCCATGCACGTCGACCAGTATGGCGAGCCAGCCGTCGACCTCCAGCGTGCCGAGCAGGCCCGTCATCAGACGCGCGGTGCGGTACGCCTGGGCAACATGCGGACCGACCACGTTGAACATCAGGCGATCGCGCGCGCTGAACCCCTCCGGACCGCGGTTCGCCACGATCCCGATCGAAGCGCCGGGACGCCCGGCGAGGCCGACCGCGAGCTGATCCTCGGTGTCGATGCGGCGGTAGAGGTCCCCGTACAACCCGAGCCGGTGAAATTCGTGTGGCGACAGAAAATCGGAAATCGCCAGGGCCGGGTGGCTCGGCTGTGCCGCAAAGCGCGCGATCAGGGGGTGCTCGTGCGCATAGCGCACCATCACCTCGTCCGCGCCCACGAATGCGGTCTCAGGCGGGTCAACCACGATCGATACGCGCGCATGCTGTACGTCGATGTCGGTGTAGCTGTGGGCAACCCCCGGGACCAGGGTCCGCACCAGCATGACCGCGGCGGCGGGGAACTCCTCGAACGGGCGCAGCGTCGCGATGTCGCGAAGGCCCGACGTGAGCGCTCGGAGGTCCGCGGCGTCGAGGCGCTCCACGCCCCACTCTCCCAGGTCGGCGAAGTCTCCAGCGTCCTGACAGGAGTAACGTCGTCGAATGCTAGCCTTCGTCACGCGGATCGTCAACCCGACGCCGAGCGGTCTGACGCATTGCGCCGTTGATGACTGCCCGTCATCGATGCGGCCGCAACGGTGCTCTGCCGCCACCCGCTTGACAACCGCCTGGTCATGTTCATGTACGCTATCCTGGGCCGGCCGTGTCGGGTATGCGCGCCCGACCGGAGGCCGGTCGACGGCGAGGAGCAGACGGGCATGCTGGCGGGTGTTCGCCTCATCACCTTTGACTGCTACGGCACCTTGATCGACTCGGCCGGCGGTTCGGGCACGTTCCTGGCGGACCTGGCCCTGCGGCGCGGCGAAGTCGACCCACCGCCGGGGTGGGAACTGCGCGATCGACTCGAGGCGATCCAGTTCGCGTTGATTCAGGGGACCTACCGGCGGTATCGGGACATCCTCAACGAGAGCCTCGAGCGCTACTTCGACGAGCGGGGCTACGCCTGGGACCCCGGCGAGGCGGACGCCTACGTGCGGGCGATGGGCTGCTGGCAGCCGTTTCCGGACACGCGCCCCGTGCTCCGGCAGGTCCACGACGCCCGCCTGCGACTGGCGATCATCTCCAATACCGACCGGGATATCATGCACCACACCCTGCGCCAGCTGGCGTCGCCGATCGACGCGGCGGTGACCGCGGAGGACTGCCGTGCGTACAAGCCGGACCCGGCGGTCTTCGAGGCGGCGCTGCGCCGCCTCGGTGAGGAGCCGACGCGCGTCCTCCACGTCGCCTTTGGCTACAAGTACGACATCACGACGGCCCAGCAGCTCGGCTTTCGCACGGCGTGGGTCAACCGGCGCGGCGAGGTCGCGCCCGGCGCAGCGCGGCCGGACTTCACCTGGCGCGACCTCTGGGGTCTGGCTGACCTCGTCACCGGTCGAGCCGCCGCGTCGTAGTCGCCGCTCAGCCCGCCGGCTCGTAAGCCGCGCAGATCATGCCGAAGTAGGTGGGAACCTCGTAGGCGAGGAACTCACCCTTCCAGGCGTCGCCAATCGCGCCGTAGAGCATCAGCATCTGCCAGAAACTGTCGGCCTTGGCGGCAGCGACCAGCGCCGGGTCGATGTCGAGCAGCTCGCCGAGGCGCCCCGCCTTGATCAGGTCCACCACGCGGTTGTCGTACTCATCTGCGGCCGGGTCAAAGCCGTACGGTCCGCTCGCCTGGTGCGCGTGCCCGTGGTCGGAACTGGCCACCATCCCCACGCGCTTGCCCGACGCGGCGGCCACCGCGGCAATCACCTGCCCGGCACGCACGTGCTCCTCCGGCGAGCGATCACGGGCGGGGCAGACCGCCACCACCGGCACCGGCGGGTCGAAACGACCGCCAGTGAACCAGAGGGGCACGAGCGTGGCCCAGTCCATCGGCATCGTCGCCGACGCGGCGTCGTTGCCGCCGTAGCTCACGCCGACCACCGGAATCCCGGCGTCCCGAAGCCCGTCGATCACCC
>DASSZN010000222.1:0-10343 GCA_035702805.1 Thermomicrobiaceae bacterium | reverse complement strand
GGTGCCCGGCGTCGGCGAAGATAGGCCGTCTAGCCGGAGCATGGACGTGCAGGAGAGGGAACCGATGAGCAACTTCACGCCGGCCGAGATCGCGTTCCTCGAGGGCCAGCGGCTGGGACGGCTGGCGACCGTGGGCGAGAGCGGCGAGCTCCACGTCGTGCCGGTGCGCTTCCGCTACGACCCCCAGCGGGACGGCATCGACGTGACCGGCCGCTTCCTCGGCAGGAGCAAGAAGTACCGCGACGTCCAGGAAGACAACCGGGCGGCCTTCGTGGTGGACGGCGCGTCCGAATCGGGAGCGCCGGCCGGCGTCGAGGTGCGCGGCTATGCCACGGCCGTGCGCACCGGCGGCGACCAGATCACGCCGGGCGCCGACCCCGAGTACATCCGCATCGAGCCCACGCGCATCGTCTCCTGGGGCATCGATACCGACGCCTACCACCCCCACAGCCGCAAGGTGTAGCGCGCGGAACGGGCGGCCGGACACGCCGCGTCGCTGGCGGCGGCATGCCTCCGGTCATTTCGTCGACGGACGGCTGGCGGGCGCCCGCGCCCGGTGGACCGCTGCCGGCGACATGTGCAGCCATGGTTGCCGGGAAGGGGACGGAGACGTGAGGATGGCCGGGATGGCGCCGGGCCTCGCCGCGGTGGCCGCGGCTCGCGGCTACACCGACCTGCGCCTGCTGGGCGGAGGGCTGGAGTTCCTGGCGTACCGGGCGGCGGCACCGGACGGTGCCCGCGTCGTGCTGCGCACCCCTGCCGGCGGCCGGTTCCGCTCCAACGCCAACGACCCGCGCGTCGACACCCGGTCGCTGCTGCGCTGGGAATACGCGGTCTCCCGGCACGTGGCCGACTTCGGCATCCCGGTCGCTACCCCGCGTGAACTCCTCCTCGGCGAGCCGGACGTGCTGGTCAGCAACTACGTCCCCGACGACGGCCGGGACGTCGACCAGCGGGCGCTGGGCCGGCTGCTGCGCCGCCTGCACGCGATCCCGCCGCCGCGCGCCACGCCGACCGCCGCCGAGGGACTGCCGGCCGCGCGGCTGCTGCCGCGGCGCATCCGGCGTCGCTGGCGCGAGCTGGCCGCCATAGTGCCCGACCTGCCGGAGGAGCCGGACCCGGCGCGGGTGGCGGCGACGATCGCCGGCCGCCCCGGCGGCTGCCTGGTCCACCTGGACGTGCGCGCCGCCAACCTGCGCGGTAGCGACGGTGAAGTCACGGGGCTGCTCGACTGGTCCAACGCGCTGCTGGCCGACCCGGCGCTGGAGCTCGGCAGGCTCGCCGAGTACGCCCGGCTGGCCGACAACGGCCTGGACCTCGACGCCGTCCTGGCCGGGTATGGCGAGACCGGCCCGCTCGACGTGGACGCGGCCTGGGTCTACCGGCTCGACGCCGCGCTGATGCTGGCCGTGGTGTTCACCGCCGAAGCACCCGACGGAACCCGGGGCGCTGCCGCGGTCGACCGGCTCCGCGAGGTGCGCGAGCGACTGCTCCGGGCATGGGACCGCTGAGCCGGCTCCGGGCCGTCGTCGGCTGCCGGGTTCGTGGGCGCGAAGAGAAGGTCCGAGGGTTCCTCTCGATTGCCCCGAGAGTGTACGGTGCGCGGCTCGGCTGCCGCGGCGCCCCGCCGCCGGATGTCGCATTCCCCGCAGTGTCGTCGCGCCCACGCTTCTCCCCGGCCACCCCCGTCGAGTAGGATGGGCGCCGCGCGCCCGGCACGGGAAGGGACCGGCGGCGCCTGGCCGCCCGGCACGGGGGAACGGGGAGAGCCCATGGAGCGCTACCGGCTCGGGGTCGATATCGGCGGCACCTTCACCGATTTCCTGCTCATGGACGAGGCCACCGGCCGCTACGCCATCGCCAAGGTCGCCTCGACCCCGGACCACCCCTCGGAGGCGATCCTGACCGGCCTCGCCCGGCTGGAGGACGAGCAGGGGATTGCCGCCGCGCGGATCGCCAGCTTCGTCCACGGCACCACGCTCGCCGTCAACACCCTCATCCAGCGCAGCGGCGCCCGCACCGGCCTGCTCGTCACCGAGGGCTACCGCGACATCCTCGAGCTGCGCCGGCTGCGCCTGGCCGACCCCAGCCAGCTCTACAGCGACAAGCCCGCCCCGCTCGCCTCCCGCCGCGACGTGCGCGAGATCCGCGAGCGCCTCCTGGCCGACGGCAGCGAGTACCTGCCGCTCGACCTCGACCAGGTCGAGGCGGCCGCCCGCGAGCTGGTCGAGCAGGGAGTCGCGTCCCTCGCCGTCGCCTTCCTCCACAGCTACGTCAACCCGGCGCACGAGCTGGCCGCCCGGGCACGCATCGAGCGGGCGCTGCCCGGCGTCTACGTCTGCACGTCGGCCGAGATCTGGCCCCAGTTCCGCGAGTACGAGCGCACCCTCGTCGCCGTCATGAACGCCCACGTCGGCCAGCGCATGGCGGACTACTTCACCGCGCTGGACGCGGAGCTGCGCGACGCCGGGCTCCAGACGCCGATCTTCTCCACCAAGTCGAACGGCGGGATCATGACCGCCCGCCACGCCGCGGCCGTCCCGGTCGAGACGCTCCTGTCCGGCCCGGCCTCCGGGGTGATCGGCGCCGCCTACATCGCGCGGCAGATCGGCGAGCCGCACGTCATCACCTTCGACATGGGCGGCACCAGCGCCGACGTCTCGGTGATCAGCGGCGACGTCAGCTACTCGACCGAGAGCCACGTCGGGGAGTTCCCGGTGGTGATGCCGGTCGTCGACGTCTCCTCGATCGGCGCCGGGGGCGGCTCGGTCGCCTGGATCGACCGCGAGGGCGTGCTCAAGGTCGGGCCGCGCAGCGTGGGCGCCAGCCCCGGTCCGGCCTGCTACGACCGCGGCGGAACCGACGCCACCGTCACCGACGCCTACGTCGAGCTCGGGATTCTCGACCCGGCCCATTTCCTCGGCGGCGAGTTGGTGCTGCGGCCGGAGCTGGCCCACGACGCGCTCGCCCGTGTCGGCGAGCGGCTCGGCTGCGGGCCGGCGGAGGCGGCCCGTCACGTCCTTGCCGTCGCCACGGCCAACATGTACGCCGAGTTCGTCCCGCTGATGGGGCGCCGGGGGATCGACGCCCGCGACTACAGCCTGCTGGCCTACGGCGGCGCCGGGCCGACCCATGCCTTCATGCTGGCGCGTGAGGTCGGCATCGCCCGCGTGATCGTGCCGCCGACGCCCGGCGTCCTCTGCGCGCTCGGCTGCCTGATCGCCGACTTCCGGGCCGACTTCATCAAGACCCTCTACGCGGCGAGCGCTGACCTCGCGGCGGGCGAGCTCGAGGCGTCCTACCGGCAGGTGGAGGAGCAGGCGCTCGCCTGGCTGCGCGAGCAGCACCTGGACCTGAACGGCGCGGCCGAGCGGTCCCCGACGGCGCTCGTGCGCAGCGCCGACATGCGCTATCACGGCCAGTCGTTCGAGATCACCGTCCCGGCGCCCGCGCCGCTGGCCGACGCGCCGGGCGTGCCCGACCTGCTGGACGCCTTCCACGAGCAGTACGCGCGCGTCTACGGCACCAGCGACCGGGAGGCACCCGTCGAGGTGATCAGTATCCGGGTGCAGGTCATCGGCCAGACGCCGAAGCCGCGGACGGCCGGGTCCGCCGACGGCACGGGCGAGCCGCGGCCGGCGCCGGAGCCGATGGACCGGCGCGCGGTGCGGCTGGAGGAGACGACCTGGGAGGTGCCGGTCTACGCGCGCGCGGCGCTCGAGCCGGGCATGGCGCTGGCCGGTCCCTGCATCGTCGAGCAGTACGACAGCACGGTGTTCGTGACGCCGGAGTTCGACGTGCGGGTGGACCCCTCCCTGAACCTGATCGGGACGCGGGTCCGGGAGCAGGACCCGGTCGATACGTAGGGCAGGTTTTGACCCTGCACCGCGATCAACGCGACCTGCCGGCGGCCCATAGAGCGCGTCGATGGGGCCGGATCCGGGTAGACGGCTGAAGCGAAGGGTGGAGAGCGTGGCGAGCCAGACCGATACCACGCCGGTGGGCACCGACCGGGTCCTCCTGGAGGTGCTGCGCAACCGCTTCCAGGCGATCGCCGACGAGATGGGCTACGTGGTGCTGCGCACCGGGCACACCGTCTTCGTCAAGGAGACGGGGGACTTCGGCGTGGCGCTGGTCAGCCGGCAGGGCGAGGTCTTCGCCACCCCCTACCGGGTCGGCGTGCACCTGATGGTCGGCAAGCCCATGCGGGACGCCATCCGCTACGTCGAGGAGCACCTGGGCGGCTGGCACGAGGGGGACGTCTTCCTCTCCAACGACCCGGTCACCACCGGCGGCATGGCGACCCACCTGCCCGACGTCTACATCTGGCAGCCGGTCTTCCATGAGGGCGAGGTCCTCTGCTTCGCCTGGAGCTTCATCCACTTCTCCGACGTCGGCGGGCGCGTCCCGGGCAGCATCGCCCCCTCCAACAGCGAGACCTTCCAGGAGGGGATCATCTTCCCGCCCGTCCACCTGGTGTCGAAGGGGGAGCTCAACCAGGAGGTGCGCGCGATCTTCCTGGCCAACTGCCGTATCCCGGCGCTGAACTGGGGCGACATCAAGGCCCAGCTCGCCGGGCTGGCGACCGCCGAGCGGCGGGTCCACGACCTGGTCGGGCGCTACGGCGTCGACGCCGTGCGGCGCGGCATCGCCGACGTGCTCGACTACTCGGAGGCGCAGGCGCGCCGGGTGATCGCGTCCATCCCGGACGGCACCTACCGCTTCACCGACTACCTGGAGACGGACCACGTTCTCCCCGGGCGGCTGCAGCGCATCCAGCTGGCGCTCACGGTCGACGGCGGCGACCTCACCCTCGACTTCACCGGCTCCGACCCCCAGGTGCAGGCGGCCTTCAACGTGGCTACCAACGGCCAGCACGGCCACTGGATGATCGCCTTCGGCCTGGTCAGCGTGCTCCGGACGCTCGAGCCGGACATGGTCCTCAACAGCGGCGCGGTGCGGCCGATGCGCTACGTGCTGCCGCGCGGCAGCATCCTCAACCCCGAGCCGGGCGCGGCCTACGGCGTGCGGGCGGCCCTGATGTTCCGCGTCTTCGACCTGGTGATCGCCACGCTCGGCCAGGCGCTGCCGGACCGGATCAACGCGGCCGGCTCCAGCCAGGGCTCGATCCTGCTCGTCTCGGTGCCGGACCCGGCGACCGGGGCGACCCGGGTCAGCGTCGTCCAGCCGCTGGCCGGCGGCTCGGGCGGGCGGCCGATGAAGGACGGGCTGGACGGGGTCGACGTCTGCATGGGTTACCTGCGCAACGTGCCGACCGAGAGCGTCGAGCAGGAGATGCCGGTCCTCATCCCGCGCTACAGCCTGCGGGAGGACAGCGGCGGCCCTGGCTACTACCGGGGCGGCGTCGGCGTCGTCCTCGAGCTCAAGGTCTTCCCGCCGAACGGCGTGGTCACGGCGCGCGGCATGGAGCGCTACCGCTTCCGCCCCTGGGGCCGGCTCGGCGGCCGGGCGGGCACGCTCGGCTACACGACGCTCAACCCGGGGACCGACGGCGAGGCCGACATCGGCAAGATCGACGTGCTGCACCTCGAGCCGGGAGACGTGCTGCGCATCGGCACGCAGGGGGGTGGCGGCTACGGCGACCCGCTGGCCCGCCCGGCGGAGCGGGTGCTCGCCGACGTGCTCGACGGGCTGGTCGGCGTCGCCAGTGCCCGGGACGGCTACGGCGTGGTGCTCGCCGACGGGCGGATCGACGAGGCGGCGACCGAGCGGCTGCGCGCCGAGCTGCGGGTGGCGCGGGGCGATGGGCCACTGCCGGCGTTCGACCTGGGGCCGGAGCGCGAGGCCTACGAGCGGGTCTGGACGCCCGAGATCCAGGACGCGATCAACGCGGTGACGGCCGGCTACCGGACGCGGCTGCGCCAGTTCCTGCGCGGGCGGCTGTTCGAGCGGCTCGACGCGCGGCTGGCGGCCGGCGAGGCGTTCGGGGCGGCGGATGTCGCGCCGCTGCTGGCGGAGATCGAGGAGCGGGAGCTGACGGTCGGCCGGCGGTAGCCGCGCGGATCCCGGCATCGGTCTACAATGCCCCGGCCGGGTCATTCAGGTGGGCAGGCCCGGCAGACCCTGAAGGGAGGGACCCATGGCGAGCAACGAGCCGCTGCTGGCCGCCCGGGGCGAGCGACACGAGGGGACGTTGACGTCGGACCTGGCGGTCCTGCGCGGCTGGGAGTGGCCCTACGTCACGATCAACGGGGCGCACGACGGCCCGCGCGCGACGATCACCGCCGGCATCCACGGCTGCGAGTACGTCTCCATCCGCGCCGCCGTGCGGCTGGCGCGCGAGCTGGACCCGGCCGAGGTGCATGGCCAGATCCTGGTCGTGCCGATCGTCAACCTGCCCTCGTTCTGGGAGCGGACGGCCTTCTTCAACCCCTACGACGGCAAGAACCTGAACCGCGTCTTCCCGGGCAAGGCGACCGGGACCTTCTGCGAGGCGCTGGCCTACTTCATCTTCAACACCTGCATCACCTGGGGTCAGGCCTACGTCGACCTGCACGGTGGCGACATGGTCGAGGAGCTGCTGCCCTTCACCGGCTACGCCACCAACGCCGCGCCCGAGGTTTCCGACCTGGCGCGGCGGATGGCCGAGGCCTTCGGCCTGCCCTTCGCCAACGGCCGGGTCGCCGACCCCAACGCGCAGGGTACGATGACCTACGTCGCGGCCGCCCAGGCCGGAGTCGCCGGGCTGCTCGCCGAGGCGGGCGGGATCGGCCAGCTGACGCTGGCCGACGTCGACCTGCTGGTGGACGGCACGCGCCGGGCGCTACAGGCCGCCGGCAACCTGCCCGGCGAGCCAAGGTCGCCGGGGACGACCCACGTCGAGCGCTCGCAGACGATGGTCTCGCCGGCCGCCGGGTTCTGGATCTGCGACGTGCGGGCCGGGGACTCGGTGCGCCAGGGGCAGACGGTCGGTCACATCCTGAGCCTGCTGGGAGACGTCATCGAGACGGTCCAGGCGCCGTTCGACGGCACCGTCCTCTACCGGACGACGAGCGCGGCGGTCAAGGAGAACGGGATCCTGCTGAGCATCGTGGCCTGATTCCAGCGGCGGGGCCGCCGGGTCGATTCGGCTGCCTCGCCACGTTTGCCCGGCTGGGCGACCCCGTCCGGCGAAGGGCCGACGAGCGAGCGAGGTCGGTCGCGCCCCGACACCTCGTTGGGTGTCTCAGCCGTCCCCGGCCGGGGCAGGTTTCACGCCCGCCCCGGCCGCGCGGGCGCGATCCGGATGCAGGGAAGGGGACGAAGACGATGCGTTTCGCGGGGAAGGTCGCGCTCGTCACCGGCGCGACGTCGGGCATCGGCGCCGCCACGGCGCGGCGGCTGGCCGCCGAGGGGGCACGGGTGGCGCTGGTCGGCCGGGACGAAGGGCGCGGCGATGAGATCGTCGACGAGATCGCCCGCGACGGCGGCGAGGCGGCCTTCTTCGGCTGCGACGTCACCGACGAGGGCGCGGTGGGGCGCATGGTCGAGGCCGTGCTGGCGCGCTTCGGCCGCATCGACGTGCTGGTCAACAATGCCGGCATCATCAACTTCGGCTCGGTGGTCGACGCCGACGTCGCCGAGTGGGACCTGCTGATGGCGACCAACGTCCGCTCGGTCTTCCTGGTGTCGCGCGCCGTGCTGCCCCACATGATCGCGGCCGGCGGCGGGAGCGTCGTCAACCTGGGCTCGAACCTGGGGCTGGTCGGGACGCGCGGCGCCGCCGCCTACGCCACCTCGAAGGGAGCCGTCGTCAATCTGACCCGGGCCATGGCGCTCGACCACGTCGCCGACGGCATCCGCGTCAACTGCGTCTGCCCCGGGACGATCGATACGCCGCTGGTACAGCGCCAGCGCGTCGGCCGCACCGAGGAGCAGCTGCGCCAGGCGGACGAGCGCCTGCGCCAGCGCCATCCGATCGGGCGCATGGGCACGCCGGAGGAGGTGGCGGCCGTGATCGCGTTCCTGGCCAGCGACGAGGCGTCCTTCGTCACCGGCGCGGCCTACGGCGTGGACGGCGGCTTCACCGCACAGTGATCGGTGCCGGCGGATGGAGTATTTCCGTCCGCTGGCTTACCAATACTCACGATCAGTTCAGAATTCATTGACATTGGTGCACGCCTGTGCTAGGCTGAGCCTGGACGGAGGCGCTTTCGCTCCGTCCGGAGATTGGCCTCGCGGCCCCGGGGCCGGCGCGAGCAGGGGCAAGGGAGCTGGTCATGGGCGTCGCGCATGCGACTACAGACACGGGCCCGGGGACGTCCGCCACCACGCGCAACCGCCTGCCGCTCCTGGCGCTCCTGGCGGCCAACACCGTCTCCGAGATCGGCAGCAGCCTCACCCTGATCGCCCTGCCCTGGTTCGTGCTCGCGACGACTGGCAGCGCCGCCCAGACCGGCTTGACCGGCTTCTCGGTCGCCCTGCCCGGCTTCCTGGTCGGCATCTTCGGCGGCACGCTCGTCGACCGGCTGGGCTACCGCCGCTCCAGCGTCATCGCCGACGTGGTCAGCGGGGTCGGCGTCGGGCTCGTACCGACGCTTTTCCGGACGGTCGGGCTGCCCTTCCCGCTGCTGCTCGGACTGGTCTTCCTCGGCTCGATGCTGGCGATCCCCGGCCTGACCGCGCGGCGCTCGATGCTGCCGGAGCTGGCGGGCCTGGCCGGCGTGCGTCTGGAGCGCACCAACGCCGCCTTCGAGTCGATCCAGCAGCTGGCCTTCCTGCTCGGCCCACCCCTCGCCGGGCTGCTGATCGTCTGGTTGGGGCCGACGACCGTGCTCTGGATCGACGCGGCCAGCTTTGCCTTCTCGGCGGTCGTCGTCGGCCTGGTGGTGCCGGCCTTCCGGGCCGCGCACGAGTCGGCGTCGCCGGAGGGCTACCTGACCCAGCTCCGCGCCGGGCTGCATTTCCTCCTGCACGAGCCGCTGCTGCGGGCGATGGCGATCGCGCTGGGGCTGTTCAACGGGCTCCAGGGGCCGGCCTTCGCGGTCGTGCTGCCGGTCTACGCGCGCACGGTGCTGGGCGGCCCGGAGGCGCTTGGCTTCCTGGCGAGCGCGGTCGGCGCGGGCGCGCTGGCGGGTGCGGCGTCGTACGGCGTCGTCGGGCACCGGCTGTCGCGCCGCACGATCTGGTACGTGTCCTACCTGCTGAGCCCGTTCGCCTACTGGGTCCTGGCCGGCAGGCTGCCGCTGCCGGTGCTGCTGGCAACCTACGCCCTCTTCGGGCTGGTGATGGGGCCGGTCAACCCGATGATGGTGACGATCCGCCACGAGCGGATCCCGGCGGAGATGCGGGGGCGCGTCTTCGCCACCTACTCGGCCATCTCGCAGCTGGCCCAGCCGCTGGGCATCCTCGTGGTCGGCTTCGCCATCGCCGGGGTCGGCCTGCGCCCGACCGTGATCGTGCTTGGTGGCACCATCCTGGCGGCGGCGCTCGGCATGTTCGCGGTGCCGGCCCTGCGCCACATGGACGACCCGCCCGAGCCGGCGCGCCCGGCGTCCTAGCCGACGCGGGCGAGCAGGCCGGCGATCTGCTCGTCGGTGAGGCGGTCGACGACGCGCCTCGCGGCGGCCAGCGGGTCACGCCCGCTACAGGAGAGAGCCACGTTCCCGACGATCGATGGCTGCGCGTCGAACCGCGCTGTCGGTAGCTCGCTGATCTCCACCCAGTAGGCCTCGTCGCGCTCGGGCCCCTCGTCTGCCGGGTGCGGCACCACCGAGACGCGGAAGAGCCGCTCGCGGCAGCGCAGGATGTAGAGGCGCGTGTGGGCGCCCCAGCAGCCGACCTGCTCGCTCAACACCTCGACGCTGTCCATCACCTGCTCACCTCCCGTGCCGCGTTGGTGACCAACCGCACGCCGTCGCCTGCGAGCATCGTAGGTCGCCGGTGGTCCCTGCCGGTGAAGATGGTGTGAACTCTGGACGCGGTGCCGGCGTGCCGCGTCCCAGCCTCACAGGTTCTTCACGCCACCGGCCGAGCCCGCGGTTACGCTCCAGCCCGGTCGGGGAAGTGACACGCACCTCCCCGCCGTCCGATCACGCGAACGAGAAGGGACACCGCCATGTGGGATGTGATGCTGGACTACGAGGTACGACGGCGGGAGCTTGCTCGGCAGCGCCAGTACGCCTGGCTGGCCCGCGAGGCGAACCGCTGCGCCCGGATCAGGCGAGGCGCCTCGCTGCGCGGCCGGCTGAGCGCGCTGCTGCTGGCGCTGGGGACGCGCCTCGCGCCGCGACCGTCCAGAAAGCCGGCTGTCGGCTGGGCGCCGCTGCTCGAGGACCTGTGCCGCTAGCCTCTATCCTCCGGTCGCGGCCGGCCCACCCGGCCGCGACCCGCCTCCCCGAGCT
>DASSZN010000137.1:0-17097 GCA_035702805.1 Thermomicrobiaceae bacterium | reverse complement strand
GCCGTGAGCGCGCCGAGGCTGCTGCCAACGAGGTGGGCCGGTGCCAGGTCGATCCGCTCGATCAGGACCTCGACGTCGCGCGCGAAGTCGGTGAGCCGTAGCCGGCCGCCGGGGAAGGTCGAGCGACCGTGGGCACGCGCGTCGACCGCGACGACCCGGTAGTGCGCGACAAGCCCGTCGCGCTGGGCGGCCCAGGTCTCGACCGTGCCGAAGTAGTTGTGAAGCAGCAGCACCGGTGCGCCGCTACCGTGCTCCTCGTAGTAGGCCTTGATCTGGCCCAGTTGCACCGTCGGCATTGGCTCTTTCCGGGCAACGGCAGTACATGGTCAATGGCCGATCGTACCGTGGCTCCCGGCACGGCACAACCGTGTCGCCGGCGCGCGGGTTCAGGTCAGTCGCTACGTCCTCGGATGACCAAACACTAGCGTCGCGTTGATGCCGCCGAAGCCGAACGCGTTCGAGACGGCGACGCCGGAGTCGCGCGAGCCGCCGCGGGCCAGCAGGAAGGCGATGATCTGGCCGGTGTCCGTGTCGACCGCCAGAGAGAGGTGTAGTCGCCGGAATACAAGATGCTGTTGGCGAACCCCTCTGGAACGATGCCGTCCGCTAAGATGCTCGGGTGAGCAGTGACGGGAGGTCACCGACGCGAGACGGGAGGGGGCTCGAGATGTCGTTGCCGCCACAGCCGAGCTACGTGGTGCCCGACGAGACCGCGCGCGTTGCCCGGGCGGCCTTCCCCCGCGGCAATCCCTACCTGGACATGGCGGACGCGCTCGGTCCGCTGTACACGAGTCCCCAGTTTGCCGCGCTCTACCCGCGGGACGGGCAGCCGGCACTCGATCCGGCGCGGCTGGCGCTGGTGACGATCTTCCAGTTTGTCGAGGGCTTGTCGGATCGGCAGGCGGCCGATGCGGTCCGTGGCCGCATTGACTGGACGTACGCGCTCTGCCTGCCCTTGGATGCCGCTGGCTTTGACTATTCCGTGCTGACGGAGTTCCGTTCCCGGCTCCTCGCCGGTGGCGCCGCACTGCTCCTGTTCGAGACGCTGCTGGAGCACTTGAAGGCGCACCAGTTGGTGAAACCCCGGAGCCGCCAGCGCACCGACTCGACGCATGTGCTGGCCGCGATCCAGATGCTCAGTCGCCTGGAGATGATCGGCGAAACGCTGCGACAGGCGCTCGACATCTTGGCTCGCGTAGCCCCCGCGTGGCTGCGCGCCTGGGTCCCGGGGGCCTGGTTTGATCGCTACGGACAGCGCTTTGCCGACTACCGGCTCCCGACCGGTAGGGCCGAGCGGACGGCGCTCGCGGAGGAGATCGGCACCGACGGACACCGTCTGCTGACCGCGGTCTACGCCGCAGATGCTCCCGCGTGGCTGCGCGAGGTCCCTGTGGTGCAGACCCTCCGCTGCGTCTGGCTGCAGCAGTTCTATGCCGAGGATCCCCTTCGGCTGCGGCTGGCTGCTGACCTCCCGCCCGCGCCGATGCTCATCAACTCGCCCTACGACCCGGATGCGCGTTGGAGCAAGAAGCGCGAGGTCGTGTGGACCGGGTACAAGGTCCATCTCACCGAGACCTGCGAGGCGGAGTTGCCGAACGTGATCACCGACGTCGCCACGACCGCGGCGACGACAACCGACAACATGGTGACGACCGCGATCGAGGATCGGCTCGCCGGACGCGGGCTCGTGCCCCGTGAGCACCTGGTCGATACCAGCTATGTCAGTGCCGCGCATCTGGTGACCAGCCGGACCAGGCACGAGTGCGACCTGGTCGGTCCGATCCACAAGGACTACAGCTGGCAAGCCCGCGCGGGCCAGGGCTTCGGCATGGCCGCGTTCACGATCGACTGGAGCGCACAGCAGGCGACGTGTCCGCAGGGGAAGACCAGCGCGGTCTGGAAGCCGACACACGATGCGGACGGCCACCCGGTGATCAACATCCGCTTCGCCTCCGCGGACTGTCGTGCCTGCGCCGTCCGAGCGCAATGTGTTGCCAGCAAGCGCGAGCGGTCGTTGAACATCCGACACCGGGAGGAATACGAGGCCTTGCAGGCTGCCCGGCACCGTCAGACAACGCCGGACTTTAGGGAGCAATACGCCCGTCGGGCGGGCGTCGAAGGGACGATCTCCCAAGGCGTCCACGTCGGCGATCTCCGGCGGTCGCGGTATCGCGGCTTGGCGAAGACCACGCTGAACCACGTGTTGATCGCGACCGCGCTCAACTACCGCCGTGTCGCCGCCTGGCTGGCCGAGGCACCACGGGCACGCACCCGCCACCCAGCCTTCGCCGCCCTCGCCACCAGCAACGTCTAACCGCGACTTGCCCGAACCGGGGTTCGCCAACAGCATCAATACAAGTGGACGGGGCGCCGGGAGAGTGCGTAATTGACGAGGGCCGGTGCCGGGCGCGGGTAGCGGTATAGTGGAGGATCTCTCTGCCGCCCGCCGTCCGGAGGTCGCTCATGCCAGCCGACGCCACCGCCCTCAACGCCACCCCGTGCGTCGTGGGTCAGGTCCGCTGGGACGTGCCGCGCCTCCCCTGCGACCGCTGTCAGCGGCCCGCCCATCGCATCGGGACCGCTACGCGCACCGCCATCGACATCGCGCTGGAGGGGCCGGCCCTGCTGGCCGTCACCGTCAGCGTGCATCACTGCCCGGCGTGCCGGCACACCTTTCGCGCGCAGCCGCCCTTCCTGCGCCCCGACGCGAGCTACACCAATCGCGTGGTGGCGACGGCCGTGCACTCCGTCTACCAGGACGGCATGGCGATCCGGCGCGTGGCCACGCGGCTGGCGCGGGATTTCTGGGTCCAGCCGAGCGAGGGGATGATCCGGCAGTGGTGCCGGACCTACGCCGATGTCCTGGCCTTTGACACGGACTATCTGCCCTGGGTCGTGGCGGAGTTCTCGGGCATCCTGTGCGTCGATGAGGTCTACCAGGGGAAGGTCGCCGTGCTCCTGGCCGTCGACCCGGCCGCGCCCGAGGGTGATCGCCTCGTCGCCTACGAACTCTTCCGCGGCAGCGTGGATCAGCAGGAGGTGTCCGCCTTCTTCGGGCGGCTACGCGAGGCCGGCATCGCCCCGGATGAGGTCATCACCGACGGTGCGCCGCGCTACCCGGGAGCGCTCGCCCAGGTCTGGCCGGCGGCCGAGCATCAGCTCTGCCTCTTCCATGAGACGCGTCGCGTCACGAGCGCCGTTGGCCAGCTCATCAAGGAGGTGCTCCGGGCCATGCCGGTCCAGCCGTCCCGGCGGGCCAGCGAGCTGCGCGGCCGGCCACGGGCGTGCCCGCCTGCCGAGGTGGAGCGCGATCCCGCGGCGGAAGCCTGGCGGGGACGCCAAGCGCGGCGGCAGGCGACGCTGGCGCAGGTGCACCGGCTGCATCGGCAGGGCCGCTCGTACAGCCAGATCGCGAGGCAACTGGGCATTAGTCCCACGACCGTCGGCAAATGGCTGCGCGAGGCGCCCCCAGCCGCCGACCCCGAGACGGAGGCGGCGCTGGTCGCCACCGCGCTGGCGCAGGAGGACGACACGCTGCCACCACCGCCAACACCATGGGCGAGTTGGGACTACGTGCGCCAGACGCGGCAGGCGCTCACGACGGCGCGTTACCTGCTACTCCGGCGGCCCGACCATCTGAGCACGGAGGAGCAGGCGCAGATCGACGCGGTGCTGGCGAGCCCCGTGGGTGAGCGTCTGCAGGTGGCACGCACGTTTCTCGCGGAGTGGTATGCCATCTGGCACGACGAGCAGGGCCGCCGTCGTGACCGTGACACTGCGCGGGAACGGCACCGGTGCTGGCACGAGGCGACGCGCTATCGCCAGCTCCTGCCGCTGGCCCGCGCGCAGCGACAAGCTCGATCCTGCCCATTTCGATCGGTTGAGTCCGTTCCTGGACCACGCAAGTTGGGAGGCGACGAAGAACGGGGCCGAGCGCACGGCCCGGCTGTTCCGGCACCGGCAAGCACCGCACTTCGCCTTACGCACGACGACGGCAATCGACGATGCCCTGGCCCTTGGGGCCTTCTTCCGGAAAGACGAACTCACGAAGGCTAGCACCATGCCGGTGGCGCGCTGCCGCCGCGGACGGCCAGGGCGCGAGCGAGGACTGTTGCCGTTGGCGGCGTGAGCGCGGCGGTTGTCGCCTGGTGGCCACCCGCTATGTCGCCGCGACTTCCTTCGCCCGGCGCCGGGCCATCGTCTATTACGCACTCTCCCGGAATCTGGCCCCTCACTGTCCACTTCTGCGCCGGAGATTACAAGAGGCGATAGCCGCGCAGGCGGCGGGCATGGGAGCTGGACCAGCCCTGCTGGAAGTGCTCGCGCTTGCCGCGACCCCAATAGGGGAGCTGGTGGGCATCGACCGCGGCCCAGCTACGGCCGGAGCGATGGGGCAGCTCAGCCAGGTAGGCGGCTTCGACGCCGGCGCACTCCGCCTTGGCCGGGAAGGCGGCCAGGCTGCGGCGGAGCGTGCGGGCACACGGCAGGCGGTCCTGGCCCAGCAGCGCCGCCAGGAAGGGCTCGTCGAGTTGGTCAAGGTGGTCGGGGCGGCCGCTGGCCCGCCAGGCGAGCACCAGCCAGAGCAGGGCCAGCACCAGGGTCGGGATGCCGCGCCTGGGCCGGGCCAGGAGGCGCTCCAGGCCGAGGGTCTGGACGTAGGCCACCAGCGACAGCAAGGGGGCCAGATTGGTCGGTAGTATTGCCATGAGGCCCGGCGACTCTGTGGAGGGGTTGCAGCGCCACCCACGGAAGGAGCCGATCCTCATCCCGCCGGCAATCTGGCTGGCCGATCTACATCGGAGCGCAGCACCGCGAGGTTGGTGTCGACGCCCAGTACTTCACGCGCAGATGCCTCTTCGCGCTCCAATGCACGACGGCCTCTGGAGTGCCGCCGTTGCCGGTACCGATGTCGAGCATTGTCAGTTGAGCACCCGGGTCGAGCCCGCGTGTAAGGCTGTCAAGGCCTCGCAGCGTCAGACGCGCTCCGCCGAGCAGCCAATTAACCCGGCGTAGATCGGCGAGGTTCCCAGCAAGTTCTGCCGGGTTCGCGCCGGGGAGGTCGAGGACCTCGGCCTGGTCGGCGCACGGTCGACGTCGCAGGATGCCGTTCCGTGATCCGAGTAGCCCGTCCCGGGAGGAATCGGGTAGCACGGCAGGTGGCCCTCTGGCGGTCGTAGACGAGCGTTCTCGGTCCGGGTAGGTGTCGCGTGGATCAGCACGCGATCCGCGAGGCCCGCCGCGCCGGTACCGCCGAACCTATCGCACTCGCCGGGCCAGTGTCAGGCGGATGCATGTACGGGTAAAGTTGCGACGCGCCGGCACGAGGAGCGCCAGCGCACGCCCGGAGCGCGCCTGTTCTGGGGTGTCGCTGGCTCAGACGCCGCCGAGCCAGCGGTCGTACCAGTCCCGGACGCGACGCATCAGGTCGAGCTGGTGCGCGCGCTCGCCGATCCGATGCGGCTCGCGCGGGTAGACCACAAGCCGGACCGGCGCGCCGGCCTCACGGAGCGCGCGCTCGAACCCGATTGCCTGGGAGACCGGGACGCGTGGGTCACCTCTCCCATGGAGAATCAGTGTCGGCGTGGTCGCCCGGGCGGCAAACGAGATAGGCGAGATTCGTGCGTGTTGGTGTGGTCCCACGCCATCCCAGGGCCGGCTCCCGCCGAGCACGCTCTCGAACGTCGGCAGATCGCTCGTCATCGTCATCATGCCCCAGTCAGTCACGCCGGCACCCATCACGGCAGCCTTGAAGCGGTCGGTCTGGGTGACCGCCCAGGCGGTCATGAAGCCGCCCTGGCTCCAGCCGCCGATGCCGAGCCGGTCCGGGTCGGCGAGGCCGCGTTCGACGGCGGCGTCGACGCCCGACATCACGTCGCCGAAGTCGCCGAGCCCGACGGCACCCCGCGCCGTTACGGCAAAGCGGTGTCCGTGTCCGGTGCCGCCCCGGTAGTTCGGCATGAGCACCAGGTAACCGTGAGCCGCCAACCACTGGCCCCAGTTCTGTGGCCGCAGATTCCAGCCGGCCGTCGTCCGGCTGTACGGACCGCCGTGGACGAGCACGACGGTCGCGAGGGGACCGGCGGGGGCGTCGGGCGGACGGATGAGGACGCCGTCGAGCGACAGGCCGTCGGCCGCACGCCAGTGGAACTCCTCCTGGGTGCCGAAGCGGAACGCGCGAAGCGGCGCATGGTGATCGCTGAGGCGTCGCAGATTGCCAGGCGGGCCCGCCCACACCTCTGGCGGCTCGGATCCCGAACTCTTGATGAGCGCGAGCACACGCGAATTGCGGGTGCCGCCGACCGAGTACCCTTCGATGTCGCCACGCCCGGGCGTGAAGAGCGGCTCCTGCTCGCCGGATGCCGGGTCAAGCAGGCGCAAATCGGTCGTCAGGCCGCGAGCGACCGACAGGACCGCTACGCCGTCGGGCGTGCAGGCGAGCCGTGAGGCGCACTCCAGGTCGTTCACCGTCGGACCGACGACGCGCGGCGTGCCGCCGTTGGCGCTCACCGCGTAGACGGTCGAAGATCCCTGTGGCTCGCGATCGAGCCCACTGACAAACAGCAGGTCACGTCCGTCTTCTGACCACTGTAGCTGGCCAATGCCAAAGCCGGGCGCCCCGCAGACCGGCGTCGATGCGCTGCCGTCGAGGGGGACCACCGAGACCGCTCCGGATCCTCGCGTCTCGAGTTCTGGGGTGGGCGCGGTGATGACGGCGAGGCGGTCGCCGCCATGGCTCCAGGCTGCCTCGACCACGTGGACGTCGCCGGTCGGGAGCGTGGACACGGTGCCGGTCGCGAGCTCGACCACCTGGAGGCGGTTGAGCGGCCAGCGCTCACCGTAGACCTCGGCATCATCACGCTCACGTGCGCGCCGCTCGTCCTCGCTCGTGGGCTCATCCGGTGCGAGGAACGCGATGCGAGCGCCGTCCGGCGACCACCAGAACGCATCGACGCTTCGACCGCGCTCGACCAGCAGGCGAGCCTCACCGCCCCGCCTCGCAATGAGCCACAAGGCGAACGTTCCGGGCTTGTGACGATCCGAGAGGAAGGCGATCGACGCCCCGTCGGGAGACCAGCGTGGGTGGTAGTCGCGCCCTGTCCCACCGGTGAAGCGGCGCGGCTCCACCTCGCCGTCTACCGGCGCGATCCAGAGCGCTCCCTCAGGGAAGTCGCCGGTCTTTCCCGGCGGAGTCGCCGACCAGATCACCCAGCGGCCGTCGGGCGACAGCTGCGGGTCATCTGGAACGGGCAGCGATACGACCAACTCCTCCAGGCTTGGCGTGGCGGGCGCGGTCATCGGATTTCCCCCCTTGTGCTCACCGAGCCGCGTCAGACGTCGAAGTGGATCGGCGTATCGATGATTGTGGGCAGGTCGCGGGTCGACGCCTCGCGAACGGCCCTGCCCAGCTCGTCCGGCGTTCGCGCGACGGTCGACGGGATGCCATAGGCGTCGGCAAGCTTGACGTAATCCGGATTGATGAGGTCCACGGCGATGAAGCGCCGGTCGTACTCTCGGGCCTGCGCGTCCTTGACGGCCGTGTAGGTCGAGTCGTTGAAGATGACGATCGGGATGCCAAGGCGAAACTGAACGGCGGTGGCCAGTTCCTGCATGGTGTACTGGAAGCCTCCATCGCCCGCGACCGCCACCACCACGGCGTCCGGCCGGGCTACCTTGGCGCCAATCGCCGCGGGAAGCGAGAAGCCGAGCGTGCCGTACCCCGAGGGGAAGAAGAACGTACGCGGCTCGTTTACCGGGTAGAGCCCGCACAGGACGTAGCTCATCATCGTCATATCGTTGACCAGGATGCCGTCGTGGGGGATGGCCCCCCGCAGCGCCTCGACATAGCCTTGCTTGTCCGCGCCCCAGGCCTGAGTGCGTGCTCGCTCGCGGACGTCCGCGACCTGGTTCGTCGACCACGCGGGCTCTGACGACGGACCGGCCTCGAGCGCGCGCAGCAGCGCGATGGCCGTCTCGCGCGCGTCGGCCTCGATGGCGAGCGCCGCGGGGTAGTTTCGCGTCAGTTCGACCGGGTCGACATCGATCCGGATCAGGTTGGCCGGGAGCGGCATCTGCTGGTAGTCGGTCTCCTGGGCGCCGAGCTTGGATCCAAAGACGAGGGCAAGATCCGCCTCGCGGAGCAGCTGGTCGACCGCGTTCCCGCGCGACCAGAGGGCTCCGAGCGCAAGGGGGTGGTCCTCGGAGACGGCGCCCTTGCCCATGATCGAGGTCAGCACCGGGGCGCCGAGCCGTGTTGCCAGCTCCGTGATCTCCGGGGTCGCGCCGCTCGTGATCACGCCGCCGCCGCAGTAGACGACGGGACGCCGCGCCGAGGCGATCGACTGGACCGCTCGATCGACCTCAGTGGATCGCGGGGCGTTCGGTTTGCCCGGCGTGGAGGGCTCGACCGCCACGTCGTCCCAGGCAGACAGGACGTCCAGCGGGACCTCCACGTGCGTGGGACGCGGTCTCCCGGCGGCCATCTCGGCGAAGGCCCGGGATACGGCGCGGGGGACCTGGGTGACGGACGTGGCGCGGGTGTTCCAGCGGGTGACGGCCGCCATCACGCCGAGTTGGTCCTTCAGGTCGTGCAGGTGCCCGAGCATTTGCCCGGCCCACTGCTGCTCGACGTTCGACGACAGGACGAGCACGGGAGACGAGTCGGCAAAGGCCTCGCCGACCGGCGTAGCCACGTTGGTGATCCCGGGTCCGGTGATGATGACCGCGACGCCCGGGCGTCCGGATGCTCGCGCGTAGCCGTCGGCCATGAAGCCGGCGCCCTGCTCGTGGCGCGCCAGGACGTGGCGGATCGACGAGTCGCGCAGCGCGTCGTACAGCTCGAGGGTGTGGACGCCGGGAATGCCGAACACCACGTCGACACCCTGGGCCTCGAGCGCGCGAATCGCCGCCTGGCCGCCTTTGAGTCGCTCTGTCATCGGTGCTCCCCGCCTGTCGACGCGGCGCCCGCCGCGCGCCACCAACCTATCTCCGGATGACTCCGGCGGATTGTATCAGCGAGATCTGGTTCGAGAGCGGCGATCGGTCAGTCTCAGTGAATGCCGCGCCAGGGATTGGCGAAGACCCCTCGGCAGCGGCGCACCGCTGGCGCGTGGGCCGGCTCTGCGCACTCGACGCTGAAGGAGCACCCGTCGCCGGTGGCCAATTGTGGGGGCTGCCTGGCGCTCCCGAACTTCGACGTCGCTCTCGAACGCCACCTGAGACCCTAGTACGTTCGCAACGCCGATGCTAGAATGCGGCGCGGTATTCTCATCCAGCCAGGCAGTTGCGTGGGAGGACAACGCGCGTGGGGTCCGGTGAGGTGTCCCGCAGGCGGCATATCCGATGGTGTAGACGTATCTCGATCGCCGCCCTTCTCGCCGTGATACTGTCTCAGGTTGGCCTGCCGGCGGCCGGCGCAGCCACACCCTCTGCCGTGTACTTCCCGGTCACCGGTCATACCGTTTCTGGCCCATTTCTCACCTTCTGGCAGACTCAAGGTGGGTTGGCGATCTTCGGTTACCCGCTGACCGACGCGATTCAGGGCCACGGGCAGACCGTCCAGTATTTCGAGCGCGCGCGGTTCGAGCTCCACCCAGAATACGCCGGCACCCCGTACGAGGTGGAACTGTCACTCCTCGGGCGCGAGGCGGTCGCCGGGCGCACCGACCCCGCGTTCACTCCGTACCCGGCGAACTCGGCCGCGCCACCGACCTCGGACCGCGTCTACTTCGCCGCGACGGGCCACTACCTTGCCTACGGGTTCAAGCAATACTGGGAAGCCCATGGCGGGCTGGCAATCTTCGGATATCCAATCTCGGAGGAGTTCACGGAGAACGGGTACACGGTACAGTACTTCGAACGCGCCCGCTTCGAGTACCACCCTGAGTTCAAAGGCACGCCCTACGAGGTCGAACTTGGTCGGCTGGGCGCGACAGCCGCGGCAGCCGCGGGAGTGTCGACCCAGCCGGTGCCTCCGCAGGCCGGTGTTCCGGCGTACGACCCCAGCCTTTTCTACCAGGCGATTCACATCCCGGTACTGCTGTACCACAACTTCGGGAGCCCGGCCGCGCGCTATTTGATGCCGTTCAGCCGATTCTCGCAGGAGATGGACTGGCTCCAGGCCAACGGGTACCACTCGGTCACCATGGCCCAGCTGTACGACTACCTGGACGGCACCGGCGAGCTTCCGTCCAAACCGATCGTGCTCACCTTTGACGACAGCTGGTCGTCGCAGTGGGCAGCCGCGTCGATCCTCAACGCGCACGGGTTCCATGGCGTGTTCTTCGTCATCGCCGGAGCCAGCCAGTTGACCGACAGCCAGATCAAGGCTCTCTCCGATCGCGGGAATGAGATCGAGGCGCACACCATGACGCACCCCTACCTGACCCGCATCTCGGCCAGCCAGGCGGTGTGGGAGGTGCAGGCGAGCAAGGCTCACCTCGAGGCGGTCACCGGCCGTCCGGTCGACTTCATCGCCTATCCCTACGGCGACTACAACAGCAGCGTCGAGGCGATCGTGGCCGCGGCGGGCTATCGCGGCGCGCTGGCGGCCTGGGGGGGAAAGGACTGGAACGTAGGTAAGCGCTGGTTCGAGCCGCGCGTCGAGATCAGCGGCCTCAGCACCCTGTCAGACTTCATCGCCGCGCTTCAGTGACCGGCGGCGGAGCTCATCGCGGGCGGCGCAACCCTCAGCGTGTTTCGGCCGGAGACATGATCCAGACTCGCACCTGATCCGGGACGAGCGCCGCGAACTGCCGCGCGGCCCCGTCGGTCTCGGCCCCGTAGTGGACCGGGATCGCCACGCTGGGGCGAATCAGCTCCGCTGCCCGGGCGGCCTCCTCTGGAGTCATCACCGTTCGGCCACCGACCGGCAGGAACGCGTAGTCCACCGGACCGACTCCGCCCATCTCCGGGATGACGTCGCTGTCAGCGGCGAAGTAGAAGCTCAGGTCGTCGACCTCGATGACGAACCCGACGTGCCCCTCCTCGCGCGGGTGGTACGGAACGCCCGGTGTCCGGAACTTGTCTATGTTGTAGGCCGGCACCGCGAGGATGTGAACCTGAGCAACCTCAATGGACTCGCCGGGTGCCAGCACGCGGACCTCTCCTGGGATCCGCTCGGCGGCTATCGCGGACGCGATGACGACGGTCGCCGGAACGCGCACGCGATCGATAGACTCGAGCGAGAGGTGGTCCCCGTGGTGATGACTAACCAGGATGATGTCGGCCGGTGGCTCACTGTCGGGCAGGCGGTATGGATCGATGTACACGCGTGCCCCGTCGAGGTCGAGCCGCACGGCCGACTGTGCGTACCACGTGATGTCCGGATCCATGGGGTTACCTGACCTCTCCGCCCTTCACGCCCTCGCCACCGGTACCGGCGAGCACCTCGAGCACGGCATCGCGAACCATCGCCGCCAACGCCGCGAAAAGCATCTCACCCTCGTCCACCGAGGCGCGAGCCGGATCGCCGAAGTAGCCTCGGGTGCCGCCGGCCTCCGCGAAGCTGCGAGCGCCGGCACGCAGACGCGCCGGCAGGTCGACCCACACTGGCGGGAGCGACTCGAGCTCGTCCCGGCGTACGGCGTCTGGACGAGCCGCCATGACCAGGGCTGTCTCGTAGCTGCCGGCATGCCGTGCCCCGCGGCGGAACTCCTCCGACAGGCGTGCCGCCCAGCGCGCCTCGCGCTTGTCCGGGAACACCACCGGCACCCCGGTCGTTTCCGCGGCACGGCCCGCGGCCGCTCGTACCGCCTCGACGTGGGCCGGTTCGAGGTGCGCGTTGCAGATCACGATCGCGCGGTAGCCCTGCGGAAGCATGTTGGTCAGCAGCGAGTACAGGTGCGCCTCGAATGCTGACGGGTCGACCGGCGAGGTCCCGCCGAAGCACGTGCCGACGAAGCTCACACCGTAGGTGAGTGGCGGCAGCAGCAGCGTCGCCAGGCCGTCGCGATCCAGCAAACGCGCCGCGCCTCGCGCCATCTCGGTCGCGATGATAACGTCGGTGTCGAAAGGCAGATGGGGACCATGGGCCTCGATCGCACCGACTGGCAGCAGCCCAATGGGGTGCTGCCGGAGCATCCCTTCGGCCCCCGCCCAGGTCAACGCGGCGAGCTCGCGCACCGGGTCCGTCATCGGCGTCTTCGAATCCCCTCCGCGCCAAGCCAACGCACCGAATCACGGCGGACCGGTGGCCTCGGGCGCTATGCTATAGTCCGGCAGAAGACCATCACGATGCAATGGTCGGGCGACGATGACGGTGGAGGATCGCGACCGATGAAGCTGATCGTGGCCGTCGTCCAGGACTACGATGCCCAGCAGCTACTGGGCGCAATAACCCAGGCGGGGTTCCGCGCGACCCGCATCGGCAGCACGGGCGGGTTCCTGCGTGTCGGCAACACTACCGTGATCATGGGGGTCGACGACCACCACGTCGGACGCGCTCTGCGCATCATCGAAGCCAACGGTCGCGAGCGGACCGAGACCGTGCAGCCAGAGATTGTCGGTGACATCCACGAGTGGTACCCACCGGAGCTCGTCGAGGTCGTGGTGGGCGGAGCGAACGTTTTCGTGCTGAACGTCGAGCGCTTCGAGAGGCTGTGAGACGAGGCGTGGTCGGCTCGCGAGAATCGATTGGCCGGCAGAGCCGTCTGCGCCGTTGGGTCGCCAGCGTTGCGGCGGCGGCCGCATTGAACGTCGAGCTCATCTCGGGCTCGGTCCCCGAGGCGCGCCGGCCGCGGGCAACGCCGGTGGCGTGGGTCGTCCGGCACGACAGCCGCGCCGCCGGATTCGACGACCGTGAGGTCATCGACCGGACACTTTCGCTGGTCGTCACCCGAGAGTTCCGGCTCGAGGGCGAGCGCTCGATGAGCACCGCCGAGTTCTCGCGAAACTGACCCGGCGTCCTCGTCACCCCTCGCCGCAAGTACGCCTGACATACCGCGGCGGAGCCGACTCGGCCCCGCCGCCAGACTCCCGTTCATGGTAGGGACGCTATCTCGCGTAGCTGGCCTGACCGCTGACCGGCACGTCGTCGGGGATCATCGGGCCGACCAGGCGCTCCATAGCCATGATGTGGCTGCAGGTACCGAGCGTCCCGTACGAGTGGCAGGTGCAGGTCCACTGCTTGTCCGCAAGCCGGACATCGTAGACGTCGTGGTCACCGCGGAACTTGACGCTCAGCGCCTCGATCTGAGCCCGGCCGGGCTCGTCCGCGTAGCGGTGCGCCTTCTCGATCTTCCCGATGATGCTCGAATTCACGAGCCTCTCTCCTTTCCGCGGACCGTTTGCCCTTTTACCGTGCCGTGTGCCGTCGAGAGCGGCGTACCTCCCGTCCATCACGCCAAAACAAACGAGCACCGCGGCGCGAGTGCCGGGTGCTCACGGTGAGTCGCTGAGTTGTGCGGTAGTCCCGCATGGCGCTCGTCGTCCCCTTCGATCGGTCAGACGACTGTCACCCCGATTATAGGGCGGGGACCCGCCGTGGTCAAAGGCCGAGAGTTGGGCTTTCGGTCCCCGTTCGGCTCGACCAGGGTACCGCCCGGCGGCCAGATGATCCACAAGCCCGGAGCATCGCACCCGCGCGGGTAGAATAGAGCCCGTGTACCTCGGCTGATGCACAAGGGGAAAGGGCGCATGGATCCGCTGAGCGTGGCCGTCCTGGCCGGTGGCCGCAGCCGAAGGATGGGGCGGGACAAAGCCTCGGCGCCACTTGGGGACGCGTCGCTGCTCGATCGCGTGCTGGACCGCGTGGCCGGGGTCGGCCAGGAGACGATTCTGGTGACCGCGGACGCCGTGGATGCGCGCCCCGGCGTGCGAAACGTCGTCGATGAGGTGCCGGGAAGGGGCGGGCTCGGGGGTATTCACGCCGCACTTCGGGCCGCGACGTACGCGCACTGCCTTGTCGTCGCCTGTGACATGCCGTTCCTGAACCGAAGCCTGCTCCGCTACATGGCGGAAGAGCCTCGTGACTACGACGTACTGGTGCCGTCGCTCGACGCCGGTCGGAGCGACCAGGGCGAGTCCGAAACGCTCGAGACGCTCCACGCGATCTACGGGCGCGCATGCCTGCCCACGATCGAGCGCCGCCTCGTCGCGGGCTCATTGAAGCTGGCCGACCTCCTTGACGATCTCCGCGTGCGGCGCATTCCGGAGTCGGTCGTGCACCGGTACGACCCGGATCTCCTGTCGTTCTTCAACGCCAATACGCCCGATGATCTCTCCTGGGCGACCGAGCACCTTCGTGAATTCGACGCGCGCCGCGCGGCTCGTCGCGAAGCGGGGAGGTCCGACGTTGCCTGATAACGGCCATCGCAGCGGGCTGATCAGCCTGCTGACCGACTTCGGCCAGCGCGACAGCTATGTCGGTCAGGTGAAGGGCATCATCCTCGGGGTCTTCCCGGCAGCGCGCCTGGTCGACCTCACGCACGACGTTCCACCGCAGGACGTGCTGGAGGGGGCCTTTCAACTCGCGACATCGTGGAACTCGTTTCCCGCGGGGACGGTTCACCTCGCCGTGGTTGATCCCGGCGTCGGGACCGCGCGTCGCCCGGTGGCGGTCTCGTGGAAAGGTCACCTCTTCGTGCTGCCGGACAACGGGCTCATGTCGTTGGTGCTGGGTCCCGAGTCTCCGGAGCAACTCGTGGTGCTGGACCGACCGGCCTACCATCGCGCGAACGTGTCCAGCACCTTTCACGGTCGTGACCTGTTTGGTGTGGTCGCGGCGCACCTCGCGTCGGGTCGCTCAATCGACGTCGTCGGCTCACTCAGCGATCCCGAGTCGATCGTGCGCCTGCCGCTGCCACAGATTCAGCGCGTGCCCTCGTCGCTCACCGTGCCGATCGTGTCGGTGGACCACTTCGGGAATTGCCGGATGCTGCTCACCCGCGACGACCTGCCGTGGCCGCTCGATCGCATTGAGGTGCGCTGCGGTGCGCTCGCGATCTCGGGAATCGTCACGGCATACGGAGATGTCGCGCCCGGGGAGGCGCTGGCGCTCTTTGGCAGCCACGGCGGCCTGGAGGTCAGCGTAAACGGCGGCAACGCGGCGCGGTCATGGGGAATCGAACGCGGCACGCTCGTCGAGGTAGGTCCCGGAACCTGAGACCGCCTGCGTCGTTGGTATACTGGTGGCAGGTCGGTGGTTGCCGCGGTTCCGGGTTGCCCGGGACCGGCACATGTCGGTGCCATCGACATTCCGCTCGCGACTCACTCCGGAGGCAGGTGCCATCGTGCCTACGAACACGCGCAAGACCCGGACGAAGCGAGACGCCAAACCGCGGCTGAGCGAGGCGCAACTCCAGGCCTACCGTGCCCGGCAGGCGCAAGTTCAGGCAACTGCCGAGTCGGCCGCTCGGACCGGACCGACCGTGGCACCGTCTCCCACGTCTTTCTCTCAGTGGGGGCGTCTCGACGAAGAGTACGCCATGATCCGCTCGGACCTGACCCGGCTGGGCATGATCACCCTGGCGATGCTCGTGCTCATCATCGCCGCGACGTTCGTCCTGCACTGAGGCGAATTCGAGACTCGAAACGAAAACGCGCGGCCCGGGAGACTCCCGGGCCGCGCTGCTGTATGCGGGTAGCCGTGACCGGTTCTCAGCGCTCGATCGGCGGCTCTTCCTCTTCATTGGAGGTGTGCTCGCCGATGAACTCCTCCTCCTCGGCCTCTTCGTCCAGTCCCTCGACCTCCTCGACCTCCTCCTCGTCAGAATCGTCGTCGTCCTCCTCATCGCTGTCGATGAGCAGGCCGGGCTCGAGGTCGCGAGCGGAGCGGCCGGACTCGCGCAGGTACGGCCGCGGCGCGGCCATCTTCGCCTGGCGTGGGAAGGATGTGAGCTCGGGAGCCTCCGGGTTATGGAAGACTTCGCGGAGGATGACGCGCACCGTGTTGCCAGACATGGCGACGATGTACCCCTGGTAGCGATTCCCGTCGCCGATCAGCTTGATCAACCGCTGTGCGATGCGCGGCTCGAGTTGACCGAGACGGTGGCCGTCACGGTCCTGCACGTCAACCTGGCCGGACCCGGGTACCAGGTCGACTTCGTCGCCGGGGGCCACTCGGGCGATCACGTCGGGGGAGGCCGGTCGCAGAAGGTCCGTGACGTAGGTCTTTCCGACCTCCTCGACGAACACCCCGGCGCGCAGCCGTGACGCGCCGGTTACCGGCGCGGCCGCTGAGGGAACAGTCGCGAGGCGTTCGACATTTCGCTGCGCGATCATGTTGCCGGGGTCGATAGCCAGCGCCGCCCGATACGCCTCGAGCGCGTCCTCGGCGGCACCGAGCTCCATCTGGGCCTTGCCCAATCGGTTCCAGGCGTCGGCGTCGCGGGGCGAATGCTCGAGGATGGCACGGTTCAGGTCGACCGCCCGCGTCCAATCACCCGCCACCGCGGCCTGTCGCGCGGCGTCCGCCTGGTGCCGCAGATTCCGGTTCCTGCCATCCGGCTGGTAGACTGACAATTCTCCTGCCCTTCCGTCACCCCTGGACGGCGTACTCGCGCACGCCGACCGCATCCCCAATCATGTACCAGGGGGTCGACTCGGTTACCGTGACGTCGACCAGCCTGCCCTTCCAGTCTCCATCCGCCGCGAAGAACACCAGGTTGTTACCGCGGGTGCGGCCACGCCAGCGTCCGCGAGATATGCCGTCGACCAGCACCTCGTAGGTTTGGCCGATATTGGCGCGCATGCGCGCAGTCAGGAATTCCGCCTGAAGCGTCTCGACCGCGCGATGGCGGCGCTTCTTCACTGCACGTGGAATGTCGTCAGCCCAGCGGTTGGAAAGCGTCCCCGGGCGCGGCGAATACATGGCCACATGGACTTTGTCGAAGCGAAGTTCGTCCAGGAGATCCATGGTGTGCGCGAACTGCTCGTCGGTCTCTCCCGGGAACCCGACGATGATGTCGGTCGCGATGGTTACCCCGGGGATGGTCGCTCGAATGAACTCGATGCGGTCGCGGTAGTACTCGACGGTGTACGTCCGGCGCATTCGCCGCAGGACCTCGTTGTCACCGGCCTGGACCGGCAGGTTGATGTGCTCGCACAGGCTCGGCAGGTCCGCCACCGCTCGCACGATGCGATCAGACATGTACTTGGGAT